>CAZPCC010000452.1:0-37137 GCA_964584905.1 uncultured Gemmatimonadaceae bacterium | reverse complement strand
CTGCAAGTCCTGCGCGATTGCGGTGCGGCCGCGGTGCCAGTCGCCGGTGGGGGGAATCGAAGCGGCATCCTCGGTGTAGAGCGCGGCGACGGCCGCACCATCTCCCGTTAGAAAGGCGGCGGACCACTCCCGCTCCCGAGCCCCAATGGTGTCCTTCATGGCCGCCGCGTCCATGGGCGGGGCGGTTTCTGGATCCTGATCCGGCGCAGCGCAGGCGCTGAGCGCCAGAAATGCAAGGACAAAGGGCAGACCGTGGGGCGTGTACATGCACACTCCGTGTGTGGTGGGGAACCGGGGGAACCCTGAGCGGGTGATAGTACGTCCCCTTCACTGGGCCGCAAGTGCCCCACTAACTGCGCAGCGACAAACGCCGCCGTCAAGATCGTCAGCAGTTCATTCCGAGACCGACGACGGCCCAGAGGAACAGGTGAAAAGCCGACGGGGCGAATGGCACTCACTCGGTGTCGTCAGGCACCCGAATGGTCGCTGGCCATAAGTTCGCGGAAGAGCTCTGCGTTCTTGACGCGCGGAATGTTGTTGAACGACACGTAGGCGTCCATGATCGCGCCGGCCGGCAGCCAGGCGATTATCTGCCGCAGTTCCTCGTTCGGCACATCCTGCTCGAAAGGGTTGACCCTTCGTACGGTCGGGGCGCATCATGCAGGCCGAAGGCATTGCCGTGCTGCATCCGTGGGAAAGACGTCCGAACGTAATCTTGCTCACACTACTTACCGCTTGTGGCGGTCATGCATCTCTTCGCTTTGACGGCTTTGGAGTCTGCGGCTGTGCCGTCATGCGGCTGGACATGACGGACGAAGCGCGCGGCTATCTGATGCGGCAGTTCGAGATGACGTGGAAGCTCGCCAGCCTCCACCTCGACGGACTAGCCACGGAGGAGTGCTTGTGGCGCCCCGCGAAACAGGGATTGCACGTTCATCAGGGTACCGATGGACGGTGGCGAGCCGACTGGCCGGAGCACGAGCGATACGACCTGGGCCCGCCAAGCATCGCATGGCTCACGTGGCACGTCGGCTTCTGGTGGTCGATGGTGATCGATCACTCATTCGGCCGCGGAACACTGGCACGCGAGAACGTGATGTGGCCCGGTACCGCCGGCCAGGCGCGAGATTGGATACAAGGACTGCAGGTGGAGTGGCGTGAGGCACTCGAGCAGATCACGGATTCGGAGCTGCAATCGCCGGAGCGAACCCGGTGGCCGTTCAAGGACCGCCCGTTCGGTGACGTAATCGCTTGGGTCAATGTCGAACTCACGAAGAACGCGGCGGAGATAGGCTTTGTACGCTTCCTATACGCCGTTAGGCCGATGAAGAGTTGAAATAGGAAATGGGAATTAGGGAAGGTGTTGCCCGCGTCTGCGACGCGGGCGCTTTCTGGAAGTACGTGATGAGTCGCTGAAACTTCCATTCTCCAAACTGAGCGTCGTGTGCATATCCGCAAATCATGTTCGTAATCCTCTGGACATATGATGTCCGGCCCGGTGCGGAAGCAGCCTTCGAGACACTCTACGGCCCGTCTGGTGATTGGGTCGCACTCTTTCAGAAGGCGGACGGCTACATCGGCACCGAGCTGCTGTTCGCAGCCCATGGCTCGCGGCGCTACCTGACCATCGACCGGTGGGAGTCCGAGGCCTCTTACGAGCAGTTCCGGAGCACGCACGCCGGCGTGTATGAGATGATCGACCGGACGGCTGAGGGTCTCACGGAGAGCGAGACGCGCCTCGGCGAGTTCCAAAAGTGACCGCTCGGCCATATCAGCGTTTTGGGGGCTATCCGGGCAGCAATGCCTTGCCGCAATTCGCTGTGACGTTGAGCGGCAACCTACGATACCCGGAGCGCCAGAGTCGGCGCGGGTCCGCTCCTCACCTGACCCTTCCGCGTATCGGCTGCCGCCTTGCTCGCGACCGGAGAGCAGGGCATACTGCCCCGCCATGAAATCAGCGGACTCCACGGGGTCGCTCACGCCGTTGGGCCGCCTCCTTCTCACCATCGCAAGCGCGGTCGCCTTTCTCGCCGGGATGCGAGCCGCCGCACCGGTGATCGGGCCGGTGATCGTCGCACTCCTCATCACAATCGCGTGGGGGCCCGGATCGACCTGGCTCCGCCGTCACGGCTGGCCGCCCGCCGTTGCTGCGCTCACCGGAATCGTGCTCGGGGTCCTCGCGATCGCACTCTTCGTAGCGCTCGTGTGGACCTCCCTCCTCCAGCTCCAGGAAAACCTGCCCGGGTATCAGCCGAGAGTCGCGGCGATTCAGGAGACGATTACCCAGCAGCTTGCCGCGCTGCCGATCGACACCTCCCGGATCTTCTCGGCGGAGACGCTACAGCCTGGCGCAATCGTCGGCTACGCGCTCCGGGCCATCCGGCGGCTCACCCAGACCGCGGGCAACGTCGCGGTTCTCGTTCTGCTCATGGCGTTCATGATGCTCGAGGCGGTGCGGTATCCAGAGAAGCTGCGCGATGCGTTCGCGTCGTCTTCCTCCGCGCTAGACCGGGCGAACCGGTTCGGCCGCAGCATGCGCAGCTATGTCGTCATAAACTCGATCTTCGGACTCATCGCGGCAGTCGCCAACACGGCGCTGCTCCTCGCGCTGGGTGTGGACTTCGCGATCCTGTGGGGGGTCGTCTCCTTCCTTCTCAGCTTCGTTCCGAATGTCGGCTTCATTATCGCGCTCGTTCCGCCGTCGCTGCTCGCGCTCGTTCAGTTCGGTTTTGCGCGCGCGGCCATGGTCATCGTCGGCTACATCGTGATCAACTTCATCGTCGACAACGTCATCAAGCCACGCTTCGTCGGCGAAAGCCTCGATCTGGCGCCGATCGTTGTCGTGATCTCCCTCATCTTCTGGGGCTGGCTGCTCGGTCCCATCGGCGCGCTGGTGGCGGTGCCAATGTCGATTGCCGCGAAGTTTCTCTTCGAGAGCTACGATGAGTCGCGCTGGCTGGCGCACCTCATGAGCGACACCGCGCCGGGACGCGTCGCAAACGTCCCTGACGAAGGCTCATCGGATGACGCTTTCAGTTAACCTCGCCTATGCCTGACCCGGCGCCGCCGTCAGAAACCGCGACCGCAGCTGTAACGAGAGCGCATCGACATCGGCTGGACGCGTGCCAACTACTGCACCCCCGCCGCTCTCGCCAGCTCCCCTGCGCGGTCGATGAATCGCTGCGCCGCCTCACCGTTCCCGCGCTGCTGTTCCGCCTGCGCCAGTGTCGCTGCCGTGGTCATGTAGAGGAGCGGAATTCCGACGGAGGCATTGTCCACCCACTTTCCCTCGCGAAGCAGCGCATTGTGGCCCAGAAATACGCTGTCCCACAGCGCCAGGCTGCGGGGCACGTCGACCCATCCGTCGCGCGGAAGAAACAGCGTGTCCTGTCCCGCCTGCGGGACGGCGGGCACCAGCTTGCGGGCCAGCCCCTGCATCAGCAAATGACTCGTCAGGCCCAGCCGCTGATCGCCGTACGATCCAGCCGTGCGGCTTATGTACATCGGGCGCGTGGGGTATGAATCCCGGATCATCAGCAGCACCGCTTGGTCGGCCCGCTCAAGATATCCCTCCTGGATCATTGCCTGGACGGTGCCCTGAGGAGTCTCCTTGCGGAAGATCTGCGGCTCTGCCAGCCTGACGAGTTGCGGGATCCTGTCCGCCTCGTCCAGCGTCATGGCCAACGGCGGGCCGCTCGGCTTTGGCCACTCCCGGTCGCGGTAGATTGCCGGTCCGGCTGCCGCATCGTACTCGTAAACCGGCCGCCGGATGAGCTGCCTTACGTACCAGTCCGTATTGAGCAGGGACGTGTTGGCGACCACCACATCCTTGCGAATTCCTTCCACCTCCTGTGCGTACCAGAGTGGAAATGTGTCGTTGTCGCCCACCGTCACGAGAATACCGTACGGCTCCACTGCGTTGAGCATGTCGTACGCGAAATCGCGCGTCAGCGTCTGGCCCGCTCGTGAGGCATCGCTCCAGTTGAGCACGAGCGGCAGGCACGCCACCAGCAGCAGCGGCGAGGAGAGAAGCCAGCTCCGGCGGGTGGGGAGCCTCAGCTGTTCGCGGCCCAGCTCGACTGTCTCGGACCCGAGCATTTCCGCAACTGCTTCCCAGATGAAAATGAAGCCGAGTGCCGCCCACACCCCCCACGCCGAGAAGCTGATGAGAAAGAAGTAGTCGCGGTCGCGCACCTCGCACGGGGCGTTCTGAAGCGAGGCATCCATGGTGCACTGACTGTGACCGTACTTGAAGTTCAGGTAGAAGATGAGCAGCAGTGTCAGCGTCAACATGAACGTGCCGAGGTACCAGAACGACCGCCGATCCCGCTTCCAGTGAACCCATCCGCCGAACAGGCCGAGCAGCATGTAGAGAGCGGCGAGCATGCTCTGCAGCACCGGCATCTGCATCGCCGAATCGCGGACCCACTGCCACTTGAAGTAGAGCCAGTACATGCCCAGCTGCCCCGTAAACGGCACCGAGCGATCGAACACCGAGGGCTTTCCGTACTGGCCCCGGTTGAAGTTGTACATGAAGGCGTCCCACGTCTCCGAACTCAGCGTGCACGCCCAGCTGAACGCTTCCCGGCAACCCGTCGGCTCACCCTCGTTGATGGCTGGAAAGTGCGCCGCGCGAATCGGCTGGAAGGCATAGACGGTGACCCCGAGGAACACCGCCCCCGCGCAGACCGCCAGCAACTTCCATCTGAGTATTGTCTTGGGGCGCCTTACGAGCACCGCCACCGCCACTGCCGGGGCGGCGAGAAACCCCATCATGTGGTTGGCGTAGCCGAGTCCGAGCAGATACGCGATGAGAACGAGAACCCGGTCGGCCATCGGACCATCCGGATCATCGGACCACCGGACCGTCAGCCACGAAATAGCCGCAAGACCGAGCAACGAGACGGTGTACACCTTCTCGTTCACCACCGACTGGTTCCACACGGTAAACGCAGTTGCGCCGATCAGCGCCGCGAGCACACCACCCGTTATGCGCTGCCACCGATGCGTGAGCCATCCGACCAGCACACGCTCGGTGATCAGAAACCAGAAGCCGGCAGACAGCGCGCTGGTCACCGCCGCCAGCAAGTTGATCTTGACGGCGATGCTGCCCGGTATCGGCAGCACCGCGAACACGCGGCCGAGCAGCACGAACAGGGGGTTGCCGGGCGGGTGCGGATTGCCGAGCACGAACGCCGAGGCGATGTATTCGCTCGTATCCCACATCGCCGTCGTCGGCGCGAGGGTCACCACGTACAGGATGAACACCCCGAGCGCGGTCAGCGCCGCTGCCAGATACGACGGGCGATAGTCGAGATCGGTGTGTCGAGGCGGTGGCATAGAGGGCTGAATCTAGCGCCGGGATAGGCTAGTGGCGGAACTGACGCTTGCCGGTGAACACCATCGCAATCCCTCGCTCATTGGCGGCTGTTATCACTTCCGCGTCTCGCACCGAGCCTCCGGGTTGTACGATTGTCGTTATCCCCGCCTCCGCCGCCTGATCGATGCCATCCCGGAATGGAAAGAACGCGTCGGAGCCGAGTGCCGAGCCTGTCGTCTCATGCCCAACCTGTCTCGCCTTGTGGACCGCTACGAATGCCGCGTCCACGCGCGACATCTGGCCCGCTCCAATGCCGATCGTCGCCCCTGCGCGCGCCAGAACTATAGCGTTCGATTTGACGCTCCCCACCGCGCACCAGGCAAAGCGAAGATCGGAATCCTCCTCTGCGGTCGGCTCGCGCCTGGTCACGACTTCCCACTTGCTGCTCGCTGGTGAAGTGGGCGGATCCTGAAGCAGGATACCTCCGCGCACACGCTTGAAGTCGAGCGCTCCGGGATTCCAGCGCGCGGTGCCTTCGAGCACGCGAAGGTTTTTCTTGCGTCCGAGGATCTCCACCGCCGCTTCGTTGAAGGCCGGCGCGACGATGCATTCGACGAACAGACTCGAGATTGCTTCCGCAGCCAGCTCATCCACCGGCACGTTGAAGGAAATCACGGAGCCGAACGCGGAAACCGGATCACAGGCTAGCGCCTTACGATACACCTCGAGTGCGGTCTGCCCAACGGCAAGTCCGCACGGCGTGGTGTGCTTGACTATGGCGCAGCAGGTTTTTCCACCGAACGCTTCGCTGGCGAGCAGCGCGCCCTCCAGGTCGAGCAGATTGTTGAACGAAAGCTCCTTGCCTCCGCGCTGCACTAGTCCGGCGAGGCCAGCTCCCTCGCGCTCCACATAGAATGCGGCGCGCTGATCGGGGTTCTCGCCGTAGCGCAGCGCCTGCGCGCGCTGGAACGCAAGCGGCAGCGTGGCAGGGAACCGATCTCCTTCCTGGCGTGCGAACCACTCGGCGATGGCGGAATCGTAGGCGGCGGTGTGCGCAAAGGCCTTGCCGGCCAGCCCGCGCCGGAGCGGCAGCGCATCATCATCGCTACCGAGCGCCTCCAGCACGCGCGGGTAGTCGGCCGGATCGACTACCACGGTGACGGAAGCGAAGTTCTTGGCGGCGGATCGGACCATCGACGGCCCGCCGATGTCGATCTGCTCGATTACGTCGTCAGGCGTGACCCCTTCGCGCGCGGCGGTCTCGCGAAATGGATAGAGATTCACCGCGACCAGATCGATCGGCGCAATCCCATGCTCGTCCATGGCTTTGGAATGGGCTGGATCATCGCGCTTTCCAAGGAGGGCGCCGTGCACCTTGGGGTGCAGAGTTTTCACCCTTCCGTCCATCATCTCCGGAAACCCGGTGAGCTCGCTGATGTCCATCGAGGTGAGCCCTGCGCCGCGTAAGGCCCGCGCCGTGCCGCCGGTGGAAACAAGCTCCCAGCCGAGTTCGGCGAGTCCACGGGCAAAGTCCACGAGCCCTGTCTTATCGGATACGGAAAGGAGTGCGAGAGGCATTTCGAGGGTCGAGAGTCGAGGGTCGGGGGCCGAGGGTTGAGGAGCTCGAGAGTGCGAAGTGCGAAGTGTGAAGTGCGCAGCAGCGATCAGTCCAATCCCAGCGCCTGGTCCATTGCCGCTTCGAGGGCCGCGAGAGGTTGAAAGGCGAAGATTGCGCTATCAACGGTTCTCAAACTAGCGCCCTCCACGGAACCACCGGGCATCAACCGGATGCGATCGGTTGCCAGGGCATGCACGACACGTGGAAGGAGGCGGTGCTCCGCGTACAGCACGCGGGAGGCAAGTGACTCCGCCGTGTCGTCCGGGGAGACAGGCACAGGCCACTGGGCGATGATCGCGCCGTGATCGTACAGGTCATCCACGAAATGTACGGTGGGCCCGCTGAGCCGCACGCCGGCAGCGAGCACTGCGCGGTGCACGCGCGCCCCGTACATTCCCGGTCCGCCGAACGCTGGAAGCAGCGCGGGGTGTACGTTCACCATTCGCCCGGTGTAGCGGCGCACTACAGCGCCGGGGATGAGACGCAGATAGCCACCGAGCACCACTAGGTCTATCGCCTGCTCATCGAGCAGATCGAGCAGCGCCGATTCGTGGTGCGGGCCCGATTCAAGGACTCGCGCCTCGATCCCTGCATCGCGCGCGACGCCCAGCGCTCCGGCGTCCGGCTTGTTCGACGCCGCCAGTGCCAGCGTCGCGGCTCCGCGCCGGGATGGGTGCGCGAAATACTCGACCATGACTCGGAGATTGGATCCTTTTCCCGATGCGAGAACGGCAATTCGACGTGGCATGGGAACTTACCCACACTGACCGGCGATGCGGCCTTGAAGCTTTCTCTTCATCGATCATGCAGAATGCGGTGCACCGCGTCAGGCAGCGACGTGGCGAGTGCCTCGGCCGCGCGCGCCCGAATCAGATCGTCCTCCGTGGTGGCCGGCGATGGCACGAGCAGGCCGGCTGCACCGAGCGCTCGGGCAGGCTCGACGTCGCGCCACCGATCGCCGATGCACCAGGAGGCGGAGAGTTCCACGTCGTGCTCCTGTGCCGCGCGCTGGAAAAGCTCGAGCCCCGGTTTGCGACACTCGCAACCCGCGTCAGGCGCATGCGGGCAGTGGTACGCTCCGTCCAGCGCTGCGCCTTCGGCGCCGAGCAACTCGACGAACCGGGCGTGCACACGCTCGTAGTCGTCAGGGGAAAACAGTCCGCGGCCGAGCCCCGATTGATTGGTGACGAGGAGAATGAGATAGCCGGCCCCGGCAAGCTGTTGCACGGCGTGGGACGCGCCGCCGATCAAGCGCACCTGATCCGGGCGCGATGCATAAGAAACATCGTGCATCAACGTGCCGTCACGGTCGAAGAACACGGCTGGCCGGCTCACCGCAGCGCGGCAAGCACGGCGCGCGCAAGCGTTTCATCAGCGGCTTCGGGTACCGTTCGCAGGTCGAGCAGCAGCGCTCCATCGCGAATGCGCCCGACCACCGGAGGGTCCCCGGCGCGCAGCGCGACTGCGATGCCCTCGGCGTCGCCGGCCAGCTCGACGCCCACCGACGCGATGGACTGGTCGGGAAATGCGCCGCCGCCGACCTGCGCCTCGCTTTGAACGCGTCGTGCCTGAACGCCGGCGCTCGTCAGGTACTCGACCAGCGCGTTCGCCCGGGAGCCAAGGGCTGCGACAGGTGCGGCTAGCATCGCCAGCGCCGGGATTTCCCTCATCGCGCGCGCAGGCTCTCGATAAATGTCGAGCGTGGCTTCCAGCGCGGCGAGAGTCATCTTGTCGACGCGGAGCGCGCGGGCCAGCGGATTGGCGCGCAGGCGCGCCACTGCCTCACGACGGCCGAGCACGATTCCCGCCTGCGGACCGCCGAGCATCTTGTCGCCGCTCATGGTCACGACGGTCGCGCCATCGCGCACCGCATCGGCCGCGACCGGCTCGCCGCCCAGGCCGATCGACTCGAGCGAGATGAACAGCCCGCTTCCCAGATCGTGCACCAGCGGCACAGATGACTTCTCCGCCAGGGCAGCGAGTTCTCGCGCGTCCACCTCGGCGACGAAGCCGCGCATGGCGAAGTTGCTCCGGTGCACTTTGACGATCGCACCGGTGGTCGGGGTGAGCGCGGCGCGGTAGTCATCCAGGTGGGTGCGGTTCGTGGTGCCCACTTCCCGCAGACGTGCTCCCGAAGACGCCATGATGTCGGGCACTCGAAACGAGCCACCGATCTCGATCAGCTCGCCCCGCGAAATGATGGCGTCGCGTCCACGGGAGAAGGTGTCGAGCGCCAGCAGCAGCGCGGCGGCGCCATTGTTGACGACGAACGCGTCTTCAGCCCCGGTAAGCTCAACGAGAAGCGACGCGCAATGCACGGATCTGCTGCCGCGCTCCCCGCGCACCAGATCGTATTCGAGCGTCGAATAACCCGACGCCGTTTCGCGTACGGCGTCGAGCGCCCGCTGCGGGAGCGCCGCACGGCCGAGGTTCGTATGCAGTACGACACCCGTCGCGTTGATCACCGGCCGCAGCGACGGCTGCCGGCGTGCCTCGACCAGAGATCCCACGCGCTCCGCCCACTCGGCGTGGGAGAGAGGAACATCGTCAGGCGCCTCACGCGCGGCGGCAACGAGCGCGCGCACGGCATCGGTAACCAGGGGCCGCGGCTCACGGTCGAGCAACGGCTGCATGGCGTCGCTTTCCAGCAGCGCACCCACGCTGGGAATGGCGCGGCGGGGGTCGCTCACCGGTTTGGCGGTGTAGTGGACGGGGGGACCGAATCCGGAGGTACGCGAAGCGAATCGGCCGGCGACGATGGTGCCCTCCGCCCCGTGGTGAATGAACGGCGTGAGGTGGCCGGATTGCCGAGAATGTTGCGCAGATCGCGAACTGTCAGGATGTAGGTCGTCGTCGGCTCGAGCGGCGGAAAAACCTGCAGAATTGCCTCGGTTGGCGGCGGCTGTCGC
Source organism: uncultured Gemmatimonadaceae bacterium (assembly GCA_964584905.1). Classification (GTDB taxonomy): domain Bacteria; phylum Gemmatimonadota; class Gemmatimonadetes; order Gemmatimonadales; family Gemmatimonadaceae; genus JALZIF01. Next base: position 27,290 of record CAZPCC010000452.1, on the reverse strand, counting down.
CGTGGACGCGGCGGTGCGGCGGCGACGGTATCGGCGGGATCCACCGGTGCGACCGGCGGCAGCGGTATGGCGGGACGCCGGGTGGTATCAGCGCGCACCGCCTCCGGCCTGGAGAGCCTGGCGGACATGACGGGAACACGCGTGGAGTCATCGCGCATCAGATGGAAACGGCCGGTATCCACCGCCTGACCAGGCGCCAGCGCCTTGTCGAAGGTCACACGGAGCGTGAGCGAATCGCGAACGGTGACATTCTCGATTCTCGGGCCGAGCGAGTCGTGCACGAACGCGTACAGCTCCAGATTGGCGGAATCGGCGAGCTCCACGATGGCGGAGTCGAACGGCTCGCGCGGATCGAACTGGCGATTGCGATCGGGATCGAGATAACCCCTCACTCGATAGGTGCCTGTCGGCATGTGCAGGAGGGAGAAACGTCCGACCGAATCCGCTGCGCCAACGTAGACCACCGAATCAGGTGTCACCGCTTCGATCAGCGCGCCGGCGGCGGGACGATCGGCGACCCAATCGTATATCACGCCGGCCAGCCGCGTGTCAGGCAGCGTAGGTCCGGTCGAAAAGACGATCGTCGATGGCGATCTCCTGACGTTATTTCGCAGGTCCTGAATGCCGGGGAGAAGGGTGACTGTGTAAACCGTATTGGGCCGCCAGTCCCTATTGGCACGGACACCGATGCGTGTGCGTCCCCAATCCACGCGCGGCTCCCCTTCGCGCGGCGAGACGAGCACCAGGCCCGCCAGGCTCGCGGCGCCGGACGGCCGTTCGTTCACCACCTCGTCGAACTGGAAAATCACTTCACGGTCGTCCGGAACGTTCACCGCGCCGCTGTCGGGCCTGGTGCTCAGCAACACAGGTGGATCGGGATCGTCGGGGCCACCCGGCGGGAAGCCCTGCGACGCGCAGGCGGCGAGCGTCAGCGCTATCAGCGCGCGCCGCATAACGAGTCCACCTTGCTGGTCAATTGCGCATGCCGCTGGCTCCACTCCCGTTCCTTGTCACGCTCGGCCTCCACGATGTGCGGCGGAGCCTTGGCGGTGAATCGCTCGTTGCTCAGCCGCCCCCGCAGCGCCTCGAGCTGACTTCCCAACTGCGCCGTTTCCTGCCGCAGCCGGGCGCACTCCTTATCGAGATCGATGAGGCCCGCCAGCGGCATGACCAGCTCCACTCCGTCGCCGAGCAGCGCGTGCGCCGCCGCCTCACGCGGCGCCTCGCCGGAAACGCGCACCGACGCGCGCGCCAACCGGCGGAGCGTCGCATCCTCTTCCTGGAGCACCCGCGCCGTATCGGAGCCGGCCCTTCCGTTCGGGGACACCACCACGACCTCCACGGCGCGTCCCGGCGGCAGCGCGTAATCGGCGCGAAGCTGCCTGATCGCAATCACCGCCTCCTGAACCACCGCGAACTCGCGTCCCCTCCCGGCGTGATCTCCGGTGCGCAGGGGCCATCGTTGCGTGGCGAGCACTGCGTCGGGCGAGCGCTCACTCACCGGCAGTCGCTGCCACAACGCCTCGGTGATGAACGGTACTACCGGGTGAAGCAGCCGCAGCGCCGCGTCGAATACATGCACCAGCACGCTGCGCGCTACCTCCCTGTCCTCCGCGTCAGGCGTGAGGCGGCTCTTGGTGGACTCGACGTACCAGTCGGCGAGCTCGTTCCAGACGAAGCGGCGTGCGGTCTCAGTGTATTCATTGAGCCGCAGACCGGCGAACCTTTCGTCCTCGCGCCAGGCACTGCCATCACCGCCCGGCGGGCGGGCGGCACCCAGCGCGCCGTCGCATTCGGCGATTGCCACGTTGAGCCGGTCGAGAATCCATGCATCTGCTCGCTTGAGGCGCGACGGGTCGATGCTGTTCAGAGGCGCGACCGGCTCACGACCGACGCTGCCGAGAAGAAAGCGTCCGATGTTCCATAGCTTGGTAGCGAAGTTGCGGCCAGGCGTAAACGACTTTTCCAGATCATCCGGGTCGAGTCGCACATCGACGCCCATCCCCATTCCGGCGATGACTGTATAACGCAGCGCATCGGCACCGAACAGCCGCACGACATCAAGCGGATCGATTCCGTTACCGAGGGACTTGGACATCTTGCGGCCGCTCGGATCGCGCGCGATTCCGTGGAGATACACCGTGTGAAACGGACGCTCGCCCATGAATTCGTACCCGGCCATCATCATCCGCGCGATCCAGAAGAAAAGAATGTCGGGGCCGCTGACGAGTACATCGGTGGGGTAGAAGGCCCGCAGATCCTCCGAGCTCGTGTCGGGCCATCCGAGCGTGGACATTGGCCAGAGCCAGGAGGAGAACCAGGTGTCGAGCACGTCTTCATCCTGCCTGACGGGACCGCCGCACGCCGGGCAGGCGGAAACATCCTCCCGGCTCACGATCGGCTCGCCACCGCACCGCTCGCAGTACCAGACCGGAATTCGGTGGCCCCACCAGAGCTGCCGCGAGATGTTCCAGTCGCGGATGTTCTCCATCCAGTTGATGTAGACAGCGTGATGACGCTCTGGCAGGATGCGGATGTCGCCGCGCCGCACGGCCTCGAGTGCAGGCGCGGCGAGCGGGGCCGTCTTGACGAACCACTGATCGCTCAGCCGCGGCTCGACCACCGTGTCGCACCGATAGCAGTGCCGCACGGCGTGCAGGTGCGTCTCCCGCCTGACGAGCATCCCGCGGGCATCGAGGGAGGCGACGATTCGGTCGCGGGCCTCGAAACGGTCGAGTCCGGTCAGATCGTCGGGGACGCGCCTATGCGTGGCATCGGGCTCATCGCGCATCTGGCCGTCGCCGGTCATGATCACCGGCATCGGCAGGCCGTGCCGCATGCCGACTTCGAAGTCTTGATAGTCGTGCGCCGGCGTGATCTTGACCACGCCGGTGCCGAACGCCGGATCGGTATAGGCGTCGGCGATGATGGGAATCGGAAGGTTGGCGATCGGAAGCAGCACGTTGCGGCCAACCAGATGGCGATATCTGTCGTCTTCCGGATTAACGGCGACCGCCACATCGCCGAGCATGGTTTCGGGACGCGTGGTGGCCACCGTCACACCGGGTGCGGTGTCGACCGCCCCGTCCGCGCTGAGCAGCGGATATCGCACGTGGTACAGCGTACCGGTCGTTTCCTCGTGCTCCGCCTCTTCGTCGCTCAGCGATGTGAGGCAGCGCGAGCACCAGTGAATTACCCGGTGCCCTCGATAGATGAGGCCCTTTTCGTACAGCCTGACGAACGCCTCGCGCACGGCACGCGAAAGCTCGGGAGAGAGCGTATAAGCGGTGCGCGACCAGTCACACGATGACCCAATGGCATGAAGCTGCTCGAGGATCGATCCGCCGGTTACGCGAACGAACTCCTCGGTACGGCTGACGAACGCGGCGCGCCCCACATCGAATCGCGTTTTCCCTTCCGCCGCCAGCTGCTTCTCAATCACGTTCTGCGTGGCAATGCCGGCGTGATCGGTGCCAGGCACCCACAGCGTCTCGTCGCCTGCCATGCGCCGCCAGCGGATGATCACATCCTGCACGGTCTCATCGAGTCCGTGCCCCATGTGGAGCACCGCGGTAACGTTCGGAGGCGGAATGACGATGGTGAAGGGGGGTCGGTCGCCACCGATTCGCGAAGATCTGGCGGCATGCGCATCGAACGCACCCGCGGCGAGCCAACGGGCGTAAATCTCCGGTTCTATTGAGCCGGGTTCGTACAGGGGAGCGAGCTCGTGCTCGATCTGGGACGTCATTCGTGAGAAGCTAGCTGACCGGGAGAGGATGGACGAGTGTGGCGAGATGAGAAATGCGATGTTCGAGAGAAGCAGGGCCCTCGCGAGAATCGAGGTGGCAGGATGCGAAAATGCGAGATGCGAGTCCCTCCTCGCATCTCGCATCGCTCGTCTCGTCGTTCGATTCTATCCTCGCGCCTCGTCTCCCTCGACATGATCGCCCTTCGGCACCCCGCGCACCGTTTCTGCCTTCTTTCGGCCGCGCCGCGGTGGACCAGTGGCGAGATCCTCGGCCGAATTGCGTATCGCCTCGCGAGCTCCGAGCCATTTTGATTCGAGTTTGGGCTTGGGATCGGCGTGCCGGTCGGGTTCCCCTGAGTTGCCCTGGCGCCGTCGTCCGGTACCCACGCGTTGACCTTCCCAGTGTGACTCCGTGAGAGCGGGATCGCCCTCGCTGCGGCGGCGCGCGGCATCGGCCAGCCGAGCCTCTTCCTTCCCGACGGAGAGACGGTTCACCACGGTCGTGACCCCGGGAATGCCGCGGGCAATGACGACCGCGTGTTCAGCCTCCTCTTCGGAGTGCACCCAGCCACCGAGCTCGACTATCTCATGGTTGGTGGCGCCGATGTCCACAGCACGTTCTGCGAGAATGGGATCGTTCCGGAACGCCTCGAGCACGTTTCGCTCGAGAACAGCGGCCTCCGAGTCATCGAATTCATCGTCGTATTCGAATTCGCGCTCGAACTCATCGGCGTACAAATCAGGCGGCAGAATTTCGTCTCTCATTCCGGCCACGCTCTCGCGCACGCGTGAGGCGATGCCCGATATGCCCCCGATTTTCTGGGCGGCAATGACGCCGACGGCGAAACCGGCGATGGCTCCGATGAACAACCCGGCAACAGTTGAGGCGATGGAGTCATCACGATGGCGGTACCTGTATCGTGCCATGCGTTCGAACCTGTGGCGGAGGTAAGGCGGTGAGGATAGAATAGAATCAAGGCTGCCGCTCGAATATGGGCGCTGCGTGGGTGGGCGGCCAGGGTGCAAGAAAAAGGCCATGTACGGCAATAGTTTGCAGCACGTCACGCCGCGCGCGTCCCCCGGTTTTCGGCGGACGCGCCTCGTCTTTTCCGAGAGCCATGAACGACAGCAATTCCCCTGCGGATATCACGCTGACCCTTCCTGATGGCAGCGTTCGAAAGATGCCGGCCGGCACCAGCGGACGCGCGGTGGTCGAATCCATCGGGCCAGGATTGGCGCGCGCCGCGGTAGCCGTGCTGGTCGACGGTGCGGTGTACGATCTCGCCACGCCGCTCAGGCGGGGGGGCAGCTTCGTCGTTCTCACCGAGCGGGAGCAGGACTCGGCGCGCCGGTCGCAGCTTCTCGGCGTCGTCAGGCACTCGGCGGCGCACGTGCTGGCGACCGCCGTTCGTACGCTGCGTCCCGATGCGCACATCGGCTTCGGGCCGGCGATCGACGACGGTTTCTATTACGACTTCGAGGTTTCCGAGCCGTTCACCCCCGACGATCTGGCGGCGTTCGAGGCGGAAATGCAGCGGGTGATCTCGGCGAAGTTTCCGTTTGCGAGGGAGGAAGTCTCGCGCGACGTGGCGCGGCAGCGCTTCAGTGGCGATCCTCTCAAGCTGGAGCGGCTGGAGGAGCTCGCGGACGACGAGATCATCTCCATTTACACGGATGGGCCGTTCATCGACCTGTGCCGCGGCCCTCACGTCCCCGACACGTCGTTCGTCAAGCATGTGAAGCTGATGCATACCGCCGGGGCGTACTGGCGCGGCGACGAGAAGCGTCAGATGCTGCAACGAATCTACGGCACGGCGTGGCTGACGAAGGACGAACTGGAGCTGCATCTGCACCAGATCGAGGAGGCGCGCCGGCGGGACCACCGCACGTTAGGAAAGCAGCTCGACCTGTTCTCGATTCAGGAGGCGGTGGGACCGGGGCTCGTCTTCTGGCATCCCAAGGGGGCGCTGGTAAAGTGGCTGCTCACGCGCGCGGTCGAGGACGACAACGTGTCGAGCGGCTACGAGCTGGTCTACACTCCCAACATCTCGCGTGAGGAGCTGTTCAGGATTTCGGGTCATCTGCCGCTCTACGAGTCGAATCAGTATCCGCCGATGGCCGCCGGCGCAGGCGAAGCGGAGGATGTGCGGTATCGGGTGAAACCGATGAACTGCCCGATGCACTGTCTCATCTACAAGAGCCAGTCGCGCAGCTACCGCGATCTTCCGCTACGGCTGTCCGAGGTGGGCAACGTCTATCGGAACGAAATGTCCGGCGCCCTGCACGGACTGTTGCGCGTGCGCGGGCTTTCGATGGACGATGCCCACATTTTCTGTACGCTCGAGCAGGCCGAAGACGAGATCTTTCTCTGCCTCGATCAGGTGGACCGACTCGTCAGGCGCACGTTCGGTTTCGAGCTCGAATTCGAAGTGTCGACCCGCCCGCCGGAGAAGCTCGGCGAAGACGCGGCGTGGGACAAGGCAGAGGCGATACTGCTGCGCGCGCTGGAGCGAAAGGAGATTGAATTCCGAATCGATGAAGGTGGCGGCGCGTTCTACGGGCCAAAGATCGACATCAAATTCAAGGACGCGATCGGCCGTACGTGGCAGGGCCCGACGATCCAGCTCGACTTCCAGCTCCCGGAGCGGTTCGAGCTGGAGTACACGGGTGCGGACAATCATCCGCATCGCCCGGTGATGATCCATCGCGCGATCTACGGCACCCTCGAGCGATTCATCGGCAACCTGATAGAGCATTTCGCCGGCGCTTTCCCGGTGTGGCTGGCACCGGAACAAGTCCGCGTAATTCCGATCACCGACGAGGTACACGCCGCCGCGACTGGCATAACGGCGCAGCTGAAGGCGGCGGGACTGAGGGTGACCCTCGACGACCGCTCGGAGACCCTGAACTACCGCATCCGCGACGCGGAAATGATGAAGGTGCCGTACATGGCGGTGGTTGGCAAGCGTGAGGCAGAGTCGGGCGCGGTGGCGTTGCGTACGCGCGGGGCTGGCAAGAAGCAGGAGATCGTCCAGCTGGACGCGCTGATCTCGCGACTGCGTACGGAGGTTGAACAGCGTACCCTAACCGCAGAGATGCCGGCAGGCGAGCCAATCCGCTAGCTGCAACCGCAGATCCGCAGAAGGAAGGGAAAACAGCGAAACCGCAGATTTCGCAGATTACGCATATGAGAAAGGACGCTCTACCTTGCCTGACAGTGATAACCGGCTTGGCAGAGCATCTGCGAAATCTGCGTAATCTGCGGTTCGCTGTTGCTTTTGTTTTTGGCCGGTAGCCGTTTCAAGGCGAAGGTCGACGAAACCACAGATTTCGTAGATTACGCAGATGAAAAAAAGGACGCTCTACCTTGCCTGACAGTTGCGAAATCGGCGAAATCCTCGTGTCACGCCATGTCGAATTCGCGCGCGTGTGCCACGTCGAACGAGAATGTCTTGGCCCTGCTGCGCGCCTCCATCATGCCCGCGACGCGCTCGAGTCTCGCCGGGATCGATAGAATCTTCTCCTGTGCCTTCTTGCCCGCCTCGCTCAGCCCATCGAGCGTATCGATCGCCCAGAACTTGATCTGCTCCTCGACGATCTTCTTGTACTCCCATGCGCCGTAGATACCGGCGCGGCGGATCACATCCGCCATCTCGCGGAAATGGGGCATGTTCACGCCGGGCATATCGATGGACGGCATGACTTCAACTGCCGAGAGCAGCCCGCGATCCGGATCGCGAGCGAGCACTTCCTTGAATACGGTGCGATAGAACGTGTAGTGGCGTGCTTCTTCCTTGGCCACATTCGACAGCACCACGCCTATCGTGGGCTCGTACTCGCCGGCGAGCTTTCCGGTATTGGCGTGGCTCACCTGTGTAGCGCGCTCCTGGAGCGTGGTATAGACGAAGACGCGGTAGGGATCCCTGTCCCATGCCGGTTCGAATCCGGCTTTCAGATACTCGAACTGCATGCGCTCGAGTACCGGATTATCGAGAACGCGACTGTCGCGCGCATAGTCGTGCAGCACGGCGCCATGCCTGTCCTCTTCTGCGGTCCACAGATTGGTCCACCGGCTCCAGAAGCTCGTGCTGCCCAGGTATACTGCGAGCAGGCGGTGGAAGTGGGGGAGCCCCTCTTCGGTGAGCAGGTTGAGCGCGAGCGCCACCCGCGCAGGGAGGCTGATGCCCTCGGCCCGCTCACGGAGCAGCTGCAAATGCGCGTCAGGGTCGGTATCAGGCGGCGGCGTTAGAAGCTCGCTAGGAAACCACAGCACTCGCTTGGCTTCGTGCTGCTCCATGAGATCGTGCACGACTCCTTCGAGGTCGGCGAGTACCTCCATCTTCGCGAGAGTCTCGTCGGATACTTGCGTCATGGGACAGGGGTGCGGGTTAACGGGCGTGCGGCTCGCCAGATGTACGTCAACGGGCCCGCGTTTACCAGGGGTACTGTGGAAAGGGGTACTGTGGAAGTTTCGCGCCAGTACGGCTGCTGAGACAGGCAGACCGGAGCGACGACTAATCGTACGTGGCAATGGCTCCCGACGCTGCCAGCTTTCGGTGGTCGCCCTGCCTCGCTTTGCACAGGTGCCCGGCACCGCTGTGGTCGGCACCGCGGCACGGCTTCCGCGTGTGGGAGAGGCACGGGCAGGAGGCCCGGCGGCCCACAACTCGCAAATCCGTGACCGACACCACGACCCACGAGGCGCCATCGGCGCCGTGCCTCATTGTGCGCGACCTCTCGCTTCCCCTCGTTGCCACGGCGATACATGCCGGGCACAGAGTGCGCACCGAGGTGGCGGATCTGCTCGCGCTCGACGCTGCCGAGCGGCGCCGTGAGGAAGATCCCTACACCGACCGCTGGACGGACGTCGCTCCAACCCGGGTGGTGGGGACCCATTCGCGGTTCGAGGTGGATCTCAACCGACCCCGCGACGGCGCGGTATATCGCACGCCTGACGAGGCTTGGGGGTTGTCGGTCTGGCGAAAGCCTGTTCCCGAGGAGGTGCTCGAGCGCTCGCTGGCGCGCTACGACGCCTTCTACGACGCCGTCGGCGGGCTGCTCGACGAGCTGCATGAACGATGGGGCGCGTTCGCGGTTCTCGATCTGCACAGTTACAATCACCGTCGCAATGGTCCGACCGGCGAGCCGGCCGAATTGCGTGGGAATCCCGAGGTGAACATAGGCACGAGTACTGTGGACCGGAAGCGCTTTGGCCGGATGCTGGCGAGTTTCGGCGAGGCATTGGGAACCCCCGTCGATGGCGAGGCGCTCGACGTGCGCGAGGACGTGAAGTTCCGGGGCGGCCATTTTTCCCGCTGGATCATGTCGCGCTACCGGGGAGAGGTCTGCTCACTGGCGATCGAGTTCAAGAAGACGTTCATGGATGAGTGGACGGGGGAGCCTGACGAGGCGCGTATTGGAATGATCTCCAGCCGTCTGACGGCGGCCGTGCCGGTACTCGTCGCGGAACTGGGGCGTGCCGGCGCGTGACGGAGAAGGTTGGCGCACTGGATCAGGCGATCGATGAGATCGTGGCGCGGGTGGCGGGCGGGCAGCGGGTGCATCGCTCACTTGGCGACGGAGTGCGCATACACCTCGAGCGTCCCCTGCCATTTCTCATGCTGTACCGTGCGCACGAGGAACCGGATGATGCGGACATGCGGCGTCTGGTCACGAGCGGTGCGAGCTGGCTCATCGCGTCTGCTGCTCGCGAGGCGCACGACGCGACGTCGCGGCTCATATCGGCGATCGTCTCTGCGGTGGGTGAACGGTTCGGTGCCTATCTCCTGCTCGAACTGTGGCCGGCGCCACCCGGCAGACGCGGGGGCGGTCCTGCCCGCGCCGTGCGGCGGCCGTCGTTCACCGTGGTGAGCGAGACACTTCTCCCGGATGATCCGACGGTAGAACACCTGATTCGCGCGCTCGGTGACATTCCGCTCCGGCCGAAGGGGCTCGAGGTGGGGGTCGAGAGCGATACTCCCGCGCACCCTCCCGGACTGCCGCCGATCGATGTCCTCCAAGGCGAGGAATTCCGGCTGCACCGACTCGGCATTGCGGTTCAGCCGATGTACCGGCAGGGCGGGACGGCGATCGCCTATCCGGTGGTTTACCGCCGCCTGCGCCGAGGGCTCACGCAGGCGCTGCGGCAGACGGCGTTCCATTTCTCCGTGACCCACACCACCCACACCCCTCCGCATTACCACGCGTTAGGTCCGCGGCGCACTTCGCGCGCAGTAAAGGAGGCTGATAGGACCCTGTCCGAGATAGCCTCGGCATTCGACTTTCTGCTGCAGGTCACACCGGTGAATCTCGACGCGGCATGGGCGGAGTTTTCACGCAACGGCGGCGACACCGAGCCGGCCTTCGACTATCGCCCGCTCGTCGTGGACGCCCCGTTGCTCAAACGAAAGCTGTACTCGATAGCTACCGAAGAGATCGATGACCCGACGATCGCCCATCTGATCGACGACACCCGGGACGAGCTGGACCGCAAGGTCACCATGCTCACCGATCGGGGTACGCCGCGCTTCCTGTTCGGCAGCCAGCAGGTCTATGGGGTGATCAAGCCGGAGCTGCTCGACCAGGCGCTGGCACTACTGGGCTCGCTGCCGGCCGAGCGGGATTCGTCAGGCGGCCGATTGTCCGCGGATGATGTGAGGCAGCTGGGAGAGGAGGAACTCGCGTGGTACCGCTCGCAGGATCCCACGCTCGCGTCCACCACCGAGATCCGGGGTGATGTGAGTGGTCTGATGGTCTCCAGCGGCAAGTTGCTGATCGGCTCGTCGGTGTCAATGACCCCGCACCGCGCTCGCGCGCTGGTGCAGCACGAAGTCGGAACGCATGTCGTCACCTACCATAACGGGTGCTCGCAGCCGCTGCGGCTCCTCGCCACCGGGTTGGCGGGCTACGAGGAGCTGCAAGAGGGTCTGGCCGTGCTCGCCGAATGGATGGTAGGCGGACTCGACATTAAGCGGCTGCGCCTGCTCGCCGGCCGCGTGCTCGCGGTCCAGCGGGTCATCGACGGCGCGCCGTTCATCGACACCTGGCGCGAGTTGACGGATGCGCAAGGCTTCGTACCCGCCACGGCATTCACCCTATGCGCGCGCGTCTATCGCAGCGGCGGCTTCACCAAGGATGCGATTTACCTGCGGGGACTCGTTCGCCTTCTGCGCTACTTTGCGGAGGGCGGCGCACTGGAACCGCTGCTCGTCGGCAAGATAGCCTTCGAGCACGTATCGATGATCGAAGAACTGCGGTGGCGCGGGGTGCTCAACCCGCCGCGGCTCATGCCGCATTATCTCACAGGTCCGTCGGTGGAGGCGAAGCTCGCCAGGCTGCACGACGGCCTGACAGTTCCTGATCTGCTCGAGGGGGAGAATCAATGAGGATTGGATTCGTGGTCAACGACGTGGGGACGGAAAAGGCGGAGTACACCACTACGCGTCTGGCGTACACCGCCGTGGGGATGGGCCACGAGTCGTGGTTGATCGGCGTCGGCGAGTTCGCGTACGACACCGACGGGCAGATCCGTGCGCAGGCGCACGCGGCGCCAAAAACGAAGTACACCGACGAAGAGAGCTATCTCACCGCGCTGCAGGGTAAAGAGGCCAAGCGGGAACGCCTGTCACTGTCGGACATCGACGTGCTGATGCTTCGCAACGATCCTTCGGAGGACGCGATCGAGCGGCCCTGGGCGCAGCAGGCGGGCATCGTCTTCGGCAAGCGGGCGCGGCAACGTGGACTGCTGGTACTGAATGATCCGGACGGGCTGTCGTCGGCGGCGAACAAAATGTATTTCCAGGATTTTCCGGAACAGGTTCGGCCGCGGACGATCATTACGCGCGATCGTGCGGACATCAAGTCCTTTCTGAAAGCGGAGAAGGGAACGATCGTGCTGAAACCGCTCACCGGGTCGGGAGGCCAGAGCGTGTTCCTCGTGAAGCCGGAGGACGCGTCGAACCTGAACCAGATGATCGACGCGATCGCGCGCGATGGGTACGTCATTGCGCAGGAGTATCTGCCGGCTGCAGCGAAAGGTGACACGCGTCTGTTCATGATGAATGGCGCGCCTTTCGAGTACGAGGGAAAGTTCGCCGCATTCCGCCGGCAGCGGTCGGACGGTGACATGCGAAGCAACATCAGCGCCGGCGGAAAGCTCGCCAAGGCCACGATTACCGATGCAGCACTCGAGCTGGCCGATCTGGTTAGGCCGAAGCTGGTCATGGACGGCATGTTTCTCGTCGGTCTCGACATCGTCGGAGACAAGTTGATGGAGATCAACGTGTTCAGCCCGGGCGGGCTCGGCAGTGCCCAGCACTATGAAGGAGTGAATTTCGCGAAAGGGGTCATCGAGTCGCTGGAGCGCAAGGTCGACTACGCAGCGCACTACCGACGCGGCTCGGACAACCGGGTCATCGCGACACTGTGAGGGGCGATCTCGTGAGGGGCGATTTCGTGAGGGGCGATTTCGCAGAAGTCAGGAGAGACTTGCCGTCAGAGGAGCCGAATTCTCGACGGCGCCATGACGACGAACAGCGAACCACAGATTTCGCAGATTTCGCAGAAACAAATAGGCTGCCTTGTTGCCGTTTCTTGTCGGCGAGTTGCACAGCTTCGGTCTGGCGGTGAATCTGCGGAATCTGCGTAATCGGCGGTTACTGCCGTCTAAGGAGCCGAATTCTCGACAGCGCCATGACGACGAACAGCGAACCACAGATTGCCCAGGTTTCGCAGAAACAAATAGGCTGCCTTGTTGCCGTTTCTCTTGTCGGCGAGTTACAAAGCTTCTGTCTGCAGGTGAATCTGCGGAATCTGCGTAATCGGCGGTTACTTGCCGTTAGAGGAGCCGAATTCTCAGCGGCGCCCAGACGACGAACAGCGAACCACAGATTGCGCAGATTTCGCAGAAACAAATAGGCTGCCTTGTTGCCGTTTCTCTTGTCGGCGAGTTACAAAGCTTCTGTCTGGCCGTTGAATCTGCGGAATCTGCGTAATCGGCGGTTACTTGCCGCCAGAGGACTCGAATTCTCGACGGCGCCAGGACGACGAACATCCCTCGGCTTACAGTATCTCGCGGTTACGGTGCGTTGCCAGGCATTTCAGCCCTTACGCGGACCACGTCCCGCGATCTACAGCTTCCTGTCGCCGGAGCGCCTCACGCCAATCGATCGCCGGCGCAACCTCTTCATCTGCGGATGCGAGTGCAGCGGCGGCGCGGGAGACTACCGGTTCCCCAAGCTCGTGCGGCAGGGCGAGCCCGAAGTCCAGTTCTGCACGTCTGCACAGGCGCTCTTCACGCGCAATGTTCCGTGCTGCGTCCGTCAGCCCGCGGCGATCGACCCTCGCGTGCATACCCTCGTGAAGTATGGATGCCGCCACCGGTGCCGCGGTGATGTCCCGGCGCGCCAGAAAAGTCAGTTCCGTGAGGCAGGTACGCTCCGCCGGAAAGTACGCCCCCCGGCAGGGGAACCGCTCGATTCGGAAGCTCCGCAAGTCGCGCCTGAGGTGCCGAAGTCGCCACGGTTGATAGCTCTCGATGAGCGCGAGTGCTTCATCCAGCCGCGCCAGCACATCTGCGGTTGAAATGTCGGGCCTCGAATTGTCGACCTCGACCGTAAACCCCCGGAGTAGATAGGTTTCCATCATTCCGCTCCTGCTGTGATCCATCTATCGCATGGCGTGAGACTGCCGCCGAACCCGCTCGGGAACGCTGCTCGTGCAAGTTAGCGTTGTGGCTCCACGCCCGTGCGAGCGGCCGCGGCTCCCCGGCTGTCTTTGCCCGCTCTTCCGGCTTGGCTACCTTTCCCTGGCGGCTGCCGCGAGCGCGTCTGCCACAAATGCATTAACCGCGAGCCACAACCATGCCCGATAAATCCGCCACCACTCCTGTGATCGTCTCGGCTGCCCGTACGCCGATCGGTCGCTTCCTTGGCGCGCTGGCGCCCCTCTCCGCTCCCGACCTGGGTGCCGTCGCGATTCGCGCGGCGGTGGAACGAGCGGGGATCGATCCGGGCGAGGTCGAAGAAGTCATCATGGGGAACGTGGTGCAGGGTGGGGTGGGACAGGCCCCGGCAAGGCAGGCGATGATCCGCGCCGGAATTCCGGCTTCAACCTCGGCAGTGACCATCAACAAGGTCTGCGGATCCGGACTCAAGGCAGTGATGCTTGCCGCTCAGGCGATAAAGGCAGGTGACGCACAGGTGATCGTCGCCGGCGGACAGGAATCAATGTCCAACGCGCCGTACTACCTGTACGGAATGCGCAACGGCGTGAAGCTCGGCGACCAGCAGCTGGTCGATGGAGTGATTCGCGATGGGCTCTGGTGCTCCTTCTGCGACGTGCACATGGGCAGCCACGCCGAGTATACGGCGCGCAAGGCGAAAGTGACCCGTCAGATGCAGGATGAGTTCGCCGTGCAGAGTCATCGTAAGGCAGTAGCGGCACAGGAGTCAGGGAAGTTCGAGGAGGAGATCGTTCCAGTCGAGATCGCCGGTCGCAAAGGTGCGGTGCGAGTGGCTGTCGACGAAGGGCCGCGCAAGGACAGCTCGCCTGAATCCCTGGCGAAGCTGCGCCCGGCGTTCGGCGGCAATGGCGGCGGGGAGTCAGCCGATGAGCTGTCGGTGACCGCCGGCAACGCATCGTCGCTGAACGATGGCGGCTCGGCGCTGGTCGTCACATCGGAGGCATACGCCCGAGCGCACGGCCTGACGATAATGGCACGGGTAAACGCGTATGCCACGGGCGCGGTGGAGCCGCAGGATCTCTTCTTCGCACCGGTTACGGCGGTTCGCAACCTCATGAGCAAGCAGAAGACGACGATCGGCAGCTACGACCTGATCGAGGCCAACGAGGCGTTCGCATCGCAGGCGTTGGCCGACGGTCGGGAACTGGACTGGGACTGGGATCGTGTGAACGTGCATGGAGGCGCTATCGCGCTTGGGCATCCGATCGGGGCGAGCGGCGCCCGTGTGCTTACGACGCTTCTCTATGCCATGCGTGACCGGGATGCGGCGACCGGGCTGGCTACGCTCTGTCTGGGTGGCGGCGACGCCGTGGCGCTCTCGGTGGAGCGGATGAACTGATGTCTCCCGGCGCGCCGCCGACCAGGGATCCGCGGCGCCCGGCGCAATGACCGTCCGCGACCTGTTCTACACCGGCGGCGGCACACTTCGCGCACCTTGGCGGTTGGCCGGATTTGTGCTTGTCGCGGTGGCGGTAATGGCGCTGGCGATGATGATGCTCGGCGCGTTCCGGATCCGGTCCCCGGAGATGTTGATTCTGTGGCAGGCCGTCGCGGCGCTCATTGCCTTGACGGTGGCGCATTTCTTCATGGTGCGCGTAGTGGATGGTTCGTCGTGGTCTGCGGTGTGGATGGACAGGGGGGCGCTCGAGCCCCGAACGTTAGGTTGGGCGGTGGTGGTTGGCGGGACCGCGGTCGCCATTCCGGCATTGGCGCTGCTTGGCGCGGGGTGGCTCGATGCCACGTATGCTCCCGGCTCGGCGGGAGATGCGGTTCGCTACGCGTTGCTGATGCTGGTGGTGTTGCTGCCGGCCGCGGCATACGAAGAACTGCTCTTTCGCGGATATCCGATGCGGGTGTTGAAGGATGCGCTAGGCGCGTGGCCTGCGGTGCTCATCACTGCCGTCTTGTTTGGTGTGGCACACGTCGGCAATCTCAAGACCGTCGATCCGCTGGCGTTGGCGGTGGTTACTCTAGCGGGTGCATTTCTCGGGTGGGTCGTGTTGGCAACGAAGAGCCTCTACGCGGGGATCGCGGCGCATCTGGCGTGGAACGCAGTGCTCGTGGTGGGACTGCACACGGAGGTGAGTGGCGCGCAGCTCGGGGCGGCGCCTGTCTACCGGGTTGTGGATGCGGGACCCGACTGGGCCACTGGTGGGGCGTGGGGACCTGAGGGGGGGGTGGCGGCGGCCGTGGGTCTGGGCGCCGCGTTGATGCTGACTTTGGCGCGGCGCGGCAGCCGTGAGGAGCGTTAGGAATGGATCGCGTGGCGGTGATCGGGGCTGGGCAGATGGGGAACGGGATAGCGCACGTGTTCGGAGCGAGCGGATTCGATGTGGTGATGATCGACATTTCGCAGGACGCGCTCGATCGCGGCCGCGCGACGATCGAGAAGAATCTTGCGCGCCAGGTGCAGAAGGGAACGCTCGAAGGCTCCGAGCGGGACGCCGCCCTCGGCCACATCACCGCCACCGTTGACCGCAGCGCGGTTCGCGACCGGACGGTCATCATCGAGGCGGCATCGGAGAATGCCGCCCTCAAGTTCGATCTGTTCGCCGAGCTGGACGAGCTCGCGCCTGACGACGCCATTCTCGCGACCAACACGAGCTCCATTTCGATCACCGAGATCGGCGCGCGCACGAAGCGGCCGGAGCAGGTGATCGGCATGCATTTCATGAATCCGGTGCCGGTCATGAAGCTCGTGGAGGTGATCCGGGGGTTGGCGACCACCGACGAGACTACGCGGCGCACATTGGGGCTGGCGCAGGCAGTGGGAAAGACCGCCGTCGAAGTCAACGATTATCCGGGCTTCGTTGCGAATCGAATCCTGATGCCGATGATCAACGAGGCGGTCTACTGTCTGATGGAAGGCGTCGGAACGCCGGAGGCGATCGACACGGTGATGAAGCTGGGCATGAACCACCCGATGGGCCCACTTGCGCTCGCCGATCTGATCGGGCTCGATACCTGCCTTGCGATTCTCGAGGTCATGCAGCAGGGGCTGGGCGATCCGAAGTATCGTCCCTGTCCTCTGCTGCGGAAATACGTCGCCGCAGGATGGGTGGGGCGGAAATCGGGACGGGGGTTCTATGAGTACGCATAGAATGCTAGAGAGGCGCGACGGAATTGCGAAGTGCGAAGTGCGAAAGTGTTCGCGAGAGTACCTTCGCTATTCGCAATTCGCACTTTTATCAGCCCGGCTTTAGGCCAATGCACGAACTCCTTCCCCTCACCGAAGAGCAGAGCGAGATCCGGGCGCTGGCGCGGGAGTTCGCCCGCGAGCACATCGCCCCGTTCGCGGCAGACTGGGACGAGCGGTCGCATTTCGAGCGATCGGTGATCGACAGGCTGGGCGAGCTCGGATTTCTGGGCATGCTCGTTCCCGAGGAGCATGACGGGCTGGGACTCGATACGTACACCTATCTACTGGCGCTCGAGGAGATTGCAGCCGCCGACGCATCGGTGGCAGTTGCGATGAGCGTGCATAACTCCTTGCCGACTCAGATGATCTTGCGTTGGGGAAGTGCGGACCAGAAGCGGGAGTATCTCGGGCCGATGGCTCGTGGGGTGAAGCTCGGTGCGTTCGCCTTGTCGGAGCCCGAGGCCGGTTCGGACGCCGCCTCGTTGCGCGCACAGGGCGTTCGTGATGGTGACGAGTGGGTGATCAACGGCACCAAATCGTGGGTTTCGAGCGGCGGACATGCCGACGTTTACCTGACGATGGTGCGGACGGACACTCCTGCGCGGCGGCGCGGAGCGCGCGGGATCAGCGCGTTCATTCTGACCCCTGATCTCCCCGGATTCGCCATCGGCAAGAAGGAAGACAAGATGGGGCTTCGCGCTTCACCGACCACCGAGATCGTGTTCGACAATTTGAGAGTGCCGGCGAACCGCCTCCTCGGCGAGGAGGGAAGCGGATTCGTGTACGCAATGCAGTCGCTCGACAATGGCCGGCTGGGGATCGCCGCGCAGGCGATCGGAATCGCGCGAGCGGCGCTGGAGCACGCCACTGCGTATGCCGGGGAGCGAAAGCAGTTCGGGAAGGCGTTGCGCGACCTTCAGGCGATTCAGTTCAAGCTGGCGGACATGGCGCTCCGCGTCGCAGCGTCGCGCGCATTGCTTCACGCCACTGCGGTCGCCAAGGACCGAGGAGTGCGTACCACGCAGTTCGGCGCGATGGCAAAGCTGTTCGCCAGCGAGTCGGCAATGTGGGTGACCAATCAGGCGGTGCAGATATTCGGTGGTTACGGCTACATGAAGGAATACCCGGTCGAGCGCCTGTTCCGTGATGCGAAGGTCACCGAGATCTACGAGGGGACCAGTGAGATTCAGCGGATCGTGATCGCGCGCGAACTCTACTCCCACTCGTGAGCTACACGTCGTAGGTTTTCACCCGTCCCTTTCGCTCTTATCGGCCAGTCGCAGAGCCATACCGACTTCTAATCCATGGAAATCTTCGAAACGATAGCGACAATGGGGCACGAGCAGGTGGTGCTCTGCCACGATCCGGCGGCGGGATACCGCGGGATCATTGGAATTCACAGCACCGTGCTCGGCCCAGCGTTAGGTGGTACGCGCTTCTGGCAGTACTTGTCCGATCAGGAGGCGATCACCGACGCGTTGCGGCTCTCGCGCGGGATGACCTACAAGAACGCGGTGGCCGGCCTTAATCTGGGCGGTGGCAAGGCGGTCATCATCGGCGACAACCGCACGCCGAATCGCGAACTGATATTCCGGGCTCACGGCCGCTTCGTCGAGAGCCTGGGCGGGCGTTACGTGACGGCTGAGGATGTGGGCACCAGTCCCACGGACATGGACTACATCCACATGGAAACGGACTACGTCGTCGGACTCGCCGGACGCTCGGGCGACCCTTCACCGGTCACCGCTCACGGTGTGTTTCGCGCCATTCAGGCGTCGGCAAAATGGAAGTGGGGCAAGGACGATCTCGCCGGCAAGACCGTCGCGCTGCAGGGATGCGGACATGTCGGCTACTTCCTTGCCACCGAGCTTCACGCCGCCGGGGCAAAGCTGATCGTCACCGACATCGACCCGACCCGCGTCGAACGGGTGGTGCAGGAGACGGGCGCGAAGGCGGTTGGCATAAAGGACATCTACTCGGTAAAGGCGCACATCTTCGCCCCCTGCGCGTTAGGTGGGGTAATCAATGATACCACGATAAAGCAGCTCAAGGTGCAGATCGTGGCGGGCGGTGCGAACAACGTGCTGCTCGAGGAACGCCACGGAGATGAGCTCGACAAGCGCGACATCCTCTACGCCCCCGACTATGTCGCCAACGCGGGTGGCGTGATCAACGTGTACAGCGAGCTCGCCGGATGGGACACGACGCGCTCGTTGCGCAAGGCCGACGAGATCTACAACACCGTGCTCGGCGTGTTCGAGATCGCCAAGGCCGACGGCATCCCGACCTATCTAGCCGCCGACCGCCTGGCCGAGCGTCGGCTGCGGAGCGTCGGCGCGATGGTGAAGACGTGGCCGCAGTGGCCGAATAAGTGAACTGGCAAATGAGTTCTCCAACAAGATGAAACCCGAACGCATTCCCATCGCCGCGGATCACGCAGGGTACGAATTGAAGGAAATGCTCGAGCAGGTGCTGCGCGAGCTGGGGTACGATGTCGCCGATCTGGGGACGGATTCGGCGGACTCGACTGACTATCCCGATTACGCGCATCCGCTGGCGCGGGAGATCTCCGAGGGCAGGGCCACCCGCGGTGTGCTGCTGTGCGGAACCGGTCTCGGCATGTCGTACGTGGCCAACCGTTATCCCGGCGTGCGGGCGGCGGTTGCCTGGTCGCCGGAGATCGCGGAGCTTTCGCGCAAGCATAACGATGCCAACGTGCTGGTACTTCCGTCGCGCTTCGTCTCCGAGGCAGACAGCAGGGAAATTCTCCGAATGTTCCTGCAGACCGGGTTCGAAGGGGGTCGACATTCCCGGCGGGTCGACAAGATAGACCGCTCCGACGCAGAGGTATCGCAGTGAACGCCGGCGCGAACGGCTCCGGGAACAGAAGCTACCCGGTACCTCGCGCGGCGCTGCGGGCGGCCGATCCCGAGATCGCCCAAACCATCGAGGATGAGATCCATCGTCAGGCGGACGGGCTCGAGCTCATAGCCAGCGAGAATTTCGTATCGCCGGCGGTACTCGATGCGATGGGCTCGGCGCTCACCAACAAGTATGCCGAAGGGTATCCCGGAAAGCGCTACTACGGTGGTTGCGAGGTAGTGGACGTCACCGAGACGCTGGCGATCACGCGTGCACTGGAGCTGTTCGGCGCGGAACACGCCAACGTGCAGCCGCATTCCGGAGCGCAGGCCAACATGGCGACGTACTTTGCGTTGATCGATCCCGGCGCGACGATTCTCGGCATGAACCTGTCGCACGGTGGTCATCTCACGCATGGGTCGCCGGTCAACTTCTCGGGCCGCCTGTATCACGTGGTCGCGTATGGAGTACGCGAGGAAAGCGGACGCATCGACTACGATGCGCTGCGTGATCTCGCCAGGCAGCACCGGCCGGCGATGATCATCGCCGGCGCGAGCGCCTACTCCCGCGTCATCGACTTCGCCGCATTCGGCGAGATTGCCCGCGAGGTGGGCGCGCGAATGGTAGTGGACATGGCACATATCGCCGGACTCGTCGCCACCGGACTCCATCCCTCGCCGGTATCTCACGCCGATGCGGTGACCTCGACCACCCACAAGACGCTCCGTGGGCCGCGTGGTGGACTCATCCTGTGCCGCCAGGAGCATGCGGCGGCGATCAACAAGCAGGTTTTTCCTGGCGTTCAGGGCGGGCCGCTCATGCACGTGATTGCGGCCAAGGCGGTAGCGCTACGCGAGGCGGCGCGCCCTGCCTTTCGCCAGTATGCTCGACAGGTGGTGGCCAACGCCACGACGCTTGCCGATGCGCTGATGGAGCGCGGTTTCAACATTGTGTCAGGCGGGACCGACACTCACCTCATGCTGGTCGATCTCCGTAATCGCGGTCTTACCGGCCGCGACGCCGAGGGAGCGCTCGGCGCCGCCGGAATCACCGTCAACAAGAACACCGTGCCCGGGGAGACGCAGTCACCCTTCGTAACGAGCGGAGTGCGCATCGGTACGCCGGCGCTCACCACGCGCGGCATGCGTGAAGACGAGATGCGCGAGATCGCATCGCTCATCGACCGGGTGTTGAGGCCCGGTGCCGACGAGGGGACGTTCGCGCGCGTTCGAGCCGAGGTGCGAGCGATGGTGGCGCCGTTTCCGTTGTTTGCCAGCGCCGAGGAGCCCGCCGTGCGGTTGTGAAACCGTCGAACGTTCGTCATACTAGGGAACCGATCGAGTCGAGCGGTATTCGCCGCACGGACCAGAGGTCGCAGCACGAGGTATGGAGTGACGCAGCTGGCGTTTCGCGAAGGGATCATGGACCGCATCCGCGCCCGGGAGCCGCGCTTTCAGGAGCACGCGTATCTGTTCGTGCTCGGGGCGCTCGAGTTTTGCCAGGCAAGGCTGCCTGAGCGCCGCCACATCACCGGTCGCGAGCTCGCGGAAGCCTGTCGTGATCTTGCGCTTGAACGCTATGGAGTGCTGGCGCAACTCGTGCTGGAGCAGTGGGGCGTTCGCAGCACCGCCGATATCGGGGACGTGGTGTTCACGCTCGTCGATCTTGGCCTGTTGATCAGCCAGCCGACCGACTCTCGCGACGAGTTCATTGGGGTGTTCGACTTCGGCGAGACCTTCGAGCGCGAATACCCGTGGAGTGGAGTTCAGCTCGCTTAGGAACGTCGAAGCCGCTGGAAGCCGGGCAGGGGCCCGCCGGGGAGGAGGTGACCGATGGATGTGAACGAGCTGCCGAGTTGTCTCAAGTGCAATGAGAAGGGCACACTGGTGCCGCTCAGCGACTACGGACGCGACGGGGCACCGATCACCTTCAAGGCGTGGGCGTGCAGCAACCCCGAGTGCGGTTTCAACATTCGCATCGACAACGGGGAGATCAGCTTCGGACGGGCGATCATTCAGTCGCACAAGTGACCGGCACTCCACCAACCTAACGCCATTCGCGGCGGCTTCTCCGGAGGCCGCCGCGTTTCATCTCTCCCATGTACGAGACTTCCACGACTGCTAGCGGCACTTCGCACCCGCCGGTGCCGGTATTGTCGGCCGCGCAGTCGGCAATGGCCGACGCGGCGGCAATTGCGGCAGGCACTCCCTCCCTCGAGCTGATGGAGCGGGCCGGCGCGGCCGCGACGCGCGTAATACTGCAGCGCTTCCGGCCGCTCCTTGCCGAAGGGGTTCGCATCCTGGCAGGCCCCGGAAACAATGGGGGGGACGGCTGGGTCGTCGGCCGGCTGCTCGCGCAGGAGGGAGTGCCGGTTGCCATCGAGCCGGCCGGAGAGCCGAAGACAGCCGAAGCCCGGACGATGCGAGACCGCGCCGCCGGCAGCATAACGAGCGGGTCGCTCGATCGCGCGCGGGTAGTCGTCGACGCCCTGCTGGGCACCGGAAGCAGTGGCGGGCCGCGCGGCGCGATCGCCGATGCGGTGCGCAGGCTCGTCTCGGCGCGGCGCGCAGGTGCGAAGATCGTGGCACTCGATGTGCCAACCGGACTCGATGCCACCACCGGTGAGGCGACACTCATCGCACCGGCGGCGTGCACGATAACGTTCGGTTCGGTGAAGCGCGGCCAGCTGCTGGCTCGCCACCTCGTCGGCGACCTGGTGGCAGTGGACATTGGCCTCGGCGAGCCGGTTGGGACGGTGGTGCCCGCCGAGCTGGTGACCGCGGAGTGGGTACGCGCGGTGGTTCCGGCGATTGCTCCGGATGCGCACAAGGGTACGCGCGGAAAGCTGGCGATCGTCGGCGGAGCGGAGGGAATGGCCGGGGCGTGCATTCTGGCCGCACGCGCCGCGCTCCGATCCGGCGTTGGCATGGTGCGAGTGCTCGTGCAACCGGCGAGCTTGCAGGCGGTACAGACTGCGGTGCCCGCGGCGCTTGCGGGAACATGGCCAGGCAGTGACGATGAGGCGGCCGAGCTCATGGAGTGGGCCGATGGCCTGTTGATCGGTCCGGGATTGGGCGTTCATGCCGGCGCGCGGGGGCTGGTAGAGCGTGTGCTGGCGGCAGGTGGGTGTCCGGTAGCGCTCGATGCCGACGGCCTGAACGTGTTCGCGGGCGAGGGAATATCGTTAGGCAGTTTGCTCGGCGGCCGGGTGGCGCTGCTCACGCCGCATGCCGCCGAAGCCGCGAGGCTGGCCGGCGCGCCGGTCGCCGAAGTGCTGGCGCGGCGGTTCGACATCGCGGGTGAACTGGCCGGGCAGACGCAGGCTGGTGTGCTGCTCAAGGGGGTACCGACGGTGATCGCAGGCGTGGATGGGCGGACGATGGTGAGCGCGCGCGGAACCGCGGCGCTGGCGACGGCCGGAAGCGGCGACGTTCTCGCGGGTATAGCGGCGACGCTGCTCCTGCAGATGCGCGACGCGCTGGCGGCCGGCGCATGTGCTGCCTTCATCCACGGGCGCGCAGCGGAGATCGCCGATCCGTCAGGCGCGACGCGGGGAGTTGACCTGGACGATGTGATTGCGGCGCTCGGCGCGGCCTGGCGGGATTGGCCGGTGCCGCCAGAGCTCCCCGTTCTCGCCGAACTTCCGGCGTTAGGGGTGGACCGGTGAGGGCGCGGACGGTCGTCATGGCGGCGCTGCTGGCCGCCGGATGTGCGGGCGGAGGGCCGGGGGGATACTCCGGGGCGCCGGGTGTCTCGTTCCGCCGCGAGGATCGGGTGGTCCTCACCTCCGCCAACTACATCGAAGCGATTGCAGTGGCGCCGCGGCTCGTCTTCGCCGTTGCACAGCAGTCGCTGACCATTTACGACCGGCAGTTCGATGCCTGGCAACCTCCGGTCACGCTCCCCGTGGAGATCGGTGCCGGCCGCATATCGGCAATTGCCGCCGATCCAGTGGAGGATGGCGTGTGGATCGGCACCTTCGGGACGGTTCTGTTCTACCGCCCGTTCATGGATGTCGTCATAACGGCGTCGGTAGGCGGGGTGCCCGATGCGATCCTGTTCGACGCCCGGGACCAGGCGGCGGGCGCGTACGTACGCGCGGGCGGTGCGTGGTACCTGGTTTCCCGGGTCGGCGGTGCGGTACCGGTGCCGGCCTCGCAGATTCCGCCGCCGGTCGCCACCATTCGCCAGCCGACGCTGCAGGAGGTCTACGCCCGGTATCCCTCACTTCAGAACTTTCAGGGCGTAATTACTCGTGATGACCAGCTGCGAAGCTGGCCCGTCACTTCCGCGGGTACGGCGCCCGAAACGGAGGTGGTTTGGCTGGGCACCGCGGGGAACGGCATGTATCGCGTGGACCCGCGGTTCGGCGATGCGACGCACGTACCGTTCGGGCTGCTATCGTCAGGCGCGGGCGCCGTGGCGCTGGCGGCCGATGGTGTATGGGTGGCGAGCTACGTCACGGATCGGGCGGGCAGGGGCGGGTTGACCTTCATTCGTACCGATCTTCAGCAGTGGCGGTGGCTGGAGGGCGGAATCGACCGCCCGTTCGCCGCGGTGCGCGCGCTCGACCTGGCCGTGCGCGGAACGACCGCGTGGGTGGCGACCGACCGCGGACTGTTCCGGATGGATACGCAGAACCCGCTGGGCGTTCGGCGCTGGAGCCTGACGAACGGGCTGCCTGACGACCGGGTGCTGTCGGTTGCAGCCGTCGCCGGTGGTGCATGGGCGGGTACGGCTCGCGGACTCGTATTCGTATCGGATCAGAGCGGCAGTGCCTCGGCGGGCGCGGTCGGGAGCACCCTGCTGAGCGGCGTGGCGATTCGCGGGCTCGTTGCCTCGGCCGACACGGTGTGGGCAGCGACCGACGCCGGCTTGCTTGCGGCACTTGCCGCGGACACCCTTCCGCGCCGAGCGACGACGACCGACTCGCGTCTGCGTCGGCCGCTCGTCGCGCTGGCGCGGGTCGACTCGATCCTCGTCGTAGCCTCCCAGGATGAAGTGATCGTGACCGCCGCCGGCCGCGCGCTGACAACGCCGCGCCTCGGTCGCGGACAGCTGCCGGGGGTCGGGCGCGTTACGGCGGTAGCGGCCGATGCCGGCACCATTTGGATTGCCGGCGAGAACGGCGTCGCTGTGGTTACGCGTAGCGCTGGCGTGCAGACGGTGCTGCGTGTACCGTCGGACATTCCGGGGCCGGCGCTCGATGTAACGCTCGACCCGGAGTTCGCCTGGATCGCGACGCGGGCCGGAGTCGTGAGATTGCGACGTCTGCCTGACGGCACCGTCCGATGACCGGCGCCGCGATGGGTCCCGGAGAGGAATTCGATCTCATCCGGTCACTCGTCCGCGGCTGGGGAGAGCGGGCGGCGAACATTGGCGACGACGCAGCGGTCTTTCGCGTGCCTGATGGAATGCAGCTGGTGGCGACCACCGACGCCGCGGTCGATCGCGTGCACTTCCGGCGCGAGTGGTGCTCGCCTGACGAGATAGGTTATCGGGCTACGATTGCGGCGGTGAGTGATCTCGCGGCGATGGCGGCCAACCCGCTCGGTCTGCTCGTTGCCCTGACGCTGCCTGACGACTGCCGGGGGCTCGTCGGTCCGCTCGGGCGGGGAATCGGGGAAGCGGCCGCTGCCTGCGATACGGTGATTCTCGGTGGAAACCTGGCGCGGGCGGGGGAGCTCACACTGACCACGACTGCCCTTGGCTATGCGCGCACTCCGCTGCTTCGCTCGGGCGCGAGGCAGGGAAATGCGGTCTACGTCACCGGCTGCTATGGAGGCCCCGCGTCGGCGGTGCGCGAATGGACCGCCGGTCGGCAACCGAGCCGCGGTGCCCACTCGCGGTACGTGCGTCCGGTGGCGCGGCTGCGCGAGGCACGGTGGCTGGCCGAGCACGGAGCGTCGGCGGCGATCGACATTTCCGACGGGCTGCTGGCCGATCTCGAACACATCGCGCACGCCAGCGTCGTACGACTCGAGATTTCGCTCGACGGTCTACCGGTGTTGGAGAACGAGACGGTCATTGACGCCGCGCGAGGGGGCGACGAGTACGAGCTTGCCATTACGGCGCCAGCCGACCTCGACGTGGCCGCGTTCGTGGCAACCTTCGAGTTGCCGCTGACGCGCATTGGAACCGTGCACGCCGGCGCTCCCGCCGTCGAGGCGACGCTTGCCGGTGCGCGCGTTGCGCCGGGTGGGGGGTGGGACCACTTTTCCTGAGTGCGCACGATCCTCTTCTATCTCGCGCTCGTGGGGCAGGTTCTCTTCTACGGGCCGATCGTCATGGTAGCCAGCCTGTTTGGTGCGCGCCCGCGACCGGGCAACCTGCTCGACCGCATCCCCCGAATGCTCACCAGAAGGGTGATTTCGGCGTCGGGATCGCGAGTAGTCGTGCACAATCCCGAGAAAATTCTGCGCGAGCAGACGGCGATCTACGTTTCCAACCACGTGAGCTGGTTCGACATCTTTGCGCTCGCGTCGGTCCTTCCGCATTACCGGTTCATCGCCAAGGCAGAGCTTCGCCGAATTCCGATTTTCGGGCCGGCTGCGGGCAAGATCGCCGCGATCTACGTCGACCGGCAGAATCGCAAGGCAGCGTTCGACGCCTATCGAATTGCGGCAGATCAGGTGAAGGAAGGGGTGAGCGTGGTCGTCTGCCCCGAGGGCACCCGTGGTTCGAGCTACTCGCTTCGACCGTTCAAGAAGGGCCCATTCGTGCTCGCCATTGCCGCTCAGGTTCCGATCGTACCGGTGATCGTGCACGGCACGCGGGAGATTCAGCCCAAGGGCGCCTTTCGCGTTCGGCCGGGAACGATCGAGATCACGGTGCTCGATCCGATCCAGACGGCTGGCCACGATTATGAGGAGCGAGATGCGTTGATGCAGAGCGTGTGGGCGCCGATGGCAGCGGAGTTGGAGAGACGATACGGGATATCGAGTAACGGAGTGGCGGTAGAGTGAACTGAAATGAGAAGTGTGAGTTGCGAAAGGCTGTGGCGGAGGGTTGGGCAGCGGCGACTGTGCGGTCGTCATCTCGATGGATAGCGGCTGCACCCCATCGCCTTACCGAGTAGATTTCAGCGCGATTAGTTCTCCCAATTCGCATTCGACACCATCCTTCGACATCGCGACCATCCCCATGCCCGAAATTCTCGACATCCAGGCTCGTGAGATTCTAGACAGCCGCGGCAATCCTACCGTCGAAGCTGATGTGACGCTGATGAGCGGGGCTTCGGGGCGTGCGGCGGTGCCGAGTGGGGCGAGCACCGGGGAGCACGAGGCGCTGGAGCTGCGTGATGGCGATGGCGGACGATACCTCGGCAAGGGTGTATTGAAGGCGGTTCAGGCGGTCGAGGAATCCATTCTTCCGGCGCTCCGCGGTATGGATGCGATCGATCAGATGGGGATCGACCGGGCGATGATCGAGCTGGATGGCACGCCTAACAAGGGGAAGCTCGGTGCCAACGCGATGCTGGCTGTATCGCTGGCAGTCGCGCGTGCCGCCGCTAACGAGGTGGGGCTTCCCCTTTATCGTTATCTCGGAGGGCCGCTCGCCCGCACGATGCCGGTACCCATGATGAACATCCTGAACGGGGGCGCGCACGCGGCCAACACGGTCGACTTTCAGGAGTTCATGATCGTGCCGGTGGGGGCGGATTCGTTCGGCGAAGGACTCAGGATGGGGACCGAGGTTTTCCACGCGCTCAAGAAGGTGCTCACCAAGCGCAAGCTGTCGACGGGGGTGGGAGACGAGGGCGGCTTCGCGCCCAATCTGGAGAACGACGAGGAAGCACT
>CAZPCC010000451.1:0-3556 GCA_964584905.1 uncultured Gemmatimonadaceae bacterium | reverse complement strand
CGTTGCACGCGTAAAACGGACGCTTCATATAGAGTGTGGCTCATTCGTCTTCCTGGTTGAATTATTAAATTGGGGGTCTGGTTGGTGTAGTTGGTGTAGTTGGCTTGGCTTGGCTTGGGTTGGCTTGGAGGCGGCGGGGTGCCTGACGCTTGTCCGCGCGCGCTGGCGAGCTTGCGCGCAATACCGCGATAGAATTTCGCGTCCTCCGGCCGGCCTTGCTCCTCGAGCGACATCGCTGCGAGTTCGAGGGCGTAAAGGATGTTGCCGAGGTACAGCTCCGAAAGCGAGGCTACAGTGTCCATGGAGCCGCGATGGGAATTGACAGACTCAATTCCATTCCCGATTCCCGATTCCCCATTCCCGATTCCCCAGTCCCTTCCCTCACCCCGACCCGTACTCCCCAGTCCCGCTCTCATCCACCGTCAGCACGTGCACGACTATGGCGGTGATGTTGTCCAAGCCGCCACGCCCATTCGCTTCGGCTATCAGCGCTTCGACCACCCTCTGCGGAGTGGCCCGTGAAGAGAGCAACCGGAAAAGGCGGCGGTCGTCGACCATCCCTGTCAGGCCATCGGTCGCGAGAAGGAAAACATCCCCATCCCGCACATCACCGACCAGCGTGTCCGGTTGCACCTCCGAGGCCGAACCAACACAACGCGTGATCACGTTGCTGTAAGGATGGTAGCGCGCCTGTTCCGGCGTCAGCACGCCGGCGTCGACCTGCTCCTGCACGTACGAATGGTCCTTGGTGAGTTGCTTGAGCTCACCCTCGCGCAGCAGATACACGCGAGAATCGCCTACCTGGCCGATGAAATACCGGCCGTCCTTGAGAATGAGGGCCGATACGGTTGTCCCCATCCCATGCTTCTCGGTCTCGTCGATGGTGCGCTCGTGAATGTTCTTGTTCGCAAGGCGGAGCGCATCACCGATCCGCGCCTGACGCTCACGGTCGCCTTCATCCGGAATCGTCGCGAGCTCTCGTGTGAGCAACTCCACCGCCATCTCGCTGGCCACTTCACCGGCGGCATGACCCCCCATGCCGTCAGCCACGATGAAGAGTCCGCGGTTGGCATTTACATCGAAGCGGAAGTTGTCTTCGTTCCCGGACCGGATCATCCCTGTGTCCGTTCGCGCGGCGACAAGAAGCTGCACAGAGTCGAGTGCTAGTGTGAGAGCCCGGGGCCGGGCTGGCAGAAGCTATCCGCCCCCCATCACGCGTGCAAGTTGATCAGCCTGCCATCTCCGGACGCAGCGACCCCGCCGCAAGCCCGGCCTGCAGCCGGTAAAGTCTCTCGTAAAGCCCGCCGCGAGCCAGCAGCGCTCGGTGATTGCCCCGTTCGCGAACCTGGCCATGGTGCAGGACGATTATCTCGTCTGCCTCGAGGATCGTGCTCAAGCGGTGAGCCACCGCTATCGTCGTTCGTCCACGCATCAACTCCTTGATCGCTAGCTGGATCTCCGCCTCGATTTCGCTGTCCACCGCACTCGTCGCCTCGTCGAGCAGGAGCAGCGCCGGCTCGGCCGCAATCGCTCGCGCGAACGAGAGCAGTTGGCGCTCCCCAACACTCACCGATGCACCACGCTCGGCCAACACGTGTCCATAGCGCCCCGGAAGCCGCTCGATAACCCGATCGGCGCCCACCCGCGCCGCCGCCGCGGCCACCTGCTGGTCGCTGAGCGCGTGCGAGAGGCGAATGTTCGACGAAACGTCGCCGGCGAAGAGAAAGATATCCTGCTGAACGTAGCCGATCGCGGCCCTGAGCTCATCGAGCGGCAACTCCCGGATATCCGTTCCATCGAGGGTAATACGTCCTCGCTGCGGGTCGTAGAACCGCAGGATGAGGTTGATGATCGTTGTCTTGCCGGCGCCGGTGTGGCCGACCAGAGCTATCGTCTCCCCGGGTCGCGCGGTGAACGAGACCCCCCGGAGCACCCACTCCGGCTCCGCCGGAGCGTCGGCGTTGCGCGCCAGATGCGCGAGATCGTACGCAAACCATACATCTTCGAACTCGATCGTCACTCCGCGTGCGCTCACCCGCGGCGCGGTTGAGGCGGTGCGCGTCACCTCCTCCGCGGCCGGCGTGTCGAGCAGCAGGAAGATGCGCTCCGCGCTGGCCATTGCCGCCTGTAGAATGTTGTATTTCTCGGCCAGATCCTGCAGCGGCTGGAAGAACCGCCTGACGAACTGTAGAAAGGCGGCGAGCGTGCCGACCGTCGCAACTTCCATCTCCACACCACGCGCGCCGGCGACGATCAGGCTCGCCAGCGCTACCGACGTAAGAATCTCGATCGCCGGAAAGTACAGCGCGTAGATACGAATCGATCGCAGCTGCGCATCCAGATGTTCGCGGTTGGCACGGTCGAACACACCCGCCTCGTGCGCTTCTCGCCCGAACAGCTGAACGATGCGGACTCCCGCCAGGCGCTCCTGCAACACCGCGTTGATGCGCGCCAGGCGCGTCCGGATGGCCCGATAGGCATCGCGTACCCGCGACTGGAACATCCGCGAAACGCCGAACACGAACGGAATCACGATGAACGCCGCCACTGCGAGCTGCCAATCAATCGACAGCATCACGGCGCTGATGGCGATCAGCGTGAACACGTCGCCCAGACCGGCGACCACGCCGGCAGTGAACAGCTCGTTCAGCGCTTCGACGTCGGACGTGACGCGCGTGATCAGCCGGCCGACCGGATTGCGGTCGAAGAACGGAATGGGCAAGCGCTGGAGGTGCGCAAAGATCTGCAGCCGCAGGTCGCGCATCACACGCTGGCCGAGGACGCTGGTGAGAAGCGTCTCGAGGTAGGTAAACCCGAACTGTCCGATCAATGCTGCCACGAACAGCAGCGTCGCCTCGACGATCATCCCAACGTCGCCGGCAGGAATGGCAACGTCGATTACGCGCTTGGTGAGAAGCGGGCCCGCAAGCTGCAGCAGCGCGCTTCCGATCAGTGCGGCAAGCGCTCCCGCTACGAGCCCTCGATAGGGCGCGACATAGCGAAGCAGGCGGCGCATGAGGCGCGCATCGTACGCTTTTCCGAGTGCTTCCTCTTCGTGCGGCGCGGCGGTCGACATCATTCGGCAGGAATGCTACGTTGGCGTACGGGACGGGTCAACGAATGGCGCGGCATGCGCCTTTTCGTCTCTTGCACAACGCTCATCAATGTGCAATCGATCCGAGGAACGAAAATTCGACCCTCGGGGACACCACAGTGCTCTCCGCTGAAATGATTCCACAATCTGCCGCGGCGCATTGACGTGCCTCTCTGGCTCTACTGGATTCTCCTCGGCCTTTTGGCGGGAACGCTGGCGAAGTTTCTCGTTCCCGGCCGCGACCCCGCGGGTTGCATCATCACCGTCCTGCTCGGCGTGATTGGAGCGTTCGTGGGCGGACTGGTCGGCACCGCGCTAGGCTGGGGCACCATCACGACCGGAACGCTCAACCTACGCTCGATCGCCATCGCCACGTTCGGGGCGATCCTGATCTTGCTTGTGTTCCGGCTGGCCAGAAGGAGGTAGGCGGGGGTCGGGGGGCGGGGGGCGAGGGTCGGGGGT
>CAZPCC010000450.1:0-3351 GCA_964584905.1 uncultured Gemmatimonadaceae bacterium | reverse complement strand
CCTGACGACCGCATCGATGACCGCGTCACCACTGCGCCTCGCGCTCGGCGTTGCCGGTCGAGCCGGCGGCTGAGTGGCGGTCGCGCTCGGGGTCGCACGTTCAGTGGGCGTTGGTGATGGCGCCCGTGCCTCGCCACCATCACAGCCGATGAGCAGCGCTACGAGCAGCGCCAGTGCAAGTGCGAACATCCGATTGATCACAGTCAACCTTCCACCTTGTCGTGCCGCTCGACGTCGACCTCGCCCTTCTGCGGATCAGTCCTGGTTCCGAGGGCGATAGCGCCGGTCGCTTCGCCGCTCATCGCGGGGTCTCGAGACGTTGGCTTTGTCGTCCGCCGCCGTATGAGTGGGCGTGAACGGTCACTGCGACCCGCGGTTGCTCCGCGGCGGGAGCCCGCTGGTATGTAGCCATCCGCCTCAGCCATAGCTAGAAGCGCGTGTCGCAGTACAGATCGGGAGCGGGACAGCCGTGAGCGGACGGTGCCCATGGGCAGGCCCATCGTGTCGGCGACCTCTCGGTAGCTCATGCCCTCGAGGCCGGCCAGCATCACGGTCGTTCGCCATTCGGGCCGCAAGCCGCGGATTGCCTTCGTGAGGACCTCGTGCAGCTCCTGGTTCTCGACTGCGCTGTCGGGGCGATCATCGCGCGAAGTGATCCCGAGCCAGCCGAGTTCGGCGTCGTCGCCGATCGCGGATTGCGGACGCCGCTTCCGCCGGCGTAGTTCGTCGAGCGCGACGTTGGTGACGATTCGTGCGAGCCAGGCTCTGCGGTTCCCGTCCTGGAAGCGATCCCATGCCGAGAAGGCACGCACCCACGCTTCTTGCGTCGCATCTGCCGCCGCCTCGGGAGAACGCAGGATCCGGAGCGCGATGCTGAACGCTAGCCGTTGCTGCTGCTGCACGAAGGCCTCGAACTCCTCGTGATCGCGACACACACGCTCGATGGTGGAGGCGTGGCGGTGCTTCGGTCCTGGATGATCGATCACCTCGTGGATCCTTCCCGGCGCTGACACCCGCGCTCACCGACCGCCGATGGCCGGGATCTCGCCGCACACCACCGGCTCATCCGCCGGGCCATGGACATCGATCAGGTGGTCGCCGTCGCCGAGCAGGTCGACGGTCAGGCCCACCGTCGCGCCTGCGGCAGAAGCGGTGACCGTGCTCGTCTGCAACTGAGCACGGCCACCGTTTTCCGCCACGAGCCTCCCGAGGCCGCCGGCGCTCGAGCCCGCCTGGCCGCAGGTCCCGCTGTGGAGGTGGACGACGTATTCGACTCGGGGCGACAGACCATCTGTGTCCACGGCGACGATGGCCGCGCCGTCTTCGCCCGCCCGCTTGATGGTGACGTAGCCGGAGATGGAAGCCGCCGCCATGGATTCGAGCGGCACCTTCGCGACGGTCACGTCCGACGCCGAGGTAGTGCTTGGTGCAGCCGTGCCTCCGCTGTTCTCCGCCACGCTCGCGTCGCAAGCGAGCGCCGCCAATGCGGCGAACACCAGTGCGCCAAGGCCAAACAAGTACCGCTTCACTGCCTGCCCTCCGTTTTGCCGATTCGCGGCTACGGGCGCAGTCTCGCGGCGACGACTTGCGCGCACATCGGAAGTTGGTCGGAAGCGGCTCTCCCGTCTTCGGACGATGCGAGTGGGATGAGAAGCGCTCCGCCGAAAGGGGGAGGGCGGGAACTCACGATCCAGCTGGGGAACTGATGCTGTACCGCGGCACCATCGACGGGCTCGCGTTACCTACGGCCAGCTCGGAAACATGAGAAGGCGATAGGCCGGACGTCCCTAGACGCCCGATGCGTCAGGATCGCCGGACGCGAGCCGACGGATCATCGGCAGCAGCTCGTCGTCTATCAGGTGCTTCGAGATGAGAGCGGCCGCGCCCGCTTCGGTAGCTCGAGCACGCGTACCTGCGTCGTCATGCATGGTCAGGAGGAGGATGGCGGTGTCCGGGCACACGGCGCGAATGCCTGTTGTCGCACTGATGCCATCGAGCTGTGGCATCCGGACATCCATCACAACGATGTCCGGTTGAAGCGAAGCGGACCGCTCCAGAGCGGCGATGCCATTGTCGGCCTCGCCGACGATTTCAATGTCCGCTTCGAGCGCAAGACGCATGCGCAGGCCGCGCCGGACGAGCGCCTCGTCGTCTACCAGGAGAAGCCGCACTCGATTCGCCACCTGCCCATTCTTCACCGCCCGTGGCGGTGTGCCATCGGGCGCACGGAGTTTTCCGGCCGGGTCACAACGGGGAGGAGACTCTCCCCCTTTCGGCGGAGGCCGGCGGTCCAAGCCTCTGGTAACCTCCCGCCACTGCGAGAGGGGGATGGCGTTGGGCATTCGAATCCTGATCGTGGATGACCACGCCGTCGTCCGGCAGGGACTCAAGATGTTCCTCGGCACGGACCCGGACCTGCTCGTGGTCGGCGAGGCGAGCGACGGCGCTCGGGCGCTCACCCTCGCGAGGGAACTCCGTCCCGACATCGTGCTGATGGACCTGTTGATGCCGCACATGAACGGCATCGACGCCACCGCAGCTCTCCGGACCGAACTCCCGGACACCGAGGTCATCGCCCTCACGAGCGTCCTCGAGGACGGCTCAGTAGTCGGCGCCGTGAAAGCCGGTGCGATCGGCTACCTGCTCAAGGACACCGACGCCGAAGCACTCTGCCGCGCCATCAAGGCCGCGGCGGCAGGGAAGGTACAGCTCTCGCCCGAGGCGGCCGAGCGCTTGATGCGGGAGATTAACTCCCCTGCCGGCCGTGAACCGCTGACAGACCGCGAGCGAGATGTCCTCGGCTTCCTCGCAGGCGGGCTTGCGAACAAAGAGATTGCGCGGCGGTTGGACATCGGCGAGAGCACGGTCAAGACGCATGTCAGCAACATCCTGTTGAAGCTTGGTGTCCAGAGCCGGACGCAAGCGGCGCTGTATGCCGCGCAAAGCGGCATGGCAAAGCTAGCCATTTCCTGAGTCGGCCGGAGACCGTCATGGGCGAGGCTCCACAGGTGGACTATCACGAGGCTCCGACGGCTCTCGGCCTTTCGTTACCGGACGTCGTGGCTGCTCTGTCGCACGCGTCGGGCGACACCGCCGTCGTGGTCGACGGGCAGGGCAGATACCTCGCGGGCTCGATCGTGTTCGATGGCGAGCCAGTCCGATGCGAGGCCATCCAGGACTTTCCAGGGGGGCGGGAGGCTGAACAGCTTCTCGATGCTGTCGGCCGCGTGCTGCGCACTCAGCGCACCGAACAAGTGGAGTACAAGGCCGAGCGCGGAGGCGTCACGCGGTGGTTCGTGGCGGCCATCGCGCCGATCACGCACGATCGGGCGATCTGGCTTGGCCGGGACC
>CAZPCC010000449.1:0-3362 GCA_964584905.1 uncultured Gemmatimonadaceae bacterium | reverse complement strand
GAGCTCGTCCAGCAGATAGCCGTTCAGCGAGCGATGCTCGAGCTGCGGTAGCGAGACATTGAAGAAATGGTTGATCTCGCGCAGGTCGGCGTCGCCCCAGGCCAGGATCTCGTTGCGTGAGATCCGGGTGATCGCATCTTCGTCGACATCGGTCTCATCGACGATCTCGCCGACCAGCTCCTCGAGGACGTCCTCAAGCGTCACGACGCCGTCCGTCCCGCCGTATTCATCGACCACCACGGCCATGTGTATGCGACGGTTCTGGAAGTCGCGCAGCAGACGAGACAGCGGCAGCGACCCGGGCACGACGAGGGGCTCCCGCGCGAGCGCCTGGAGCTCGACATCACGCTGTCCGCCGATCAGGGCCTGATAGACGTCGCGCAGGTACAGCACGCCGGTGATGTCATCGATCGACTCGCCGTAGACGGGCACGCGCGAGTAGCGCACGGTGCTCAGCTCGGGCACGATCTCGGCCAGTCGTCTGGAGTCCGGCCACGCGAAGATATCCACACGCGGGATCATGATCTCCCACGTCCTCGTGTCATCCAGACGGAACGCGCGCTCGATCAGCTCTCGCTCGTGTTCTTCGATCTGGCCTTCGGTGTGACCGAGTGCCGTCAGCTGCCGGATCTCGGTTTCCGTGATCGTCGACACCATCTCGCGTCGTTCCGTCCGTACCCGGGACAGTCGTGAGAGCACGACCAGAAGGGGACTGAGCACGCGCGTCATCACGAGCAGCACCGGTGCGATCGCGAGCGCGATGCGGACGCCGTGATTGGCAGCGACGCCGAGCGGAACCAGCTCACCGAAGTACAGGACCAGCAGGGCGGCCGCGCTGATCCCGAGCGCAAGCCCGAGCAGCTCCCATTGGAGGAACGCGATGTAGCCGGCGAGAGCGCCGGCACTGACATCGCTCAGGGCATCGGCGAGACGCAGGAGGACGAGCGTGCGTTCGGGCTTCGAGCGGAGCTGCACGAGCGCGGCGGCTCCCGCGACCTTCTGGTCGGCGAGCGCGCGGACGCGGCCTTCTCCTGGCAGGAACACGGCGAGTTCTGCAGCGCTGAAGATGGCCGAGGAGAGGATGGCCACGCCGAGAGCGATCCCGAGCAGTATCACGCCCGGTCACGCCTGCATAAGGGAGGTTCGCTACTTCGACCTACGTCCATTTCCTGCTCAGCTGAATGAGCTCACCGACGATGTCGGCCGCGGTGCGGGCATCCGCCTCCGCCTGGAAGCTCGACACCACCCGATGCCGCAGAACGGCAGGCGCCACGGCCCGCACATCTTCCAGGTCCGGCATGCCCCGGCCCGACAACGCCGCCCGCGCCTTCGCCCCCAGCACAAGGTACTGCGATGCGCGCGGGCCTGCGCCCCAGCTCACATACCGGCGCGTGATGTCAGGAGCCAGCTCGTCGTCCGGCCGCGTCGAGCGCACCAGCCGTACGGCGTACGAGACCAGCGATGGTGGCGCAGGCACGCGCCGCACGAGCCTCTGGAGCGACACCAGCTCCGCCGCGCCGAGCACCGGCCGCACCACGGGCTCCGATGAGCCCGTCGTCTGCATTGCGACCTGCTCCTCCTCCTCGCGCGTCGGATAGCCGATCCGCAGCTCCAGCATGAACCGGTCGAGCTGCGCTTCCGGCAGCGGGTAGGTGCCCTCCTGCTCGATCGGATTCTGCGTCGCCAGCACGAAGAACGGACGGTCCAGCGGCATCGTGTCGCCCGCCGCCGTCACTTCCCGCTCCTGCATCGCCTGAAGCAGCGCCGCCTGTGTCTTCGGCGGCGTTCGGTTGATCTCGTCCGCCAGCACCACGTTCGCGAAGATCGGCCCCTTCACGAACCGGAACATGCGCCGGCCCGTCGAGCGGTCTTCCTCCAGCACCTCCGTTCCCGTGATGTCCGACGGCATCAGGTCCGGAGTGAACTGGATGCGACTGAACTCCAGGTCCAGCGCGTCGGCGAGCGTCGAAATCAGCAGTGTCTTCGCCAGCCCCGGCACCCCGACCAGCAGCGCATGACCGTCCGCCAGCAGCGCGATCAGCAGACCCTCCACGATCGACTGCTGGCCGACCACTCTCCGCCCGATCTCCTGCTCGAGCGACCCGCGCACCTCCGCCAGCCGCTCCAGAAGCACAATGTCCTGCTCGTCCGCGGATCGGGCCGCTGTCGCTTCCATCTATGCCTTCTGTATCGGTTGATCAGGTTCAGGGCTGATGATCAGATCGAGCACTGATGCACTATTCCGCAGGCAGGCGGAAGCCGGTCCGCAGTTCCACGGGGTAATTCGCGGAGACCACCCAGCCGGTCACGATGAAGTCGCCTTCACGGTCGGCGCCTTCCCACGTCGCCGTGTAGCGCCGCGAATCGCCAGGCTGCAGCACCTCCTGACCCAGCGCCTGTGCGAAGGAGCGCGCCGCCGACCATCGCCAGATCGACTCACCGGTCTGAGTCGCAATCTCGAAATCGTAACGCTGCGTCGACGTGAACTCCAGCGAGATGGGACTGGACGTCACATTCGTGACGTGAATCTCCAGGAGTACAGTGTCCTCCAGCACCCGGACGTTCATGCTCGACCCGAGCTCCGGCGGGGAGCCGCTCCCTGCATCCGCCACCGGAGGCGTCTGAGGAGCGCACCCGACCATCACCGCCGCAGCCGCCACCAGCCACCTTGCTCCCACTGCGCGCCTCCCCCTGAACGTAGTCGTGCACGTGCGCCCGCACGAGTATGCGCTCGTGAACCCCTCAACGGATCGTCCGCGGTCATTCGACGGGCCGCGGATCGTCGTGGTTCGGGAGCGTCGCAAAATAAAGACCCGCTGCGAGCGAGGGCAACTGGAGGTGGTGGCGACGGTTCTCGAGCGGCGTTGCTTTGATGTCGGCTGGCGTGTCGCCAGTTGGAGGGGGTGAACCGCTGGCGCGGCGTCTCTGGAGTGGCGTCTCCCTGATAGGTCGATTTCTGGCGCCGGATGGATGGGTCGGAGACGGCCGGCCCGGATCGGGCACCCGGTTGCGCCGCCGCACTGCATCGGATCGTCCAGGCGTATCGCCACTATCTCCAAACCATCCCCACCATCTCCATTCATCCGTGCG
The DNA here is from genome assembly GCA_964584905.1 of uncultured Gemmatimonadaceae bacterium. Taxonomy (GTDB): domain Bacteria; phylum Gemmatimonadota; class Gemmatimonadetes; order Gemmatimonadales; family Gemmatimonadaceae; genus JALZIF01. Next base: position 272 of record CAZPCC010000449.1, on the reverse strand, counting down.
GATTGTCCGCTCGATCGTCAGCTGGATGGCCGTTCGTGCGGTGCGGACAGAGGTGGCGGAGAGCGGGCTGCCGCGTCCGCGGGAGGTATCGCCGTGTGCTTGCGAAAAATTTCACAAGCATTACTTTTCTCGGCTGTCGGCCTTACGGCGGGAGATGACGCATGGTCCAGCAGCGACGGACGGAGCCGGGGCAGGCTGCGGCGGCGTCGAAGTACCTGGGGATCGGCCTGACGATGGCCCTGGCGACGGGGCTGTTCACGTTCGGCGGAATG
>CAZPCC010000448.1:0-17282 GCA_964584905.1 uncultured Gemmatimonadaceae bacterium | reverse complement strand
CTGGATCACATCGGAGTCGCGCACGACGTAGGAGGACGGTGGCGCAGCGGCGGCGACGCGCCAAGTGCTTGACGCTCCGCGACGAATTGGGCTGATCAGCGACACGCACGACCTGCTGCGACCCGGCGTGCATGACGCTTTTGCCGGTGTAGAGTTGATTTTACACGCGGGCGATGTGGAAGGGGACGAGATTCTGGATGAGCTGGAGCTGATTGCGCCCGTCGAGGCAGTGCTCGGGAACTGCGATGTGCCGAGTAAGCGCCGCCTTACGAAGGCGATCGACCGAGAGATCGGCGGGGTGCGCATTCATGTGAGTCACGGGCACGAACTGGGCGTTCCGACGCCGGAGCGGCTTATAGCGCGGTACGACGCTGATGTGATCGTCTATGGCCATACGCACCGACCGCTGGTCGTGCGGTTCGAGGGGCAACTGGTGGTGAATCCCGGTGCTGCGGGACCGCGACGGTTCGACATTCAACCCACTGTCGCGGTGCTCACGATTGCGGAGGGTATGGCCGAGGTTCAGATCGTGCCGCTCACTTACGAGGCATAGAGTCGACCGGCAGCGCTGATCCATGGTACGATAGCATCCGGCTCATTGGCGCCTGGGACTCGCACCACAGCAATGTTCAGGCTGCACACGCAGTACGAAAGGCGCCGCCTAGCACATTGCCGCCTCAGCACGCGGCAGCGGCGCCGACGGTTCCGCCGTCCGCCGCATCTCGGTTGGACGCTTGCGGAACCACGCTGCCAGCAGCATCAGCTCGTCAATCAGGTGCGCCTGCACTTGTGCGCTGTTGCGCTCGGCCGGCTCGAACACCTGCTGCACGGTGGCGGTCAAGAGCTCGCTCTCGAGCGGCGTTCGCGGCGCGGGCAGCTCGCGCCGAACGGTGCCGCGGCGGATCAGATAGACCCGGTCGTCATTCCGATAGCCAGGCACGAAGTACACAAAGCTCAGCGATTCGACTGCTACTCGAACGCGGGTGAGCTGCTCGCGCAATTTCTCCAGCCGGCGCAGCTTGTCGCGCATGACGGCGGCGCGCTCGAAGTCGAGCTTTTCGCTGAGCGTCGTCATGCGATCCCGAAGCATGAGCATGGGCGTGTCGTCGCACCCCTCGAGAAAGGCGCGGGCCAGCAGCTCCCGGTCCGTGTACTCCGCTGCGGTACAGGCGGCGACGCACGGTCCCAGACATTTGCCCACTTCATAGCGAATGCATCCCGGCGTGCGGATCACTGGCGCGAACAGATCCTCCTGATCGCTGAAGCGCATCTTGCGATCATCCACGCAATCGCGCAGACCGAGTACATCGTTCAGCTCGCGTACGGCGTCGCCCACATTCTGAGCTCCGTAGTAGGGGCCGAAGTACGCCGCCGCGTCGTCAGAGGCCCCGCGCACCACGATCAACCTCGCCGCGCGGCCCGCCGTCATCTTCACGAACGCGTAGTGGTGCGCGTCCCGCTTCATCGCCACGTTGAAGCGTGGACGCAGCTGCTTGATCGAACGCAGCTCCCGGAGCAGCGCGGCAAATTCGCTCGGCTCGTACGTCCACTCGAGCCGGTGGGCTTCGCGGATCAACCGCGCGCCCTTTTCCCCCGGAAAGATGCAGCGAAAGTAGCTGAGCAGACGCGACCGGATTCGCTTCGACTTGCCCACGTACAAGACCTCGCCTTCCCGCGAAAGCATCTGATAGACGCCGGGACGGTCGCGCGCGTGCTCTTTCACGTAATCGCGTAAGGCCGCCAGCGATGCTTCCGAGTGTTTGGCCGAGCGGTGGCGACGCGGCACTGGGCAGCGAGGGTGGACGAGACAAACGGAGCGGCTTGCCTGCAATCACGAGCAGGTCGGTGGATTAATAGGTGCTTGCAGGTTGGGGGTCAAGACGGCCGGGCGAGCGGTGATCATCTCGAGCGATGGAGCGGTCTCGTAGCTGGCATCCATGTCGAGGGTTGGCAGGATGCTTCTGGATTGAACGGATTGGGCGGCGCCGCTCTCGAAGATTTTGCTTGCGCGACACCTAGGGAGGTGCTGAAGAATGAATATTTATAAACTGAAAAATGGACGACAGCGCCTGACAAACAGCAGTTGCGCAATTAATTGCACGCGATCAGATCCCCCTCATCCGTCCAATCCTGATGCATCCTGCCAACCTTCGACATGGATGCCCGCTACGCAGCTTGAACTGGACGAGTCCCGATGCCAGGCAGGTCTGAGGTAGTCAGTCGAGCCTCACCGCTGACACCGTGCACAGAAAACAGTCTGGCGCCCATCCACCGCATGAGTAGCAATGAGCCGAGCGCCGCAGCGAGGGCAGGGAAGTCCGCCGCGGCCGTATGCAGCCAATGACGCGGCAAACGCGCCACGCTCGCCTGACGCATCGCGGTAGTCTCGGAAGCTCGTTCCGCGCGCGGCCACCGACTCACGCAGCACCGAAACGATCGCGCCGTGAAGCTCCACTATCTCATCGTCGCCAAGCGTGCGGGCAGCGCGCGAGGGGTCGATGCCCGCGCGCCAGAGTGATTCGTTCGCGTAGATGTTGCCCACCCCGACGATTGCCCGCTGGTCCATCAGCAGCTTCTTGATCGCCTGGCGACTCCGGGCCGAGATGCGGCCCAGCAGGTCGGGAGTGAACTCCGCATCGAGCGGCTCCACGCCGAGCGCCTGCGAGTACTCCGTCCACCGATCAGGCGCCATCAAGGTGACAGTACCGAGGCGCCGAATGTCCCGGTAATGAAGCACCCGTCCATCGAGCAGGTGGAATGCGAGAGTGGAGTAGCGACGCTCGTGCTCGGGGAGCGACCCGGTGTCGAGCAGCAGTGCGCCGGTGAACCGCGGCTGCACCACAACACGGTCGCCTGTATCGACGGCCACGACGACAAGCTTGGCGCGGCGCGATACGCCGGCGATGGTGGCGGCGGCGAGGCGCCGTATGAACTCGTCAGGCGAGCTTTCCCGCAGCACGTCCGGTCGTGCGACCGTCACCCCGTCGATCACCGCGCCCTTGAGTGACGCGTCTAGATCGCGGGCGATTGTCTCAGTTTCGGGTAGCTCCGGCACCGGCGCGCTCCAGCTCTCGCCAACCGAGATCGCCGCGGTACTGTCGCCCCTCGAACTGAATCCGCTCGGCAACTCGGGTGCTCGCCGTACGTGCTTCGGCAAGCGAGGCGCCGATGCCGGTTACGGCCAGAACACGCCCGCCCGCGGTGATCAGGCGCCCCGCGCCGTCGCGACCGGTCCCGGCATGGAAGATCAGCGCGTCCGGCTCGTCAGGCGGCAGGGCGATCGGGTCGCCGAGCCGAGGCGATTCCGGATAGCCGGCCGAAGCGAGTACGGTGGTGAGGGCGGCGCGTAGGCTCCATTCCAGTGTGGCGCCGCGTATGTCACCCCCCCGGCCTACCTCCAGCAGGATTTCCAGAAGGTTGGAGTCGAGCAGCGGAAGGAGGGCCTGTGTTTCGGGATCGCCGAAGCGGCAGTTGAACTCGACGACCCTGGGCCCCTCCGGGGTGAGCATCAGGCCCGCGTACAGCAGGCCGGCGAACGGATGGCCGCCATCGCGCATCGCCGCCAGGGTTGGCTCGATGATGCCGGTGACCACACTCGCAATGAGCGCATCATCGCCTAGCGACACAGGTGCGTAGGCGCCCATTCCACCGGTGTTAGGTCCCGAGTCACCGTCGAGCAGGCGCTTGTGGTCCTGGGCCGGAAGCATCGGTACCACGCTCGTGCCGTCGGTGATCACGAACAGCGAGAGTTCCTCACCGGTCATGAACTCCTCGACGAGGATCTCGTCGCCGGCGGCTCCGAACACGTGTTGGCGCAACATCTCGTCCACCGCGCGCTCGGCCTCCCCTAACGTTTCGCAGACGACGGCGCCCTTTCCGGCAGCCAGTCCCGATGCCTTGATGACCACCGGCGCACCGAAGTCTCGCACGGCACGCAAGGCGTCATCGGCGTTGGAGTGATGCTCCGCACGCGCAGTCGGTACGCCCGCGTCATGCATCAGCTGCTTGGCGAATACCTTGGAAGATTCGATGCGCGCGGCGGCGGCAGTCGGGCCAAAGGCTGGAATGCCCGAGGCGCGCAAGGCATCGACCATGCCGGCGGCAAGCGGACCTTCGGGTCCCACGACCACCAGGTCCGCCCGCTCCGCAGCGGCAAGCGCTACTACCGCCGGAACATCGCCCGCGCTCACCTCCACGCACGATCCGATTTCGGCGATTCCCGGATTTCCTGGTGCAACAATAACCTCCGCCGCTGGATCATCGCGACGGATCTTCCAGGCGAGGGCGTGCTCCCGGCCGCCCCCGCCGACGATCACAACCTTCATTTCGGCGGCCGGTTCTGAAAGGCTTCGCCGAATGCGTCGGCCGCATTGCGGACGATGTCCCCTACCTGGCCGGCGACAGTGCGGGCCCGCCCACCGTAGTAGCCGGCGGCATCGGAGAAGTCCTCACCTAACGGGCGCTTGGGCTGGTCGCGCCGCGGGTACTCTCCGCCCACGATCCGATGGTAGTCCCCCGAGCGGACCCACCGGTGCAGCTCGGCCACCCTGACTGTGTGGAACGGATGCGTCTGGAAGGCGGTGTTGATGTACTTGAACACCGTGTCCACCGCGTTGCCACCCAGCTCATACTCCTCGGATTGCACCAGGTACTCGTCGAGACTTATCGAATCGCCTTCTTCAACCCCTGCCTCGTCCTTCATGCCGGGGTTGCCACCCGCCATCTTGAAGAACGCGTTCATTGCGACGACCGGGTCCTGACCCGAAAGCAGTCCGGCGCGGTCGCAGGAGAGCTCGCTCTTGCGGAACCATTCGAACAGCGCGAGCTGGATAGGCAGAATCGCCATTCCGGCCAGCAACGGAAGGTTGTTCACGCCGAGATAGAGCAGCAACAGCGCGATCGTGCGGTACGTCGCATGACCGCTCATGATGTGACCGAGCTCGTGGCCGAGGATGGTCCGCTGCTCCTCGCGGTCGAGCAGCCCAATCATTCCGGAGTTGATCACGATGAATGGATTCTCGAACCCCACCGCGCCGGCGTTGACCGCCGCCGTCTGGGTGACGTAGAGGTCTGGCCTGACGGGCCAATCCATCGTCTCGAGCACTTCCTCGTACAGCCCGTTCAACTTTGGGCGCTGGCGGGGTCCAATGCGGACGGCGTTGCCGGAGAACAGATGCCTTACGCCGCGCTCGCCGAAGAACCCGGCAATCTTGCGGACGACTTCGTCGAACCCCGGAATCGCCCGCAGCGCATTCAGTGCCGCACGGTCCGCCGGGTGCTCCCACGCGGTGGGATCGATCTGGGTGAGGGTGATGCGGTCGGGCATTGTTTGTCGGGAATGGGGAATCGGGAATCGGGAATCGGGGATGCGGCTTAGAGCTCCTATCGGATTAGTCCCTACGGTGCGGGGTCTTGGGTTGTTCCGTTTCGAAAACGCTCAGTGCGTACGCGCGATAAGTCCAATCGTCGGCGACCGATTCCCGATTCCCGATTCCCCATTTCGTCGGCGACCGATTCCCGATTCCCGATTCCCGATTCCCGACCCTACAGCCCCTCGAATGCAAACGCCACATCCTCCAGCAGATCCTCCACATCCTCCACCCCGCACGACAGCCGGATCAGCCCCTCGGAGAGGCCCATTTCGGCCCTTCGGTCCACCGGAACGGACGCGTGGGTCATCATCGCCGGGTGACTGATGAGGCTTTCCACTCCGCCCAGCGATTCGGCAAGGGAAAATACCCGCGTACGGCCGAGTACCTTGGCAGCGTTCTCCTTGCTTCCGGTCTCGACCGAGATCATGCCGCCAAAGCCGCACATCTGACGCCTGGCGAGCGCGTGCTGCGGGTGTGATTCGAGGCCCGGATAGATGACGCGCTCTTCTCCCAGCCGTCCGGCGAGCCAGGTGGCGATTTGACGGCCGTTGCGGTCGTGCGCGGGCATGCGGAGGTGCAGGGTCTTGGTGCCGCGCAGGGCGAGCCAGCAGTCGAATGGGCCGGGCACCGCGCCCGCCGCGTTCTGAATGAACTGCAGCTTGTCGGCCAGCTCATCGTCGCGCAGCAGCGCGATACCGCCGATCATGTCGCTGTGCCCGTTCAGGTACTTGGTGGTCGAGTGATAGACAATATCGGCGCCGTGCTCGAAGGGGCGCTGGAAGAACGGTGTGGCGAATGTATTGTCGACGATGAGCAGAGCGCCCGCTGCATGCGCCACGTCCGCGGCGGCACTGAGATCTGTCAGGCGCATCAGCGGATTGGTCGGCGTCTCGATGAGCACGGCGACCGTATTCTTCCTGCATGCGTCGGCGATGCGCGTTACATCACGCGTATCGACGTAGGTGAACGTCAGCCCGAAATTGCGGAGGATTCGATCGAACAGTCGAAAGGTGCCGCCATAGACGTTTTCGCCGCAGACGATGTGATCGCCAGATTGGAAAAGCTTAATGATCGAGTCGAGACACCCCATTCCGCTCGAAAACGCGAATCCGTGCGTGGCCCCTTCCAGCGCCGCCACATTGCGCTCGAGCGCTTCGCGCGTAGGATTCTTTCCGCGAGCATATTCGTACCCCTTATGCTCACCCAGTGCGTCCTGCACGTAGGTAGACGTTAGATATACGGGGGTCATGATCGCGCCCGCGAGCGGCTCCGGCCGTTGTCCGGCGTGGATCGCGCGAGTGCCGAACCGTGCCTCGAGTTCGTCGTCGAGTATGCGAGTCATATCAGAGAAAGAGTCAAAGGGATTGACGGAAGATAGCGGGAACATCCGGACGCGGCGAGCGCTCGAAGGGAGCTCGAGCCGGTGACCGCCCGTGTTTTCGATTCGGCGCGGACGCCGCCGCGGTGCCTCATCGTGGACGATGAGCCGCGGTTGCGGCAGGCGCTGATGCGCCTGATGGGCGGCGACGGCTTCACCTGCTTCGAGGCGGGCTCCGGCGTCGAAGCGCTCGAGGTGCTCGCTCGCGAGCCGGTCGATCTGCTGATCTCCGACATGCGCATGCCGTACATGGACGGGTCCGAGTTGCTGCGGAATGTGCGCGCGCGGTATCCGACTGTTGCCGTCGTTATGATCACGGCGGTCAACGACGTACAGGTGGCGGTCGACAGCATTGCGATGGGCGCGATGGATTACCTGACGAAACCGTTCTCCATCGACGAGGTCCGGGTGCGGATCGGTCAGGCGATGGAGAAGCGGCGCCTGTTGCTGGAGAACAGGGAGTACCAGGAAAACCTCGAGGAGCGGGTGCGCGAGCAGTCCGAGCGGCTGGAATCTCTGTTCCTCGCCAGCGTCCAGTCGTTGGCCGAAGCGGTGGAGCTCAAGGATCCGTACACCCGTGGGCACTCCATTCGCGTAAGCCGCTACATGCGCGTGCTGTGCGACGTTCTACAACTCGATGAGGAAGTGGTCCGCGCGATCGACATGGGCGGGCAGTTGCACGACATCGGCAAGATCGGAGTGCGGGAGGCGGTGCTGAACAAGGAAGGGCCGCTCACGCGGGAAGAATACGAACACATCATGACGCATCCGGTGCTAGGCTGGCGAATTCTCAAACCCCTTCTCGCCGACGCGCCCATCGCGCTCGCAATAGTCCGCTCGCATCACGAGCGTTATGACGGGCGTGGCACTCCCGACGGCTTGTCAGGGCATTCAATTCCCCACGCCGCGCGCCTGTGTGCCGTCGCCGACGCGTTCGATGCGATGATGAGTGTGCGCCCGTATCGCAAATCCATGTCGATCGAGGCGGCCGTTACCGAGCTGCGCACGAATGCGAGCAAGCAGTTCGATCCCGAGATCGTCGACGCCTTTTTCGTCGCGTTCGAGCAGGGCACGATCGCGGAGTGCATGCGCCAGCCGCTGGATGTGTCGCCGGAAGTGGCGCTGTCAATGAAATGAGAGATGCGAGTCGCTCGTTCTCGCTTCTCGCTTCTCGCATCTCTCATCTCAGCGCGGTACGTGCCCTACTTCCAGAATCCTCGCCCCCGTACGCTCTTCCCATCGGTCCTTCAGCTCGGGATTGAGCGGCCCCTTGCAGATGCATAGTCGCAGCGCGGGCGGCAGACTCGCGCCGCCTTGCCTATCGAGCTCCTCCAGTAGTTCCAGGTAGGTCTCGCGAATGCCGGCGAACAGGGTGATCTCGCCGCTCCGCAGTCGCTGTGCTACTCGTTCGGGTTCCAGGCGCTCGGCGGGCTCGACGCGCGCTCCGGCAAGGAGCGGTGCGACAAGCGTGACGGTAAGCCCGAACTGCTCGGTAAAAGGCAGCACTGCCAGCACACGGTCCGAAGCTCCCATTCCGGTTGCCGCTGCTGCGGCGCGGGCGTTATGCAGCAGTACGCGGTGGGTCAGAACTGCGGCCGGCCGGCTGCCGGACGTGTCCGCCGCGTATACGATTACCGCCTCTTCCTCACTTCCGGGAACGCCCGGGTCTCCTTCCAGCCCCAGGCCGAAGTGGGCGCCGAGATCGACATCGCGTCGCTCGCCGCCGGCAATAACGCGGGCATAGCGTGGTGAATCGTCCAAAAGCACTTGCGTCAGGCCCGGCGGCAGCCCTTTCGCGAGAGCCGCAGTGGTGAATACGGCTCCGACATTTCCATCCGCGATCCGTTTTGCGATCTCCAAAGGGGCGGACCGCGGGTTGATGAGCACCGCGCCCCGACCCTCACTCGCGCCCAACGCCACGAGAAAGGCACCGCCGTTCGGCATCAGCAGTGCTGACCGCCGTCCGGCCAGGGCGCGCACCAATCGAGGACTTCGGGTAAGCAGCGTGACGCCGGCGGCCACCAAATCCCGTGCTGGGTCGTCACCGACGCGGCCCTCGCGCGCGGCACAAGCGAATGGAAGTAGGGCCAGCGGATCGCTCAGGAGAAACTCGCGAGGTCAGGGAGGCGCAAGCTGGATGCTCCCTGGTAAAGTGTCGAGTGGGAGTCGTGCATGCGACTGGCATCAAGGTCGAAGGGGCGACGCATGAGGCGGATCTGGCTGATGAGGCGGATATGATTGGATGAGGCGAGGATCGCCGCGCGACTGATCACTGTTTCCACACGAAACCGATCCGTTTCATCCGCCCAATCCGCCTCATCTGTCGCACCATCGACCTTGATGTCGGAATCGGGTTTCAAGCTGATCCGGTCGCCAGGAATTAGCAGCGTTAATTGATCCGTTAGTGTTCCAGGCAATTCCAAAAGGGACTTAAGGCGCTTTAATTGGAAACCTTTCGGCGTCTGACCGGTCTTTGTCCAAGTGCTCGGAAACCGTGTGACTGGGGTGGGGGAAACCAAGTGAGCTTTCGTGGTTTAATGGTGAGTGTCTCCGGCATCCGGGGACGTGTAGGCGAGGGGCTGACCCCGGAACTCGTTGGCCGGTATGCAGCGGGATTCGGCGCCTGGGTGCGAACGCAGGGTCACCGGACCGTGGTCGTCGGTCGCGATTCCCGTGTGTCGGGACCGATGTTTCACCGGGTCGTCATCTCGGCGCTTCAGTCGGTCGGCGTCGACGTACTCGATGTTGGCATGGCCCCGACCCCCACGATCCAGCTGGCAGTGGAGCATCACCATGCCGGCGGCGGTCTTGCGATCACGGCGAGCCACAATCCCGTGGAGTGGAACGCGCTCAAATTCATCGGGCCGAGCGGGCTTTTTCTGGACGCAAACGATGGCGCCGCAATGCGGGAGATAGCGGATGGCGACATTCCGCGCGCGCGGTGGAGCGAGCTGGGGATTATCACGCTGGATGGAGAAGCCATTCCGCGACACCTGAACGCGGTGTTGTCGCTGCCGTTCATCGATATCGAGCGGCTGCGGCGCAGGCGGTTCAAGGTCGCCCTGGACTGCGTTCACGGCGCGGGCTCTGTGATCATGCCGGCCCTGCTGGAGGCCCTTGGCTGCGAGATGGTGGCGATCGGTTTGGATGCGGATGGGCGATTCCCCCGACCCCCTGAACCGGTGCCGGAAAACCTCGGAGATCTGGAACGCCTTGTGCGTGAGACGGGCGCGGACATCGGGCTTGCCACGGACCCGGATGTGGACCGATTGGCGATCGTTTCAGACGCAGGCGTGGCGATAGGTGAGGATTACACGTTGGCGCTGGCCGCTCGTCTGATTCTTCGGCACCGGCCGGGCCCCGTGGTTGCGAACCTTTCCACCAGCCGAATCCTCGATGACGTGGCGGGAGAGGCCGGGCGACAGGTAATTCGAGCTCCGGTCGGGGAAGTGAACGTTGCGCTGCGTATGCGGCGAGAGGGTGCGGCGATAGGTGGGGAGGGGAATGGGGGGGTCATTCTCTCCGAGCTCCACCTGGGGCGTGATGCCCCCGTAGGTGTGGCGCTGGTGCTGCAAATGCTGCTCGAGAGCGGTGAGCCGCTTTCCAAGGTCATAGACAGTTATCCGAAGTACCACATCGTAAAGGACAAGCTGGAACGGCCCGAGGCGCCTCTGGACTCAGTGTATGCGGCGCTCAGGGCGGAATTTCCGGAAGCCGAGGTAGATGTGCAGGATGGACTTCGACTGGCGTGGCCGGACCGGTGGGTGCATGTGAGGCCCTCGGGAACGGAGCCAATCGTGCGCGTCATTGCCGAGGCCCCATCGAAGCAGCAAGCCCGCGAGTTGGTGACGCGGTCGCGTACCCCGCTCGAAGCGCTTCGTTAGACAGCCAGATCAGACCACTAAACTCACAATGTGCGGAATCATCGGATACGTTGGTCCTCGTGTGGCCAGCCCGCTGCTAATCGAAGGACTGAGGCGTTTGGAGTACCGGGGATACGACTCGGCGGGCGTCGCGATCATGAATGGCCGGGGCGTGGAAACACGTAAGGCGGCCGGCAAGATCATCGAGCTCGAGACCCTCGTCGAAGCCGATCCGGTGAGCGGCACGCTTGGCATTGCGCATACGCGCTGGGCCACCCACGGCGTTCCCAACCACTGCAACGCCCACCCCCACATCTGCTGCGACGGAACGATCGCCGTCGTGCATAACGGCATCATCGAGAACGCATCGGTGCTGCGACGAGCGCTCATCGAAGCCGGCCACTCCTTCCGCTCCGATACGGATACCGAGGTGCTGGCGCATCTGATCGAGGAATACTACGACGGCAACCTCGAGGAAGCGGTCACGGCGGCGCTCCGCACCGTCGAAGGGACGTACGGCATTGCCGTCGTGACGAGCGAGGAGCGCGACAAGATCGTCGCCGCGCGCAAGGGGAGCCCCTTGCTGATCGGTCTGGGGGATGGAGAGTACTTCGTTGCCAGCGACGTCTCGGCGATTCTGGCGCACACTCGTGAGGTTGTCTATCTGGACGACGGCGATCTCGCCGTGCTGGAGCGCACCGGCTATCGCGTCATCGATCTCGACGCAATGGAGCTCACGCGGGTTGTGAGCCGGATCGACTGGGATCTCGACATGATCGAGCGCGGCGGTTTCGCGCACTTCATGCTCAAGGAGATCTTCGAGCAGCCGACGACGATCGCCAACACCTTCCGCGGCCGGCTGCAGCCCGAGGATGGCACGGCGCGCCTTGGAGGGCTCAACCTTACGTCGGAGCAGCTGCTGGAGTTCGACAACATCGTCATCACCGCCTGCGGCACCAGTTGGCATTCGGCGCTCATTGGCGAGCACATGATCGAGGAGCTGGCGCGCATTCCGGTCGAAGTGGAGTACGCATCGGAGTTCCGCTACCGCAACCCGATCATCACCGAGCGCACGCTGATGCTCGGCATCTCGCAATCTGGAGAGACGGCGGACACGCTGGCGGCAATGCGCGAGGCAAAGCGGCGCGGTGCACGGGTGTTAGGCATCGTCAATGTGGTCGGCTCGACAATTGCCCGCGAATCCGATGGCGGTATTTACATTCACGCCGGTCCGGAGATTGGTGTGGCGTCGACCAAGGCGTTCACCAGCCAGGTGATGGCGCTGGCGCTGTTCGCCCTCAAGCTCGCACGTCTGCGGGGGCTCGACATCGAGCGCGGACGGAAAATCGCGCAGGCGATGTGCGCGATACCCGATCAGGTGCAGGACATTCTCGACCGCGCGGCGGAAGTCGAGGAGATCGCCGAGGAGTTCCTCGACACCAACAATTTCCTCTACCTCGGCCGCGGCTACAATTTTCCGGCGGCACTCGAGGGCGCTCTCAAGCTGAAGGAGATCAGCTACATCCACGCCGAGGGCTATCCCGCCGCGGAGATGAAGCACGGTCCGATCGCGCTGATAGATGAGAACATGCCGGTGTGCTTCATCGCGCCTCACGATTCTGTCTTCGAGAAAATCGTGAGCAACGTGATGGAGGTTAAGGCGCGCGGCGGACGTGTGATCGCCCTGACGAGCATGGAAGAGGAGTCGCTCGAGGGGAAGCTGGACTACGAGTTCCGGATCCCCCACACGATCGACATGTTCACACCGGTGCTCGCTTCGGTGCCGCTGCAGCTCCTCGCATACTACATCGCCGTGAAACGCGGCGCGGACGTGGATCAGCCGCGGAACCTGGCCAAGTCGGTGACTGTCGAGTAGCGGGGGTCGGGGGTCGAGGGTCGGGGGTCGAGGATTGAGGTTTGCGAAACGGGATGGCCTTTGGCTGTCCCGTTTCTTGTTCGTCACCCGACGAAAGCCGGTGGCCTGAAACGGTAGCCTCTGACCTGCGGATTCCAGCTTGCGCGGGGTGACGGCCTTCAACCTCACTAGATTGGTCGCGTTCGGTGCTCTTCACTCCGTCCCTCGAACCAACGACCCTCGACCCTTGACCCCCGACCCCCGACCCCCAACGTCCGTCCCGGCTTCGTGACCGCTTTTCTCGTCTCGCTCAATCTCCTGCTTCTCGTGGCAGTGGTGCTGCTGGGCTGGCACCTCGCGCGTGTGCGAAGGCAACGCAAGCAGCGAGGCCTCTTCGGGCAGTGGCCCATTCGGAAGGTGCGCATCGAGGAATTGGATCCCGCATTTCGCGTGGATGAGCTGGGGCCGACTTCCGACGCAGAGGTGCGCTTCATCGGGCGCGGGAGCATTACCGTGCCGGGTGGCACGAGCGACGCCGAGGCGTGGATCCTGTCGGTGCTCGCGAAGCGGTCCCGCCTGGCGTTCGAGTTCGGAACGTGCACCGGCAAGACCGCCTATCTCTGGGCGCTAAACATGCCCTCCGACGGGCGCGTGGTGACGCTGACGCTGCCGCCGGAGCGCGTGTCGGAGTACTCGCACGCGACCGGCGACGATCCGGTGGACGTCGAGTTCGCGCTCGCGGAGTCGCGATTCACCTCGTTTCGGTACACCGGCACCGAGGTCGAGGGCCGGGTGGCGCAGCTGTTCGCCGACAGCAAGACGTTCGACGAGTCGCCGTACGTCGGCCAGTGCGATCTGGTCTTCGTCGATGGCTCGCACGCCTACTCCTACGTCGCCAGCGACTCGCGTAAGGCGCTGCGCATGGTCAGGCCTGGAGGTCTGGTACTCTGGCACGACTACGATGGATCCCGGCGGCACGACATCGGCGTCTTTAGGCTGCTCAACGAACTCTCGCGGGAGTTGCCGCTGGTGCACGTGGCGGGCACGACCCTCGTCGCCTATCGACGGCCGGAGGCCTGACGCGTGCGCGTCGTCGTCCAGCGTGTGTCGCGCGCCGAAGTTCGCATCCGAGACGCCGGTCGTGCGCCGCGCGTTGCCGGCCGCATCGGCCGCGGGCTGGCGCTGCTCGTGGGCTTTGCCTCCTCCGATGATGAGGCAGCCCTCGCCTGGATGGCTGAGAAGATTCTCGGGCTCCGCGTGTTCGCCGACGCGGATGACAAGATGAACCTCGCCCTTGCCGATGTTGGCGGCGCACTGCTCGTCGTCTCGCAGTTCACGCTCTACGGAGCCGTGGAGCGCGGACGGCGGCCGAGCTTCGTCGATGCGGCGCGCCCGGAGATCGCCGTTCCTCTCTACGAGCGTTTCCTGGCTCTGCTGCGCGTTGGCGGAGTGCCGGTAGAGACGGGCGACTTTGGGGCAATGATGGATGTGGAGGTCGTGAACGACGGCCCCGTCACGATTCTGCTGGAGCGGTAGGCATGCGCGTGATTCTCGCGTCATCGTCGCCCCGCCGGCACGAGCTGCTGGCGATGATTGGCATCGCACACGATGTAGTGCCGGCGGACATCGACGAGAGCCTTGTGTCCGGAGAGGCTCCGATCGCGTACGCGGAGCGGCTGGCGCGCGAGAAGGCGGTGGCGGTGGCGGCAAACGCCGGCGACGCGGTCGTCATTGCCGCCGACACGGTGGTTGTCGTTGACGACGTGGTGCTCGGTAAGCCTCGCGATGAGCAGGAGGCGGCGGAGATGCTGTGCCTCCTGTCGAATCGCTCTCACATCGTCCACACAGCGGTGGCTGTTCGCCATCGAGAGTTGGCGCGCTCGGCTGTCGAAAGCCCCGTCGTCACTTTCCGCCCGCTCGAGACCGGGCGGATCGACTCCTACATCGCGACCGGCGAACCGATGGACAAGGCCGGTGCTTACGGCATCCAGGGCTACGGCGCGACCCTCGTCTCGAGGATTGAAGGCGACTACTTCGCCGTAATGGGGCTGCCGCTTCACCGGCTGATCTTGTTGCTCGAGAACGTGGGAGTGGAGTACCGCTTCGCCGGCCTGCGGGTACGGGGAGTTTCCTGACGAGTGGCGAACCCGTTTCTGAAGCGGCTGGAGCGAGCCTGGAAGGCCGCCTGGCTTCGCGGGCTGGCACGTCTGCTCCCTCGCGGCGCTGGCGCCCTGCCCGACTGGAGCGCTGGCCCCCACCGGGTTTTGTATGTGCGCTACGACCGAATCGGTGACATGATTCTCGCCACGCCTCTGATTCGCGCCATCGCGCGATCGCATCCGCGGATGACCGTCGACGTTCTCGCGTCGCCAGGCAACGCGAAAATCCTGGAAGGGAATCGCGACGTCGGCAGCGTGGTGCTGTTCAACCGCAAGAGCCTGACGTCGTGGGTGCGCGCGTGGCGCGCTCTTCGCCGTGCGCGATACGATGCCATCGTCGACGATCACGCGGCGGTGAGCACCCCTTCGCTCACGCGGGTGCTTCTAATGCTCGCGTCAGGCGTGCGGCACCGGATCGGGGTAGCCGGACTTGCTAACGAGTTCATCTACACGCATGCCGTGCCGCCGCCGCCGCCGGGGCATCAGGTGCAGATGGCCTCCGTCGTCGTGAGCGCCTTCGGCGTCACGCCTGTCTGGTCGGAGTGGCGCATGCGCCTGTACCCTACCGGGGAGGAGCGCGCGTTTGCGACCGCGCGCTGGCGTGAGGCCGCCGAGCGGTGCGAGGTGGCTGGGCGGCGACTGCTGGTGAACGTATCGACTCACGACCCGCGCCGACGTTGGCCTGACGAGCGATTGATCGAAGCGATCCGGAGGATTCGCGCGCACGATCCCCGCCTTGTCGTGCTGGTCGTCGGCGCCCTTTACGACGCGGCGTCAGTGATGGCCATTGCGGCGTCAAGCGGGGCGGCCGGTCTCGAGCGGTCTTCCCTTCGGCAGCTGCTGTCGCTGGTTGAAGCCGCCGACATGGTGCTCACGCCGGACACGAGCGCCACGCACGTCGCGTCGGCCTTCGAGGTTCCCGCGGTCGTCCTGATCTCGCGCACGTTTGGATCAAAGTTCGGCCCGTGGCGCGTGCCGCACCGGTTAGTGTGGTCCGAGGGCAGGGCGCTCCGCGACATCCCGGTGGACGAAGTCGTAGCTGCAGCCACCGACCTGCTCGAGGGCATTCCCGAGCGCGCGGCGGGCGTTGGTTCGAGCGAGGTATCACCCTCGGGAGGCGGCGCTTAGGTTACGGCCACATGACGGCTCACTCATCGCCGAAGCCTCGCCTCGTGGAGGCGGGTCCGAATCGCATTCTCGTGGTGCAGTTTCGGCGCCTGGGCGACGTAATCCTTGCGGCCGGGATCCTCGAAGACCTCCGACGGGCCTTTCCGGCGGCGCGCATCGATTTCCTGTCGTCTGCGATGGGGGCCGAACTGCTGCGCCATCATCCGCTCATCGATGAGGTCATGATCCATGGGCGACACAGTTTGCGTGAGATCCTGCGACTGCGGCGACGCGCGTACGACTGGGTCATCGACGGGCAAGGCAGCCCCACGACGGCGCGCCTGGCGTGGCTGTCGGGGGCGCGGGTCCGCGCCGGTTGGGCCGTGCGTGTGTGGAGCCGCATGTACACTCACGTGGTGCCGCGCTCGGGGCTGGCGAAGGTCTACGTGGTGCGCGAGCGGCAGCGGTTTCTCGAGATGCTCGGCGTACCGATCGGAGAACCGCGGACGCGGCTCGTCGTGACAGCTGACGAACTTCGGGCTGCAGGGACCGCCTTACGCGATGCGGGCGTGCCGGAAGGCGTTACGAAGGTCGCGCTGGTGCTCTCGGTAAGCGAGCCGATCCGCGAATGGCCGGCGGAGCGTTTCGCCGAGCTCGCGCACGCTCTGCGTTCGGAGGGCGTAGCTCCGGTCGTGCTGGAAAATCCCGGCGACGCCGCCAAGCTCCAGCGTTTCCGCCACATGGCGCCCGATGTGCCGGTGGTCCGCGTGTTCGACCTCCGGCTAATGATGGCCACCATCGGATCGTGCGGTATGCTGGTGAGCGGCGACACCGGCCCGGCGCACGTGGCCACCGCGTTAGGTATTCCGCGGGTGACGCTCTACGGCCCAACCGACCCGGTACAGTGGAACCCACTCTTGCCAACGACGCCGATTCTGGTAGATCCGGGTATCGCGGTGATGCGCGCCCGCGAGCGCCGGCAGCACGTGCAGCATCCCGGACTCATCGGAATCCCGGTCGAACGGGTGTTGCAAGAGGTTCGCCGCCTCCTGGCGGCTCGCAATGATTCCAGTTCCGCCGTTACCCATTTACCGATACCCGCCTCCCGATGAACTCGATAGGTCAACTCATCGCCCGCCTTGCCGAAACCAACGTCCACCTCTGGCATGAGGAGGACAAAGCCCGTGCTGGGAACGATCAGCAGGTGGCGGCGGCCAAGCGGCAGATCGACAAGCTGAACCAGCAGCGCAACGACTTCATCGAGCGCATAGACGAGGAAGTGATGAACACGGTGCGCGCGGCACGAGGCGAACAGTCCAATGGCTGAAACGGTAGGCTGGCTAGCCGACAAGCTGAGTATCGTGGAACTGAAGCGCTATCACATGCGCGAACAGGCCGAGCGAAGCGATGCCACTGCTGAATTTCGCGCGCAGTGCGAGAGCAAGCTCGACGTGCTGACGATGCAGCGCGACGATCTGGCGGCCGAGCTCACGCAGCTGCTCGCCGACATCGCGTCAGGCCGCGCAGTACCGAAGGTGTATCGGCAGT
>CAZPCC010000447.1:0-3133 GCA_964584905.1 uncultured Gemmatimonadaceae bacterium | reverse complement strand
GGCTGTAGATGAGCGAGTTCGGCGTAGTGAACTGCTCCACGCCATCGAGAAAGAACGGCCGCTTCTCCGCGAAAAAAAGTGCCTGACGTGGATCGAATGTGAACTGCCCCGCGTCCGACTCTATCTGCGAGAAGTCCGGGTTAACCGTCCCGTTCATCGTCAGGTTGTTGGTGATCCCCCACCGTACGGTAGCCCCGACCTCGGGTCGCTCGCCGTCGTATTCCCAGCCGGCGCCGGCCGGAGCGCCCGCCATCGAGGCCGTCACTTCCGGCGTCACGTCCAATACGAGTCCACGCCTCAGGTCGGTTAGGCCGGTGAGCGATCCCGATTGCCGCAGAAAGCTCGACGCCGCCCTGCGGGCTGGCGCCCACGCGTCCTCGTATCCGGAATGCCTGACGTAACGAACGACGTTCAGCCCCCACGTCTGTTCGGCTGCCGGTTGATAGCGCAGGCTCTTGAACGGGATGCGGACCTCCACCTCGTATCCGTAGTCGGTGATGCGGCCCGCGGAGGCGAAAACGAAATCGGGGCTGAGATCGGGCCGCTCGCGTACAACCGTCGCACCAGTGAAGCCGCCCGCCGTCGCGCCGGTCTCGACCAGAATCCCATCCGCCTGGACGCCAAGCGGACTTATGGCGAAAACCATTGCCTGCCGGCCATCGTTGAAAGTTCCGAGCAGCAACTCGAGGTAGTCGCCGGCGGTGATTCTATCGCGCTCGGCGAGGGTGGCGCTCACCACTCCGTGCCGCTCGAAAGCACGGATCCCGAAGTGGATGGCAGTTGCGGAGTACCAAACCAGCACGTCGGTCGAATCCTCGGCGGGCCGGCCATCGGAGGGCGCGTACTGCGAAAAGCCGGTGAGCCGGGCCGATTGCGCCCATTGAGGCTCGTTGAGCACCCCATCGATCACCACTGCTCCGTCCAGTCGCGGTGGCGCGACGAGCAACTGGCCGTCTCGCCCCGAGTAGGTAGTTGGATCGAGCGATACCGCCACGGCCGTCAACAGCGGGAGTAGCATGCGGAATCATTCGGGAGAAGGAGCACCGCCGTCGGATGACAAATCATACATCCGATTTGGCGGACGTACTGTTCGAAGGCTGTAAGGACCCTGTCGGACTGCGGCGGGTTCGTCGAAGAGCGCGTCTTATCTTCGATCGAGCAAACCCGACGCCACTCGAGGCTCACAGCTACCTCGCTGACAGCTGTCCGTCCCGCTGTTTCGTCCGTTTTCCGCGCACGACCGTTAGGCGTTGATGGCACTTGCGCTGCAAAGCGGCACGTGCTTTCGTCGCAGCGTTCCTCCCATTGGCCTCGACCATTCGTGCTTCGACTCGCTCCGCTCCTTGGAACTGCTGCCGCCGTCGTTCTTGCCCTTGCGGGAACGGCGCTGGCGCTCGAGCTCGCGGGCTTCGACTCGGCGCTCGCTATGCGCGCGCTCTGGAGCGGCTCGTTCGGCTCCTGGTTCGCGCTCGGGTCGGCAACGCTGGTTCGCGCGGTTCCTCTCGTGCTGGCGGGCTTGGCGGTTGCACTGGCCTTCAGAGCGGGGATCTGGAACATCGGAGCCGAGGGTCAGCTTCTGGTTGGCGCAGCGGCGGCAACCACGGTTGCGCTCGCGCTGGGCGACACACCGATGCTCTTCGCACTCCCGGCCGCAATGCTTTCCGGAATGCTTGCCGGCGCGCTATGGGCCGGCATTGCGGCGCAGCTCCGCCATCGCTTCGGCGTGCTGGAAGTCATCAGTACAATCATGCTCAACTTTGTGGCGCTGCACCTGGTGTCGTATCTGGTTCGCGGTCCGCTCCAGGAGCCGCTCGGAATCTATCCTCAATCCCTGCCCATCCCCGAAGGGAGCCGTCTTCCGCTACTCTTGCCGCCGAGCCGCCTGCATGCGGGGCTGTTGCTGGCCCTCTTGGCCGCCCCCGCCTTGTGGTGGCTTCTGCGTAGCACGGCGGCGGGGCTGCGTATGCGCGCCGCAGGGGCAAACCCGGACGCGGCGCGAGTAGCGGGGGGCATCGCAGTGGAGCGGGTGGTTTTTCAGAGCTTTCTGCTGAGCGGCGCGCTAGCGGGAATTGCCGGAGCCGCGGAGGTGAGCGGAGTGACGTATGCGTTGTACGACAACTTGTCACCCGGATACGGATACTCGGCCATTGCCGTGGCGCTGCTCGCCCGGCTCGACCCCCTGTTGGTGGTCGTCAGCGGAATATTCTTCGCCGGACTCGAGTCAGGCGCGCTCGCCATGCAGCGCGACGCCGGGGTGCCGTCGGTAGTCGTCTACATCATCGAGGCGGTATTGATTCTGCTCGTGCTTGCCGTACCGGCGACGCGACGAGCGCTCGAGCGGCGTCTCCCGGCAACACAGGTGCTGCCGCCTGACGAGGCGTCTTGAGCGAGATTGTCGCGGGCTTTCTGGAAGCGACGGTTCGCACCGCCACCCCATTGGCACTGGCGGCGCTTGGTGAAACGCTTTCGCAACGAAGTGGAGTGGTGAACGTTGGGCTCGAGGGAATCGTGCTGGCTGGGGCGTTCGGTGCACTGGTCGGCGGTTATCCGGGTCCGATGCTTGGCGTCGAAGGGAGCCTGCTCGCCGGCTATCTGGCCGCGATTGTGGGCGGCGTGGTGCTGGCGGCGGTATTCGCGCTGGTTACCGTAAGCTTCCGAGCCAATCAGATCATAACCGGAACCGCGCTCACACTTCTCGCGGCCGGGCTCACCGGTACACTGTATCGCGCGGGCTACGGCACCGCAGGGGCGGCCCTCGCGGTGCCGATGTCCGATCCAGTGGTGGTTCCCCTGCTGTCAGACATTCCGGTGGTGGGACACGCCTTCTTCGCTCAACCGCCGACGACGCTGCTCATCTATGCTCTGCTCCCGCTTTCGTGGATTCTGCTTTTTCGCACGCACGCAGGGCTTGCAATCCGTGCGGTCGGCGAGAATCCGGAAGCGGCGATTGCCGCGGGCATCCATCCGGCGCGGGTCCGCTGGGCGGTGCTGATCGCTGCCGGCGCGCTCGGCGGGTTGAGCGGAGCTACCCTGGTTCTCGAACAGGCAGGCACCTTCTCCGAGGGAATATCGGCTGGACGAGGGTTCATTGCGATCGCCATCGTGGTTCTTGCGCGGTGGAATCCGTTCGGCG
>CAZPCC010000446.1:0-12934 GCA_964584905.1 uncultured Gemmatimonadaceae bacterium | reverse complement strand
CACGAGTTTCACTACGAAGGCCGCCCGCGCTTACCCTTGGCCAGCCAGGACACGCACGGGCAGGTGGTGTACATCGGTGGCCTGTCCAAGATCCTCGCGCCGGGTCTGCGCGTGGGCTACGCGGTGGCGCCGCCGCCGCTGCTCGAGCGAATGGTGCGGCTGCGCCGCGCGATCGACCGCCAGGGAGACCCGGCCGTCGAGCGGGCGGTCGCCGAGCTGCTCGCCGACGGCGTCGTCGAGCGCCACGCGCGCCGCATGCGCCGCCTCTACCGCGAGCGCCGCGACACCCTCGCCGCCGCGCTGCACCGCCACCTCGCCGACGCGCTCCGTTTCGACCTCCCCCCCGGCGGCATGGCGCTGTGGGCCCGCGCCACCCCCGGAATCGACGTCGACGCCTGGGCGGAGCGCGCCCGCGCGCAAGGCGTCCACTTCGCGACCGCCCGCACCTTCGCCCTCGACGGCCGCCCGCGTGCGGCGGCACGGCTCGGCTATGCGTACCTGCGGCCCGACGAGCTCGAGGAGGCCGTCGAGCGGATGCGCGCCGCGCTGTAGAGCGCCGCCCCCCGGAACACCTGAACGGGACGGAGTGTCCCCACGCAGGGAGCCCGAGCGAGATCCATCTGCAGCGAACCCAAGGGGTCGACCGATACCCTGCGAGCGGCCGCAGCCGCGACTCCAACGACCTCCTCCCAAACCCGCTATCACACTCAACAGTTCCAAAACCACCGTGTACAATAGGCTGCAAACCCTCGCAGCATTCCCAAATCGGGCGTCGCTGCGCATTAGTAGTTAGGCGGCAAGAAGTGCGTTCCATCATCGCAGGATTCGCGCTAGCAACTCTGCTCACTGCCCCTGCAGGCGCGGAGGAGCCCGACACTCAGCGCGTCCTCGGTGAGCTGGTCCGCATGTCGCCCGAGTCAGGGCGGGGCCCCTTCACTTGCACGTTTCGAATGGTGTTCCCGGGGGACGGCGATCTCTGTCAAGATTGCGAGATCGAGGTGTTCGTTCCCAATCTGCCTTCGAGCATTCTTCTTGTCGAAGGGTGGTCATACGTCATCGACATCATTCCATCGGGAGAGATCGGTTGCCCGCCACCTACTGGCTCAACTGCAATGTACTGCGCTAGCTTAATCGACAGGGCCCATTTGCCACCCATCGCCGAGTAGCACCCCTTCTATGCGCGCTTGCCGCCTAACAAGGCGCTGCAGCTGACGCCCAACAGCGTGTTCCAATTGAGGTTTAGTAGCCTTCTGGCATCCACAGTGGTGCTCGCTTGGCCTCGGAGGCGCTGTTGGCCGCAGCTGAGCGCCTGATCCGTTAGGCCGCAACGCGCGCCCAGATCGATGCGCTTCTTTTCACGGCTCTACTTCTGTCGCCGTGACGGGAGCTGGCGGCACCAGCCAACAGTCAGGCTTCGGCGAAACTCTTCTTGCAGGCGTCGAGTTGCGTTCCCGGCACCGGGCCACCGCACACTCTCGTCGCCCGCCCCCAGAATCGCGACCCGGGAGCCGGCTGCGGTCGCCGGAGCAACCACGCCGCGGTGCTCAGGGGCACTCTCCAAGTCGGGCCGCGGGCTCAGGAGCCGTGGCTCCGCTCGAGGCGTGGGCGAAGCAACGGGGGGTCCTTTCGGTCGGCTTCCGGCAGCCCGCCGGTAGGTCGGGGGGTTGCGGCCTAACAGGCGGCTGCAGCTGACCGGCCACTACGGAGCTCCAACGGAGGTGGTAGAGTCTGGCAAGGCGGCTCCGAGGTCCAGCGGAGGGTTTCCGCGGGCCGGCAGCTGAGCCGCCGATCCGTTATGCCGCAGGAAGAACCAGATGCGAAGGCTTCTGTGGCGCACGTCGATCGGTCTCTGCGCGGTAATTCTCCTCCTATGCGTTGGCGTTGCCGGATACGTCTACCGCGTCTACTACGCGCACCTTGACGAAGTCGCGAGAGTTCTCTCGTCTCTTCCCCCCGAGGAGGCCAATCCTCCCGCAGAGTTCTCCCGAGTTGTTCTGGCGCTCGAGCCGGAGGGGCATGTCTCGTGGGTTGCCCGTAGCTTCGTTGCGGCCACCTTCCCAGAGCGCCTCCCCATGCTCGAGTGGCACGTCCGAAACTTCATCTGGGCGTCATTGCTACCGCGCAGCCATTCCGAGGGCGAGATGCTCTCGCTCTATGCTCACTTCCTGCCGTTTCGCGACGGCGCTGGCCTATCCTACGCTGCTCAGCATCGCTTCTCGCAAGCGCCACATACCCTTACGACGCGGCAGATTGTCGAGCTGCTTGTCATATCCCGCGCTCCACGCATCTACTCTCGGCCCGAGAACCGAGAGCGTCTCGACTCACAGGTTGAGAGTCGCCTGATCCAGCTGGGCGAGCCTGCGGCATAACAAGCGGCTGCAGCTGACACCAAGGGCCTCGTTCCAATCGGTCCGTGGTACAGTCTAGCGGCGAGCTCGGGTGGCCAGTCGCTGGCGGTCAGCGGCCCTTGGCGCAGCTGAGCCGCTGATCCGTTAGGCAGCCGCGCGAAACCCGGGCGATTAATCGTTGAAGAAGCGATCTCGGCTCCAGATGCTGCTCTCGGCGCCTTGGCAGATCGCGCGTCTCTGGCGTGCCCTCGACGCCTGGGGCGAGTCCGACTGGCACCGCATGATCTCCCTGCTCCAGCCTGTGGCCGAGCGTGGGTTCGACACGGACAGCGACCGGCTCCTCTTGGGGCTTGCGCACACCCGGTTGGGTCAGTGGGAGCAAGCCATTTGGTACTTTCAGCAGATCTCCGGAAAGCTCATTCTTGAACGTGAGCGTATGGTTTACTGCAACACATTCGCGTACGCGCTCTCTCAAGCGGGGCGCCTCGCCGAAGCTCATGCGCACCTCCGCCGCTTCGAGCGCGACACCTGGCCCCCTCCACAACGCGAGTGGGGCGACCAGCTCCTCCGGTCGTCTGGCGCCTCCGAGGTTCCGGAGGAGAGCGTCTCGCCGCCTCGAGTGTTTCATTGAGGCGGCTGCCTAACAAAGGCTTGCAGCTGACACCAGCCAGCTGGGCGTTACCGGCTTTGGTAGCCTTTGGCGACGAAACTCCGTGGCTTCGGCGAGGCCGGTCAGCGCTGGCTGGCGCAGCTGAAGCCCGATCCGTTAGGCAGCGGAACGTGGTCACGAGATACAACTTCAAGTTTCGCGACCTGCTCGGCCCCAAGCGACGCCCGAAGCCACGCCGCCGCGCATCCTCTCGCCTCGCTAGAGACTACCCCGGAGGCGGCGCCAAAGATGGTCCGTTGAAGGACCCGATCGTACCGACGAGGCGGTTTCAGATCCCGATTCTGGACATCATTGCCGCGTTGATCCTCGTTCTCTGCTTCGTCGCCATCGTAGTCGCGGTTCTGTGGCCCAATTCCTATGGAGGCGGCCTCAAAACTCCGTTCAACAAGCCTTCCGATGCTATCGATTCACCTCACAGGTAGCATCCGCTGCCTAACAAGGCGCTGCAGCTGACGCCCAACAGCGCGTTCCAATTGAGGTTTGGTAGCATTTGGCATCGATCACTGGTGCTCGGTCGGCCTCGGAGGCGCTGTTGGCCGCAGCTGAGCGCCTGATCCGTTAGGCGGCGAAGCGTGCGTATCCGGAAAGCGAGTGCTGCGATCACGGTAGCCGCGTCTCTGGCGTGCGCTTCTAGACCTGATCCGTGCGCGGTGCCCGTGAGCACCGCTCCGCCGATCGATCTGAGTTGCATGACCAAGGAGGCACCTCGCCAGTACCTCACGGAGGTACATCGCAAGATGATCGATGCCTGGATTCTCCCGTCTGGCGTTCGTGCCCACCAGTGCGTAGTGGCGCGGTTCTTTCTTTTGCCGGACGGCGAGCTTCGGGAGCAGCCCGAGATTCTGACGGGAGACGATCAGCGACTTCGCGAGAGTGTGTACACCGCCATACTCAACTCTGCTCCTTTCGAGCCAATGTCGGAGGAGGCTCAATGTCTCGCTGGCCTCCCGATCATCGGCAAGTTCCGGAATCCGGTGCACTGATGGTCCGGGGTTCGCCGCCTAACAAGCCGCTGCAGCTGACGCGCAACAGCGCGTTCCAGTTGAGGTTCAGTAGCATCTTGGCATCGAACTTGGTAGAGGATTAACCTCGGCGGCGCTGTTGCGCGCAGCTGAGCGGCCGATCCGTTGGGCTGCGAGAGCGGTGCCCTGAGACATGCGGGACTCACTCCGGCGCGAGTTAGACGAACTGCGAGCGCTGCTGCCCTCGCTCCTAATGATTGCAGGAGCTATGCCCGCCATGATCTGGCCGGCCTTCGTCACAATCGGGAAGGCAGGTAGCCTCAACGTGCCACTTGGCCCTTCCCTGACGTTCTGGTCGCTGCCCCTTGTCTGCATCGCGGTCCTACTTCTCGGAATCTCCCGTCGTTCGTTAGGGTTCGCAGGCGTGTATCTCTTGCTCACCTACTCAATGTGGGTCGGAGCGTTCGGGGGCCTCTTCCTATTCAGAGGTGCCTCAGATAGTCCGGCTCTCGCATTCGTTTCAATTCTCGCGGCCGTTGCCTTCTTCGGCATTGCGTGGGCAATGCTCGCGGCTCGCAGCCCAACAAGGCGCTGCAGCTGACGTCCAACAGCGCGTTTCAATTGAAGTTTGGTAGCCTTCTGGCATCAACAATGATTGCCCAGCTCGGCCTCGGAGGCGCTGTTGGCCGCAGCTGAGCGCCTGATCCGTTAGGCTGCGCCAGTGCTAGCAACGATCGTAATCCTACTCGCGAGCCTTGTGTTCGTCGGCTGGACCCTCGGCGCTCGCCTGTGCCACGCGATTGACGAGCACCACCCTGAGATCTCCGCCGAGCTGGGCCCTTGGCACGAGACGCTGATGCAGATCTCGGGCTCACGTAAGATCACGTCGTTCGTCTGGTCTCGCCGCGCTCTTGAGCTCAGCGCACTTCGGAGTCTCGTCATTGCGATCCGAACCGTCACTGTGGTCTATACCCTGATCTTCGGAACGCTCTTCCTTGGGTTCTTCGCGTTGCTATTCTTCGGTCAGTGACCATTCGCGGGCTGTGCGGTATGGCGCAGCCTAACAAGGCATCATAGTCAGGCCACGTCCTCGAGTCCGACGCGGTCCGTGGATGGACGGCGTGGCGAGGCAGTGGCGGTCTCCTCCGCTGGGGACATGCTTCGGGTTGAACGAACCTGGGCATGAGGCCCAACGAAGGAGGACCGCGATGGAACGCTATCTCGGAGCCGACGTGCACGCCGCGAGTGTCACGTTCTGCGGATTGGATGCGTCGGGCAAGCAGATTCGACGCGACGTGGTGGAGACGAACGGGAAGGCTTTGGTGGGCTACCTGCAGCAGCTCGCGGGGAACCTGCACCTGTGCATCGAGGAGGGAGAGTGGAGCCAGTGGCTCTACGAGATCCTGTCGCCGCACGTGGCCGAGCTCGTGGTGTACCGCGGCGAGTGGAAGCCGGGCCAGAAGAACGACGCGATCGATGCGCACGGACTCGCGGAGAAGCTGCGCACGGGCAGCATTGACCGGCCGGTCTACAAGGACGCGAAGGTCTTCACGGCGCTGCGCGACCGGGCGCGCACGTACACGATGGTGACGCGGGACGTGGTGCGGGTGAAGAGCCGACTCAAGAGCTTCTTCCGCGCGCGCGGTGTGCCGTGTCCCGGCGAGGCTGTGTTCCGGGCCGAGGAGCGGGCGAAGCGGGCTCGAGCCCTGCCGCCGGCGACGCGCGAGATGGTGGAGCTGCTCGGCCGCGAGCTCGAGCAGCTCGAGGCGCTCAAGGCCGAGGCGGAAGCCTCGATGCTGCGCGAGTCGCATCGGCATCGGATCGCGCGGATCCTCGAGACGGCACCCGGCCTCGGGCCGATCCGCGTCGCGCAGACGCTGCCGATCGTGGTGACGCCACACCGCTTTCGCACCAAGCGGCAGTTCTGGGCGTACTGCGGCTTCGCCATCGTGATGCGCTCATCGAGCGACTGGGTGCTGGACCAGGGCCGGTGGGTCCGGGCTCGGGTCGTGCAGACGCGCGGCCTGAACTTCAATCACAACCGGCTGCTCAAGGCGATCTTCAAGGGCGCGGCGACGACGGTGATCGCGCACTGCGGCAGGAATCCGTTGCGCGACGGCTACGACCGTCAGCTCGAGAACGGCACGAAGCCGAACCTGGCCAAGCTCACGGTGGCGCGCCAGATCGCGGCGATCGTGCTGGCCATGTGGAAGACACAGGAGGAGTACGACCCCCGGAAGATCCACGGTCTCGTCACTCGCTGATCGCTCCGCACTGACGGAGCACCGTCTGCTACAGCGAGACTCGGATCTCCGGGGCACAGGGTCGAGGGGAAGCATCCGTGCCAACGCGTGGCCGCGACTGCGGTTGCAGGCCCAATAACAAGGATATGCCCCCTCGCAGGACCGAATGAAGCGATGGCCTTCGAGGCCCCGATGGAAGCATGGTTCGCAAGCCCGCACGCTTCACGGCCCGAGGAGAACGCGGACGAAGACAGCGGATGAGCCCGTGGGGTGTCGAGTGGTTGAATGACCCCCTGGACGTTCGACGCCGCAAGGTCGAACAACGGAGAACTACGCTCTTGACATCGCCTACTATGGAAGCGGTTGCAGCTGACGCACAACAGCTCGCTCCAATCGATCCATGGTACCGTTCTGGCGGCGGGCACTGTGCCTCGGCGTTGGCGGTCAGCGCTGTTGCGCGCAGCTGAACCGCTGATCCGTTAGCCGGCGTGAAGACGAGCCATGGCGGAAGTCTTCGTCCTCCAGCACGAATACGAAGCCGAAGGGCGCGACGAGACTAAGCTCATTGGCGTCTACTCTTCACGCGCGGCCGCGGAGGCCGCGGTCACTCGGCTCATCGAGCAGCCAGGCTTCTCGCGGTACCCCGACGGTTTCTCTATCGATGCATACTCGCTCGATCGGGACCACTGGACGGAGGGCTTCAGCACGCTCGTTCCGATCCTCGTCGAGCTCCAAGACGAGGGGGTGGACGTCTGGCGCCCCGTCCACGCCGAGCGCCTCGCAGACGGCTCGTATCGAATCGTCACCGAGAACCCGCACCCACAAGACGAACACTGGGCGTTTCCGACCGGCTCGATCGTACGGTGCGAGGAGCGCACATTCGATGGCCAGCCCCGGCTGGTCGCTGTCGCACTCGCGCGGCACGCCGGCTAACCAGCGGTTGCAGCTGACGCCCAACAGCTCGTTTCAATCGATCCATGGTACCGTTCTGGCGGCGGGCACCGTGCCCCAGCGTTGGCGGTCAGCGCTGTTGAGCGCAGCTGAACCGCCGGTCCGTTAGGCCGCGCGGCGGATGCGCTTGCTGATCGCGCGCGCGAGCTCGGCGCGGCTGGCTCCCATTTCGAGGAGCGCCCTCATCAGCAGGTCGATCGAAACGGAAGGATCGGCTGCCTCCATCTTGGCCACGCGCGATTGGCTTGATCCGAGTTTCTTGGCGAGCTGGGTCTGCGTAAGCCGCCGCGTCTGGCGGCGCCTTCGAACGCTATCGGCGAGCGCGAGCTTCATCTCCACGAATGCGGCCTCTTCCTTCGTAAGCCCCACGAAGTCCGAGGCATTTCCCACTCGCCAGCCGGCGGCCTCCAGCCTTTCTCTCTTGCTCTTCTTCATTCTCCTCGCTCCTTGGCGGCCTCGTCATACCGCCGCAGCCGCCGCTGACACGCCCTGGATTACCCATCTCGGCGTGCTCCGGCTCTTCTTCGAGAACACCTCTGCGATCACCACGGCATCCGGGTCGGTTCGCAGCACGATCCTCCAAGTCTGGTCTTGATCCGGGATCCGGAGTTCGAAGCAGCGGGGTCCGATCCCCGGCATGGCCCGCGCGCGCGGCATTCCCAAGGTCTTTCCCTGCTGCAGCTGCCTCAGCAGCAGCCCCGCCTCAATGCGAGCGGCCTTCGTAAACGCGGTGTCTTCACCTCGCCCGAGAGCCATACGACCGGCTTGTCCGCTTCAGCCATCTCGTGTAGTCTATGTCGGTTCCGACATGTTCTCAACGCGGTGAGCGCGCGGCCTAAGACCCGATGAGAGTTCCCCCGGCTATGCCGGGGAGGCCGCCAAAGTTCAACAATTCCGGGACCGGTATCACATCATCTTCATTCCGAAATACAGGCGAAAGGTGCTCTACGGGAAGCTCCGGGAGCACCTCGGGGCGGTGTTCCGACGACTGGCGCACCAAAAGGAGTGCGAGATCGAGGAAGGGCACCTGATGGCTGATCACGTCCACATGATGGTGTCAATCCCACCCAAGTACTCGGTCGCGTCGGTCGTAGGTTTTCTGAAGGGTAAGAGCGCGATCTGGATCGCGCGGAACTACGCTGAGACGACGCGCAGCTTCATCGGGAGGAACTTCTGGGCACGTGGGTACTTCGTTTCGACAGTAGGGCGTGATGAAGAGGTCATCCGCAACTACATCCGACACCAGGAGTCCGAGGACCAGCGAATCGATCAGCTCGGCCTACTGAAATGAGCGGCCCCCGTGAGGGGGCCCCAAGGCGACGCGCAGCGTCGCCGTTATTAATAAGCCGGCTCTGCCGGCTCACATCCAGATGCCCCCGGCTCTGCCGGGGGAGCAGTCACCAAACTGCTGCAGCTGACGCCAAGGGCCGCGTTTCCGTTATGCAGCCAGAAGACAACCGGAAACTTGCATGGTTGCCGTGTATCCGATAGCTTTCCTCAGTGATAGCGTCGTTCGGCGACCAGGCCACCGCCGATCTCTACCACGGTGCGCGGACGCGCCGGGTACGTGCGTTTCCGAGTGACATTCTCGCGGCAGTTCGGAAGCTCGATATGATCAACTCCGCACGCGTGCTCTCGGATCTCCGGTCTCCTCCGGGTAACCGGCTCGAGGCCCTCCGGGGGCGGTGGCAAGGATTCCACAGTATCCGAGTCAACGAGCAGTGGCGTGTAGTCTTTCGCTGGGTCGAGGGAGCGGCGCACGACGTTCGATTTCTCGACTACCACAGGGGGTAGCCATGCAGCCGGAGCACCGTGTTCCCACTCATCCGGGTGAGGTGCTCCTTGAGGAGTTCCTGGTGCCCCTGGGCCAGACCCAGGTCGCCCTCGCGGAGCACCTCGGGGTTCCTGTGCAGCGCATCAACGAGCTGGTTCGAGGCAAACGAGGTGTCACGCCGGAAACGGCGTGGCTTCTCTCGCAGGCCCTCAACACAACGCCGGAGTTCTGGCTCAACCTGCAGACATCCTACGACCTTGCCCGCCACCGCCCGACAAAACCTATTCCTCGCCTACGCCGTGCTTCGTAGCTGGCCGCATAACAAGCGGCTGCAGCTGACCGGGGACCAGCGCGTTCCAAATGGCTTTGGCACACTTGGCAGGCATGCGGCGGCTGCGGGCGGTCAGTTCCCCCGGCAGCTGAGCCGCTGATCCGCTGGGCAGCGCGAACGACTCCGGCCTTACGCGCCCGTTGTGCCTGAGGCGTCCTTGCCCTTGGCTCGCCGAACGTTGGCGAGCTCGCGGAGGGCCTTGTTCACGGACTTCGCGTCAGAGAACTCTTCGGCCACATCGGGGTCGAGAAGCACCGATCTCCCGCAACAGCTCGTTCAATCGCTCGCGAAACCCGGCGACGATCCCCGCGAGCCACCGCGAGAGCGTGCGCTCATCGGGCATGCGCTGGAGTCGCACGAAGCGAAGGAAGAGCGGATCGCGCGCCATCACACGACCATGCCGCAGGCGACTTCCTCCCACGAGAAACAGCCCGATGATCAGCAGCGCCATGCGCCGCGAGCCGTAGTCGGTGTCGAAGCGGTCCGCGAAGACCTTCCGGAGCCGGTCCACGAATCCCGCGCGCCGCAGGAAGCGCCCGAAGAGCTCGAGCCCGGCGTGGGCCGTCAGCGGCTCGGACGTGAAGGCGATCTCCAGATCGCCCTTGACGTGGCCCCGCAGAGAGCCTTTCCTTAGCTTCACGAATGTGGCCCTGTTGGAGGAGAGTGGTGTTTAGCGATTCCACTCCTACCACCGACGGGGCCACTTTCAATTCGGGCCTTTCCCCGCAGTTCTCAATGCCGGATCAGGGCTAGGGGAGTCCGTGGAGTCCGGAAGCGTCCTGGAGAGCATCGCCACGAAGCCGCGCGAATCGCGGCTCCGCTACCCGCTCCTCCTCCTGCCGATCGCGCTCCTGCTCGCCTCGTGCGAGCCGCAGGACCGCCGCCCCGGCCTCTGGCTCTCCGGAGAGCTCGTCGAGGCGCCGGTCGCGGACTGGTCCTTCACCGACGAGGTCCCGGAGATCTTCGTCGAGACGCGCACGTGGTACGGGATTCCCCACTCCGTGACGACGGTCTGCGTCGCGCACGGGGGATCGCTCTACGTGCCCTCCGTCTACTTCGAAGGCGGCGAGTTCCCGGACGCCCGCTTCTGGAACCGCAACGTCGCGCGCGACCCGCGCGTTAGGCTAAAGATCGGCGAGCGCCTCTTCGAGCGCGAGGCCGTGCTCGTCGAGGATCCCGACGAGTGGAACGGCGTGCTGGAGGCCTTCGCCCGGAAGTCGTCGTTCTGGAAGGACCTCGCGGCCAAGCCCGAGTCCGAGCGTCCGACGCTCGTCTTCCTGCGCATGGATCCCCGAAAGGACGCGGCCTGAGCCCCGACGCGGACGCGCCGCTTCTCGTCCACGGGACCACCGCGTCCTACTACACCGGCAAGCTCGAGGCCTACCTGCGCGCGAAGGGCATCGCCTATCGGCTGGAGCCCTTCTCGGAGTCGAGCATGCGCCGCTGCGCCGCGCACACCGGACTGGTCCAGGTTCCCCAGGTCGAGTGCCTGGACGGGAGCTGTCTCGTCGACACGACGCTGATCTTCGAGCACCTCGAGCGCGTGCGCCCCGAGCCGCGGGTCTCGCCGCGCGAGCCGGCGGTCGCGTTCGTCGCCCGGCTGATCGAGGACTACGCCGACGAGTGGCTGTGGCGACCGGCGATGCACTACCGCTGGTCGTTTCCCGACACCGCGCGGCTGATGAGCGCGTGGCTCGCGGAGCACACGGCCGAGCGGCGCGTTCCGGAGTGGATGAAGCGGCGCTTCTGGCGCCGCCGCCAGCACCGGACCTTCGTCGCCGGGGACGGCGTCACCGCCGAGACGCGCGCCGCGGTGGAGGCCACGTATCTCGAGACGCTCGACGCGCTCGAGCCGATCTTCGCGAGCCGCCCCTTCGTGCTCGGCCTCCGGCCGACGGAGGCCGACTTCGGCTTCTTCGGCCCGCTCTTCCGCCACTTCTCCTGCGACCCCGCGCCGGCCCGGATCCTGCGCGAGGGCGCTCCGGGCGTGCTCGAGTGGGTGGCACGGACGTGGAACCTGCGCCCCGAGCGCTTTGCCTCCGCTCCGCTTCCGGATCGGCTGCCCGGCGACCTCGGGCCGATCCTCGACGCGATCGTCCGGGTCTACCTCCCGTACCTGGAGGCGAACGCCGCGGCCTACGCGAACGACGACGAGCGGACAGCTGGTGGCGGAGGTGAAGCGCCGCCGCTCGGAGTAGAGTGGGCGGGACATGACGCCGCTCCAGCTTCCGCGACGGCTCCCGAAGCGGATCGCGCTCCTGGCGCTGAGCGCCTTCTTCGTCGTCGCGGGCGTCAACCACTTCGCCAATCCCGACTTCTACGTGGCGATCATGCCTCCGTGGCTGCCCGCGCACCTCGAGCTCGTGTACCTGAGCGGCGTCTTCGAGATCGCGGGCGGCGTCGCGGTGCTGCTTCCGGCCGTGCGGGCGCTCGCCGGGTGGGGGCTGATCGCGCTGCTCTTCGCGGTGGCTCCGGCGAACGTCCACATGGCGCTGCACCCCGAGCAGTTCCCGGACGTGTCGCCCGCGTTCCTCCATGCGCGGCTCCCGTTGCAGCTCGTATTCGTCGCGTGGGCTTGGTGGGCGACGCGGCCCGACGGTGCCGCAGAGGCCTGACGCGGTGCCTCCCTCGCCCGGCGTGTCGAGCCCCGCGATCCGCACGCTGCTGCTGTGCGACCTCGTCGCGAGCACCCGGCTCGTCGAGCGACTCGGCGACGCGGCGGCCGCCGAGCTTCTCGCGCGCCACGACCGCCTGGCACGCGACGCGCTCGCGCGCTTCGGCGGCCGCGAGATCGACAAGAGCGACGGCTTCCTGCTGCTCTTCGAGCGGCCGATCGAGGCGGTGCGCTTCGCGCTCGCGTATCAGGCGGGGCTCCGCGCGCTCGGCGCCGAGACCGGCGCGGCGATCGCCGCGCGCGTCGGCATCCACCTCGGCGAGGTCGTGCTGCGCGAGAACCCGAGCGCCGACGTCGCCTCGGGCGCGAAGCCGCTCGAGGTCGAGGGGCTCGCGAAGGCGGTCGCGGCGCGCGTGATGTCGCTGGCCGGCGACGGGCGGATCCTGCTGACCCGCGCCGCGTACGACTTCGCGCAGCGCGCGGCGGTGGGCACCGACGGCGAGGCGGAGCTGAGCTGGGCGGTGCACGGGAGCTACCGGCTCGCCGGCGTCGACGGGCTGGTCGAGGTGTGCGAGGTCGCCGCGGCGGGCGGCGCCGACCCGACCCCGCCGCCCGACGCCGAGAAGGCGCAGCGCGAGGGCGCTGCCGCGTCCGCCGAGCCGCTGCTCGCGGTGCTCGCGTTCGACAACCTGTCGAGCGACCCCGAGATGCAGTTCTTCTCGGACGGCGTCAGCGAGGAGATCATCCAGCGACTCGCGCGCGGGGCGTCGCTGAAGGTGATCGGCCGCACGTCGAGCTTCCAGTTTCGCGGCGAGCGCAAGGCCGACGCGGCGCGCAGCCTGCGCTGCTCGCACGTGCTCGACGGCTCGATCCGCCGCGCCGCGGGCCGCGTGCGCGTCAGCGCGCACCTCGTCGAGGCGGCATCGGGCACGACGCTCTGGTCCGAGCGCTTCGACCGCGGGCTCGAGGACATCTTCGCGGTGCAGGACGAGATCTCCGAGAGCATCGCGCGCGCACTCGACCAGGCCTTCGCGGCTCCCG
>CAZPCC010000445.1:0-4269 GCA_964584905.1 uncultured Gemmatimonadaceae bacterium | reverse complement strand
GTCCGCACCGGCGACTTCGGCAGAATCACAAGCGTGCTCATCGCGGTGGATGGAGCGCTTGCCTATGAGCAGTACTTCGACTCCGCTGGCCGAGATGCCCTTCGCAACACGCGATCGGCGACGAAGACGATTGCAAGCGTGCTCGTCGGAGTTGCGGTGGACAAGGGGATCATATCCAGCGCGAAAGAACCGGTCGCGCGCTACTTCCCGGAACTGCGACCGCTCGCCAATCCGGATGCTCGGAAGGACTCGATCACGATCGAGGACTTCATGACCATGACCTCGCTTCTGGAATGCGACGACAACAACAGCTTCTCCCGCGGCCATGAAGAGAGAATGTACCTCGTTGAGGATTGGACTCGCTTCACGCTCGACCTGCCGATTCGTGGATTCCCTGCCTGGGTCTCGAAGCCTGAGGACTCGCCATATGGGCGCGCCTGGTCCTACTGTACTGCCGGAGCAACGACAATTGGCGCCGTACTGGAGCGAGCCGCAGGGGAACCACTCGATAATTGGGCGCGTCGCGTTCTCTTCGACCCGCTCGGTGTGGGGGAGGTGGCGTGGCAGTATGCGCCGACTGGCACGGCAATGACCGGCGGCGGCCTGGCAATGCGGAGCAGAGACCTGCTGCGGATCGCCCAGCTCTTTCTCGACGGCGGCAGCTACGACGGTAGCCAGATAG
Organism: uncultured Gemmatimonadaceae bacterium; assembly: GCA_964584905.1. GTDB lineage: Bacteria > Gemmatimonadota > Gemmatimonadetes > Gemmatimonadales > Gemmatimonadaceae > JALZIF01. The sequence continues at coordinate 3,587 of CAZPCC010000445.1, read as the reverse complement.
TCTCGAGTGACTGGGTGGATGCATCGCTTCGTCCTCGGGCGTCTGTCCGGCCCGATATGGAGTACGGGTACCTCTGGTGGCTGCCGACCATCAATGGTGAAAGAGCTTTCATGATGACGGGAAACGGCGGCCAGAAGGTCATTGCCTTTCCAGACCTCAACGCGGCAGCCGCCATAACGACCACGAACTACGGCCGCCCGAATGCCCATACAATGACGGACACGTTGGTGAGCGATTACATCGTCCAGGCGTTGGCCAGGCGTCCTCGGCGCCGTTCCTCTCGATGAGCATGACTAATGAAGCCGGGGACGACCGTTCGACGCAGACCCATTATCGACTTCTCGAGGCAATCTATCACAGCGCCCCGATTACTCAGCTCTACGGATCTACGCTGGTCGTAAGGCGAGGAGCCGCGGTCGTGACGATGCCGGTGGATTCCACCTTTTTCCACGCGGCCAATGCACTGCACGGATCGGTCTATTTCAGGGCGCTCGACGACGCGGCCTTCTTCGCCGCGAATTCCGTCGAGTTCGACGTGCTCCTTCTGACGACGTCATTTCGTATCGACTTCATCCGACCTGTTCGATCGGGAATGCTGAGTGCTACGGGAACTCTGCTGCATCATGGCCGTCGCCAGTTTGTGGCGCGCTCTGAGTTGCGTCAGGATGACACGTTACTTGTGGCGATCGGGGTAGGCGCGTTCACGCGCGGGAGCGTAGGTCTGGCCGAGATCGCAGACCGCCAGTTGATCACGCGCCCGTGACCCGGATCGTGGCGTGCGATCCAATCCGCCATGCAACATCTTGACGACGGCGCGTCCTACCCGCAGATCAAGGGGGTTCCCGATTTGCAGTGCCGGCAATCGGGTGTTCTGAAATTCGCTGTTTCCGATAGGCAATACGGAGCGGCCCACCATGACGAGAACGGGAACTTCGATCCTGACGATCGCGCTGGCGGCGCTCCCAGCGGCGGCACTCCTCCCGCTCCGGTCGCCCCCGACGTCAAGCGCGACGGGCGCGCTGTGCTCGCTCCTTCCCGCCCCGACAATCGCGCTCCTCCGAGTCGAGCGGGACACGACTCTCCCGCTCACACCGATCCGTGCCAGCCCGCTGGCGTATTCGGGCGTGCGTCAGAGTCCCGCCGATTCGATCCTCGTCGCGCCGGGCGACCCCATGCCCGCGGCGCATGTGCGATTGTTGCGCATGGACTCCCTAACGCGGCAGAGCCTGACGGCGGACGGCGTCACGGACAGCCTCCCCGCCGCGTTCATCACCGCCGCGCCGTACCGCGCCGACTGTCGCACGATTCGCTACATGGACACCATCCCCTTCGTCGTTCCAGGCGACGTGGGATTCGTCCGCGCCACCCTCCTTCCTTCGGAACACTGGATCGACGGCACGCCGGTTTTGGTCATCCGACAGGTGTGGAACTACCCGTATCCGCACCGGCGCGGGATCGCTTTCGCCGCCGCACCCGGTGCGCCACTCGCTCCAGCGGAGGCGATGTACGGCCTAACGCTGACGCTCGAGACGCCTCGTCGCCTGGATGCCGATGCGCGCAGGGAGGCGGCGCTTGCACGCCAAGGTCGCGCGATCTCATGGGCGAAGGAGAATGCGGCGGCCGTCGAGCTGGAGCCTGCACGCTCGATGCTTCGGGGTGCCATTCTCGAACCCGACTGGGAGGCGGCTCGCCGCCTGCCGAGTCGCTTGCGGGGCACATACCGCGTGCAGTTCGAGCTGAGTGATACGCGCGAAGCCTGGTACTTCCGCACGCACGACAAGCCGGGCTACCGCTGGGACCGAGCAGACTCGCTCCAGACGATCGCCGCGCTGGTCGAGTTGCCGACCATTCCCGGGTACCGCCTCGTCGGCCTGGCGGCCGCGTATCTCGATTCGCTCCCTAACGTCTACCCGCGCGGTGCTGTGCGAGGACCGCTGATCTGGCTAGGCTCGTCGGATCGTCTGACGACCCCCGGGAACGATTCGCTTCGCGCGCTCGATGCCGAGCTCATGTTCCACATGGGCGCTGTGCCGGAGTCGCTCTGGAATGCGCTGCAGGATCTCATTCCGCCGCCGAGTGCGAGAGACAGCGCGTTCATGGCACAGGTGAACCGTCCCATAGAGCCCGCCCGGCTGCAGCCGCGGATTCCGCTCACCTTGCACTTCGACTCGCTCGGCGGTGTGCGCGCCGACACGTCCCTCAGCACGCGCAGCGGCACCTTGCGCATGATGCTCGAACGCGTCGACACGCTCGCGATCGCACGGCCGTTCTGAGATGACCAGGCGCGGCGAAGGTGGCGTGCGGGATCCACGTGGAGCTCGGCGGCCTCGGTTTCGCGGATCCTTGCTGGACGCTACAGGAGTCCGCCGAACAGCGATGCGACATCGATGACGAGCGGCTCCCGCAACTCCTCCGGCGCCCAGCGCAGCTTCCCGCCATGCCTGACGTCCCGCTCCGCCTCACCGCGGCGCGAGACGAGCACCGCCCGCTCATCGAGATCCACTAGCCACACCTCCCGAACGCCAAGCGTCAGGTAGGCGTCGCGCTTGTACGCGCGGTCGTACATCCGCGACGAGGGGCTGAACACCTCGGCCGCCAACCACCAACCCCCGATCTTCCGCCAGGGTGTGCCTGGCGCGTACGTCGACGGGAACACCAGCAGATCGGGCTCGAGCAGCGTCCTCGGGGCAATTTCGATCTCCCCGGGACTCACCGCATACGCCTGGTTGTCCGCGGCGACATGGCGCTGCACGGCGCCAATGAGGCGGCCGAGCACGACCTGATGCGCGCTGCCAGGCGCCGGCGTCACGAGCAGCATGCCCTCGAGCAGCTCGTAACGCTGACCATCCTCGGGGAAGGAGCGCAGATCGTCGGTAGTGAACGTCGGGAGCGGCAGCGGCATGGCCATAACTTGACCCCTCGGCAAGGCGGCGTACAAGTGCGCATCCCCGAACGATGGCGGGCTCACCAGCGAGGCCCGTACCGCAATCGCTCGCGGAGTGTTTCCGCCGTGCATTACCGAGCGTGTCAGCATCGCGCTAGCTTGGCGCCCGGTCGACCGAGCGATCGTGCCGCGCGGCGGCCCAAGTGATTCAACGGGAACCGAAGGCGCTTCGGGCGCCCGCTTGCCATTACCTAACGTTGCACTAGCTCCGATCGATTAGCCGCGCCTGCATCACCTGCCGCAACCCCTTGGCCTCTTCCCAAATGCCGTTGACCAGCTCCGAATCGATAGGTGCCGCGCGCTGCTCGGGATCATCCGGATCTCCAAGTCCGGTAGTGCGATGGCGCCGGAGCAGGTCGAGGATGATGTCACGGACCTCCGCCGGTTTCGCAAGTCCGCGCAGCACCGCATGATGCCGTGAGGTTCCTTCCTCCTTGGCGCCTCCTCCGGCCGTGTCGATCTCCACGTTAGAGAAGCCGAAGAAGCGCTGGAGGGGTCCCTGGGTAACACGCACATTCTGCGCATTGGCGAAAGTGAGCGTGGTCTCCCGGACGTTCCAGGCACCTTCACGGATCAACAGGCTCCGGTCGGTAATGACATACCAGCGCAGCTCGTAGTCCAGTCGTGTGGTGACATACAGAGT
>CAZPCC010000444.1:0-2271 GCA_964584905.1 uncultured Gemmatimonadaceae bacterium | reverse complement strand
AGCCTCAGTGAAAGTTTAGATGGCCCGCGTCAGGTTCTGCAAGGCAGCAGAATACGATCATCGTTCCAGTGAGGGCGGCGGCCATGAGACGGGCTCCCAACGCTCCCCTGTTGCGGTAAGTGCTCCAATCAGCGCACCGCCCCCGAGCACGATGGGCGCACCGTACATCGCGAGGAGAGCTAGGCCGAGATCGCCTTCCGGTTGCTGTGCAACGCCAGTGGCGAGTGCAAGCAGGATCAAGGATCCAAACGCAACTCCGCGCCATGCGCCAGCAGTCCGTGACGTGCCACCGCGACTAACCTCGAGTCGCACAATCCGATCAATGGCGAGGCGGCGCGGCCGGGCGCTTCCGAATTGCTGTAGGCTAAGGGTATCGGGCGTAATGGCAGCCAGCCGGCCGGCATGTGAGCGGAAGACGGAATCGCGTGCGAAGTGGGGTCGTGGCTCCCACGCGCGCACCCGGGCACCGATCGGTGGCTCATCGTTGGGACGCTGTGCGTCGAGCGGCAGCGCTGCGTACGTGCATACGAGGAGGATCAGTATCCGCATTGCGAGTCGGTGCTATTGGCCATCTAGCGCGTCGAAGTCAAGCTGCGGCGCATGTGAAAGAATATGGCTGGCGCGCTCGGCGCGCCAGCCGCAACCAGGCAACGAGCGCCGTCAGCTTCAACTGTTCGTTAGGTAGCCGTAGTACAATGCGGTAGCCAGACGTCAATCGAGTCGGCGCTATCCCTTCGCCGCGCGTGCCGAATTCCGCCCGACCGCGGCTTTCACCAGCGCCTTGAAGGCCCGCGCGTTCACCGTTTCGCCTTCCCGGATGTCGATCGCGCGACGCGTCCCCCCCTCGAGGCCCGCATTGAAGAGCCTCGACGGATCGGGCAGGCTCGCTCCGTGGGCGAAGGTGAGCTTCACGACGCTCTTGTACGTCTCCCCCGTACACACGATGCCGTGATGCGACCAGACGGGGACGCCCCGCATCCGGTTGGACGGCTTTTTCCACTTGCGCTCCTCGATCATCTCAGGATCCGCTGCGAGGATGAGCTCCCGCATGCGCCCGAGGGTTTCCTCGCGCCAATCCGTAATCGTCATCGGCCGTTCCCCTTGCGCGCACGGTACGGGAGCGCAAACAGGTACAGGCCCGACAGCAGGAGCGGCGCCAGTGGAAGGAGCGGAGAATAGGTGATCCATGGCGGCGGCGGTCCCTGCGTCATGGCCGCGAAGTTCGCGAGCACGGTTGTGGTGAAGATGATCGACAACCAGCGATGCGCCTGACGAATCCAGCGGTTCCAGATCATGGGATCCTCGCAAGCAGTTCGACGAGCCGGCCGCTCATCAGCCTCCAGCCGTACCGCGCGCCGCCGAAGTTGCGCTTCTGTTCGGGCTTGAAGCCGGATTGGACTACGGTCAAGCGGGTGCCCGTCGGAGTGGGCGCCAAGGTGAAAGTCACCACGGTGTCGATGTCGCCGACACGCCAGGTGTAGCTGAGCTTTCGGTGCGGCTCGATCTCGACGAATCGGCAGTTGACGGTGCCATCCCACCCGGGCTGCGGCGGGGCGGTGAGCGTGAACGGGGCGCCGGGCGCCGGCGCGAATCCAAACGACGGAAGCAGCCACTCCGTGAGCAGCGTCGGATCGGTCAGCGCGCGCCACACCTTCTCCGGCGGATGGCCCAAGTCGAGCTGGAAGGCGATTGTCTCGCCTTGCGCAGGGGCCGTGATGTCCACGACGCTCATCGGTCCATCGTCTCCAAGAGCTGCTCGAGGCGCTCGAGGTGCTCCGTCCAGAACGCGCGATACCGCGCTATCCAGTCCATGAGGGGCTTCATGCCACGCGGCTCCACACGGTAGTAGACCAGGCGCCCTTGGCGTCGGCCGTTCACGAGCCCGGCCTCCTTCAGAGCCGCGAGGTGCTGCGAGACCGCGGGCTGCGAGATGTCGAAGCGCGAGGTGAGGTCTTTCACCGCGGCCTCACCCCGTGTCAGCGACTCGAAAATCGCCCGGCGGCTAGGGTCAGCGAGCGCGTGGAAGAGCCGGTTCTGGGCAGCGACGCCTGCGTGCATGCTCTATACATAAGTAAACACTTATGGATTGTCAACTCTCCTTCTGGGCGGCTTCAGAGGGACACAAGTGAAGGGTGCCGGGCGCGCTGCCGCGTCTGGGTGTCCCTGGTCTCAACGCGGCTTCTGATCCTGCGACGAGGACGCTTACCGCGGAGCCGCTGGCGCGGCCCAGCTTCGAGGTCGTTGCAGTATCCGACATGCGCCGCGCCGAAG
>CAZPCC010000443.1:0-16557 GCA_964584905.1 uncultured Gemmatimonadaceae bacterium | reverse complement strand
GCGGGTTGGCACCTAACGTCGAGTGGCTGATCGCCTTCCGGGTGCTGCAGGGATTGGCCGCCGCCTTGCTCACGCCGCAGAGCCTCGCCGTCATCCAGGTGTCGTTCCGCCAAGAGGATCGCGGGCGCGCCATCGGCGCGTGGTCGGCGCTCGGCGGCATCGCGACGGCCGTCGGTCCGGTCCTAGGCGGATGGCTGATCGATGTCGCGTCGTGGCGCTGGGTATTCTTCATCGATGTGCCTGTCGCGGCCGCAGTGGTTGCGCTGGTGCTCTGGAAGGTGCCGGAAACCCGCAACCCCGATGCGCAGCGGCTCGATGTGCCCGGTGCGCTCGCCGCCTTCATCGGACTCGGCGGCGTGACCTGGGCGCTCATCAGCGCCCCCGAGGATGGGTGGGGGGCGCTCACGGTCTGGGGAGCCGGATTGCTAGGCGTGGCGGCGCTCGCCGCATTCCTGCTCATCGAGAAGCGGCGCGAGCAGCCGATGATGCCGCTCGACATGTTCGCGAACGGCCAGTTCTCCGCCGCCAATGGAGTGACCTTCGTCGTTTACGCCGCACTCGGCGGCGTCTTTTTCCTGTTCGTGGTGTACCTCCAGAGCGGACTCGGATACACCGCCCTCGACGCCGGGCTCTCACTTCTGCCGGTGACCGGATTGATGCTCGTGCTCTCGCCAAAGGCTGGCGACATCGCGCAGCGCCGCGGCGCCCGGATGCCGCTCACGCTCGGCGCACTGCTCATCGCCGGGGGGATGGCGATGATGGCGAGGATCCAGCCTGGCGACGAGTACGTGACGGCGGTGCTTCCGGCCGTGATAGTGTTCGGGCTCGGCCTATCGGCGACCGTCGCGCCGGTCACGTCCGCCGCGCTGTCCGCCGCCAAGTCGACCCGCGCCGGAATCGCGTCAGGCATCAACAACGCTGTCGCGCGCACGGCGCAGGTGCTGGCGGTCGCGGTCGTGCCATGGATCGCCGGGCTGTCAGGTGAGGACATCCACCAGCAGGGCGCGCTCGCGGCCGGAGTTCCGCGCGCGATGATGGCGATGGCCGCGGTTGCCCTCGCCGGAGCACTGCTGGCGTGGATCACCGTCGACGACCATCCGCTCGGCTCGAGTCAGGATTGATCGACGACGATTGCGGCCCGTGAAACTTTCCGGATCACTAGACCGTCTAGCGGAAGATGGCCAAATCCCCCGCCCCGCTCCTGCAGGGCACCCTCGACCTCATCGTCCTTCAGCTCCTCCAGGCCGAGCCGACCAACGGCTACGACTTGAGCCTCCGCATCCAGGCGGTGTCGCGAGACGTGCTGAAGGTGAACGCGGGGTCGCTCTATCCCGCGCTGTACCGTCTCGAGGAGCGCGAACTGATCAAGGCCGATTGGCGTGACACGCCAAAGGGTCGCCGCGCGAAGGTCTATTCGCTCACGGCCTCCGGGCGCAAGCATCTCGCCGAGCAGCGGGAGGGCTGGACACGGTTCTCCGGCGCGCTGCAGGCGATTCTAAAGACTACCTGACGAGGCGCCGTGAATCCTTTCCGTTGGGCGCGGCTCCGTCTCCGCGCGATCGCCGCCCGCCCTGCACTCGAGCACGACATGCAGGAGGAGATGCGGCAGCATCTCGAGCAGGCGGCGGAGCGTTATGCGGCGCGCGGCATGACGCCGGTGGAGGCTCGTGAGGCGGCGATGCGCGAGTTCGGCAATGTGGCGCTGCTGCAGGAGCACGGGCGCGACGCCCGCGGCTTTAGATGGATCGAGGAGCTCGCCGCCGACGTGAGGTTTGCCTTCCGCTACTTCTCACGAAAGAAGCTCTCCGCCGCGACCATCGTCATCGTCCTCGCACTCGGCATCGGCGCCAATACGGCCCTCTTCTCGCTGCTCCGGGCCCAGTTCTTTCGACCGGCGCCCGCCGTGTCCGACGATCCCGCGCACGTCCGGATCCATGGCTATGAGCAGGCGGTGAAAGGCGCCGAATGGGAGCCGCGCGCGTTCACATACCCCGAACTGGTGACTCTCGGGGAGCGTCGTCAGGCGTTCGCCAGCGTCGCCGCCTGGGTGGCGAACGACGTGGTGCTCAATCCCGGAGACAGCATCGGTGTGCGGAGCGTGATCGCCGAGTTCGTGACGCCTGGCTACTTCGCGACGATCGGCGTACCGGTAGCGACCGGGCCGGGGTTCGCGCGTCAGGCACCCGACGTACCGGACATGGCGGCGGTGATGTCGCACGCTCTGGCGGCCGATCTCTACGGGGATCCGGCGACGGCCCCGGGGCGCAAGGTGCTGGTTAATGAGGTCCCGGTGCGCGTCGTCGGCGTGGCCCCGGCGCGGTTCCAGGGCGCGCTCCCCAACATGCAGCGCTCGCTCTGGCTACCGGTGAGCGCACGGGCCGAGATCGCTCGCCTGCCGACGCGGTGGCTCACTGACAGCGCGGTGCTCGCGGCGTTCGGTCGCCTGGCGCCTGACGTGAATGAAGAGCAGGCGACCGCGATCGCGCGCCAGGTCGTTGCGCAACATCTACCCGATTCCGCCGCGCGGCTGGGTGGGACGCGGGTGGCCTACGTCACCGGCTTGCGCGCGCCGCCGCCGATCGGCACGGACAACGGCTACCTCATCGGCGTCACCATGGTGGGCTTCGTCGGCCTCCTCATATTGCTCGTCGCCTGCACGAACGTGACGGCGATGATGGTCGCCGCGGCCGTCGGCCGCCGGCAGGAGATCGCCGTTAGGTTGTCGATCGGTGCCACCCGGTGGCGGCTGCTGCGGCAGCTGCTGACCGAGTCGTCGCTGCTCGCCGTCGCCGCCGGAACACTGGGACTCGCGCTCTACTGGGCGTTCATCATCTGGGTGGCAAGCCGCGCGCGCTCGATGCAGTACGTTGACCTCTCCCCGGACTTCGGCACCTTCGCCTTCATGATGACGGTCGCGCTAGGTACCGGGATCCTGTTCGGCCTCTCCCCAGCCCTACACGCGACCCGTACGGGCGTGGCGACCGCCTTACGCGATTCCGGCAGTGGCGCAACGCACAGGTCGCGGCTTCAGAGGGTGTTCGTCGGCGCCCAGATCGTGCTCTCGCAGCCGCTGCTCGTCCTGTTGGCCGTCATGCTGTCGGTGGCGTGGCACGAGTTCGACCCGTTGCCGCGGACGGTGAGCGAGCACGTCGTCGCGGCGAGCTTCCGGCCGCAGAACGAGATCGGCGACGCCAGTGCGGAAACGCTGCGACGCGAGGCGGTAGACTCGCTGCTCCCGCGGATTGCCGCGCACCCGGAGGTCGTGAGCGTGGTACCCGAGGCGGCAGCTTTCACCATCCGCAACATCCTCGTCCCCTCGCCTGGCGACACCTTGCCCCTCTCGAGGAGCGTGCACGTGGAGGGCGCCGTGCCAGGCTACTTCGCGCTCCTCGACGTGCCGATCGTCCTCGGCCGCGACGTGTCGCTCGCGGACACGCTCGAGGCCGACTATCCGGTCGTGATCGGCAGCGACCTAGCGCGGGAGCTGTGGGGCGACGCGAACCCGATCGGCCGCACGCTGGCGTCGCCGGAGTGGAGGCGCGGCGCGCAGGAATCCTCCGACCGCGCGGTTGAGTATCTGGGGCTGAATCCCGACTCGATGAGCATGACGGTGGTGGGCGTGTACGACGCGGCGCATCCGACGACGCGGGGCAGCGCGGTTCAGCGCGTGTACACGGCGCGCGGCAAGGAGTGGCGGCGCGACCTGCTCCTGGTGCGCACGCGTGGCTCGGCCGAACGGTTCCTGCCGGAGCTCAGACGGCTGATCCGGGCGGAAGCGCCGAGCCTGCCTATGGGGCAATTGGTGACGCTCGCGCACATCGACGCGGAGGAGCGCCGGGTCTCGTGGCAGATCGCGGGCGTGGTGGCCGGCGCGGGTGGACTGGCGCTGCTACTCGCCTCGTTAGGGCTCTACGGGGTGGTGTCGCTGCAGGTGCAGCAGCGGCATCGGGAGATCGGAATCCGGATCGCGATGGGAGCGCTGCCCTCAGGTGTGGCCCGGATGTTCGTGGCGTCGGGAGTGCGAGTGAGCGTGATCGCGCTGGCGATCGGGCTGCCGCTGAGTCTCATCGGATTCCGGGTGTTGATGTCGATGGGGATACTGATCGTGCCGGAGTTCGAGCCGTGGCTCGTAGGGGTTGGGATTGCGTTGGTGCTGCTGGCGGTGGCGACGGCAGCGACGTGGGTGCCGGCGCGTCAGGCGGCGCGGGTGGATCCGGCGAGGACGTTGCGGTTGGAGTGAAGCCCACACGTTGGCCGACATGCGGGAACTCGGGCCTTAGCGCGGAGCAACCCGTGCGCGTGCGCCCTCGTGTACCGCAGCAGCAGTGTGCATAATAAGAGTGTCACGAAGCCAAGGCCGAACACCGGAGATATCCATGTCCCCCAGCCGCCGCGACTTCCTCGCCACCTCGGCCGCCGCCGCGCTCGGCGTCACCCTCGGCCGCCCGCTGTCCGCGTTCGCCCATGAGCAGGCACAGGCGCGGCCGGTCTTCACGCCGATCCGCCGCAACGTCGGCACGTTCACGATGCGCGGCGGCACCGTCGGCTGGCTGGTGAACGCTGGCGTCGCCGTGGTCGACACGCAGTTTCCGGCCGAGGCGCGCGCCCTGCTCGCTGGCCTGCAGGAGCGGTCGAACACTCGCCCCATCGACGTGCTGCTCAACACGCACCACCACGGCGACCATGTGTCTGGCAACCCGGTCTTCCGCGGGGTCGCGCAACGCGTCGTCGCGCACGGCATGGCGGATCAGCACATGCGTCGTGCACCCGGAGCGCAGCAGCCGCAGCAACGGCCGGAGAACACACCGGAGCAGCTCTACCCCGACACCACATTCACCCACATGTGGTCGGCCGACGTCGGCGACGAGCGCATCGTGGCGCGGCACCACGGGCGCGCGCACACAAGCGGCGATGCGGTGATCACCTTCGAGCGGGCGAACGTGGTGCACATGGGCGACCTGATGTTCCACCGGCGACACCCGGTCGTCGACGGCGCGGCGGGCGCATCGATGCGGAACTGGGCGCGTGTGCTCGACCACGTGGTGAACGCCCACGCGCGCGACACGATATTCATCTTCGGCCACGTGAACACCGGACTGGCGGTCACCGGAGGCCCGGAGGATCTGCTTCGGTTCCGCGACTACCTCGGCGCCGTCCTGGCATTCGTCGAGCGTCAGGTGCAGGCGGGTCGGTCGCGCGAGGAGATCCTCGGGATGCGCGAGCCGCTGGCGGGCTTCGAGGAGTGGGGGCGGTTCGGGCAGCCGGGCGGGCGCGATCCACTCACCGTGGCGTACGACGAGGTGGCGACGGGTACGTAGGAGCGACCGCCGGACTCGCCGTCACGGCCACGCCCCCACCGACCCGGGGCTGGCCCTCACGTCCCCGGATCCCGCTCCGAGTTCCCCGATCGAGCCACCCCCGGCCGGGCGAGCGGAGCAGTAGCCGCGGAGGGCGCGCGCGCTGCGGGCTTGTTCCTGTTGCCGGGCGCCGGCTTTGAGGTCGTGCCGAACGACTGCCTGGCACATCTGGCAGCCCGCCTGCCCAATCCTCTGGCGCCGGCTTTGAGCGACTTCACCGCGTCGACCTGCTACGAGCAACGGACACGCGGTGTGCGGTGGAGCAGTTCGCATACCTCGTGGTTGCTGATGAACTCAGCGACTTGAGCGGTGATCGACTCATAACGAGTTCGAGAGCGACGGTGCGCTCCGATCGTTCGCAGACGAGAACATCGCTGTCATCGGAATCGATTTCGTTCTGCACAGGAGTGCAGGCGGACGTTACCGCCCGCCTGCACGATTCCCGTTCACTTCTTTGCCCAGAAGAGCCGGATCCCACGCTCGGTAGCGCCGGGGTTGTCGGCGTTGTTAGCAGCCGCGCCAACCATCGCAGTACCGTTGACGAATGCGGTGCCGCTGGGGGGTGGAACGTCGACGGTCCAGCTGACCTCCGCACCGTCGCAGGGGACAACGGTTGTTGCGGAAGATTGCTTTGGCACTGGGACGCGCCGCACCCTCTGCACCTGCTCGAGGTCCACCTGCAATTGAACATCGAGGGCCTGCGAACACGTGAGTGTGCCGGTGATCGTGGCTGTGCCCGTCTTCGGATTGACGGTGCCGGTTGCGTTGATCGTGATCCCAACGGAGATCGGAATGCGTTCGTAGGCGCCGATGTCGCAGCCGGACCCTTGTGGCCGCAGGACGCCGCGTTGGTCGGTGGGGACGATGCCGATGCAGGGAGCCGCGTCCACGGCGGGGCTGCCGACCATTAGCCCATGCGTCAGGGTCGGGCCTCCGTTGTCGGCCAGCGGTTCGAGCAACGGATCGACCCCCCGGCGATCGAAACTTCCAAGGCCGCACGTGTCATCGCTGTCCAGGTTGATGCCACTAACAATGTTCGGCATCGCACCGGGGGCGGCGCCGCAGTCGGTGGAATTGTTCGCAATCAAGGAGCTGGTGATCGTCACGGGCTCGCTGCCGCGCAGCAGGCCATGGGCGCCGTTGTTCGCGATCGTGGCAAAACGCAAAGTCGCGGTGCCGAACGGCGTTTGGATCCCGTCTTCGCCATTGCCGCTGATGGTGCTGTTCGTGACGATCAGATCGCCGCCCACCTGAAAGATGGCGTCCTGCTGATTCCCCTGGAGTGTGCTGGAAATCACGTTCAGCGTGCCGCCTTCGAGCATGATTGCGGTCCCGTGCCCCAGGAAGGGATCACCATCGTCCGCTCCGCCGATCCACAGGTTGCGCAAGGTCACGTTGGGATTCTGCCCGGAACTGCCGACCGTGAAGACGGTTGTATTGAAGCCGCCGCTGATGGTGATGCCTTCGGATTCGGGCCCTTCAATCGTGACCGACGCCGGGAGCGGAATGGGAGAGTTGAGCACAATCGTGAACCCAGCGAGTCCATTCGCGAAATGGATTGTGGATCCCGACGGCGCGAGGGATACCACGTAACGCAGCGAGCCGGGTCCGGCATCGGCCAGATTCGTCACGAGTGTCGCGGGGTCGTGATCGAATTGCGGGACTGGCGGCTCGAGCGGCGGCTGCGTGGAATACTCGCATGCGGCGACCGCCAACAGCAGCAACATGCCCATCGTTGGGCGTGACCCTCGGTACATGGTCGTCTCTCCGGAAGCGGGGAATCCTCTGGTCGGCATCTACTCGGTAACGCACGATCCAGAGCGGGATCCCCTCACGGGTCCACGCTGCCGGGCCTGCAAGTGGTATCTGGGGAGGGATGGAAATGGCGCTCAGTCAACCCATGCTGGGTGCCATCGTGGTGCGGCAAGTCAGCCCGAGCGGAGTTGGGCGAGGCGGCGCTTCACTGATTCCACGTAAGGAAGCGTTTCCCCGTCAGCGCGCTGCCACAACTCGAGCATCTGTCTGTAGGAATCGATCGCTTTCATCGTATCGCGCCGCTGCTCGTACAGGTCGCCCAGCCGCTGGAGGATGAAGCCGAGTTCGATTGCGTCTGTTTCGTAGCGCCAGAGCCACGGCGTGGCCATGTACCGCTCGTACGTTGCGATGGCCTCGTCGGTCTTGCCGGCCGCCTCGCGCGCCCGAGCCAGATCCGGCAGCGGACAGATTGGACAAATGTGGTTTGCCGCCGCCTGCTCGAGTGCGGCCTCGGCTTCGAGCAGTCGACCCTCTGCCAGGTCGATAAGCCCCTCGGTCCACCACTGATCCGCGCGCCGCGTGCGCCCGATCGACCGATCGTTTGCCTCGCCGGCGGCCAGCAGCATGCGACCACGCGCGGCATCCTCCAGCGCCGCGTAGAAGCGCGCGAACTCATGATAGGGGCGGTCTCCGGGAAGGATGCTGTCGAGCGGCTGACGCGCGAGCGCCGAGTCCACCAACGCGCGCGCTTCTTCGCGTCGACCCCGGTATCGAAACTCCAGCGTTGCGAGTTGGCGGACGCCGAAAAGACGTCGGCCCCAGGACTCGGAAGCTGCACTGACGCCGAGTTGCGTTTGCCATAGCCGCTCTGCCTCGTCTAGCCGCCCTCGCGTCATCACAATCCCGGCCAACTGCTCGTACGCATCGACGAGCTGAAGTGTATCGCCGTGCTTGGCCGCGATGTTTGTTCTGGCGCGTGCTTCCGCTTCCTCCCACGCCTGCCGGGCGGCTGCATCCTGCACCTCGACAACGGAATGGAGTGGATCGTCCGGAAAGCGGGTCGCAATCCCATCCATCGTACGGCGAGCGTCATCGAATTTGCTCTGGAGCACCTGTGCGCTGTGCACACCGTAGTAGAGCACGCCGATCGTGGAATCCCGTCCGATCGCCCGATGCCAGAGACTCTCGGCGATGGCGAATCGGCGGGACTCGCGATAGGCAAGCGCGAGATTGTTCAGGGCGGACACGTGATCGGGAATCCGTTCGAGCACGCGATCGTACTCCTCGATCGCCGTCTGGTAATCTTCGTTCGCGTATGCGTTGCTTCCGGCCAGGAATTGACGCTCGAGAAAGGGCAGCCGATCACGATTCGCGAGGGCGTGCGCACTAGCGGCCCAGGCGCGCCCCGGTTCCGCCATTGCACCATAGATCGATGCGATGACGAAATGCGCGGACGCGAACCCTGTGTCGAGTGCAACGGCCTGTTGCAGCATCGGTATCGCGCGGGTGCGCTCGCCGGCGACGAACAGGCGGTACCCTGTTGTGTAACTGCGCAGCGCGGGCAGCGACGCCGTCGTCACCTGCTCGAGGCTCGGCACGTCGCGCAGTTCGTAGAGCGATTCGCCAATGCGCCGTCGCAGTGCCTTGCTCGCGCGGTCAACCGCGGCGAGGAGCTGTGATGAATCGGCGGCTGTTTCACGATGCGACGCGAGCGCTTCGCCTTGTTGCACACCAACGAGCTGCACGCTGACGGTGTACGCGTTTCCGAGCCTGGCGATGGAACCGGTCACCATGGCCTTCGCACCTTCCCGGAGCGCAACTTCGTGAGCGAGGCTGTCGACGAGTGCGACGCCTTGCGCGAGTTCCATGCGCGCGCGTGCTGCGTGCACCTGCGCGGATGTCAGCACGCCGATGAGGGGCGACTCATTCAGATCGATGCGGAACGCGTCGGTCACTGCCGCCGCGAGGGACGGGTCTCTCGCGCGGTCGGCGAAATCGGCGACCAGGACTCGGTCGCGTAGCGCCAGTGCCCCCGAGCCGATCAGCGAATCGTCGCCGCCCCGGATTCTGGAAGAACGCTGGATCAGCCCGAGCGTCGCGGTGACCGCGAGGCTGGTCACGAGGGCCGCCAACAGCGCGGGGCGATTGCGGCGCACGAATTTCCCCGACCGATAGCGAAGCGAGTCGGGCCGTGCCCGGATCGGCAGATGCTCCAGGTGCCGGCGGATGTCCTGGGCGAGGTCGTCAACCGTCTGGTAACGCCGGTGCGGTTCCTTGCGGAGTGCGGCGAGAACGATCGTGTCGAGATCGCCGCGGAGCTGTCGTCGGATTGCCGGCGCGTCGAATCCTTGCGTGCCGGCGAAGCCATGACCGGGGCGGGGCAGAGCCTGTTCGGCTTGCAACAAGGCGAGACTGGGCCGCTCGGGTTCGCTCGTTCGGACTGCTTCGGCTACGTCCAGCGGGTCGTTGCTGCGCGGATGGTACGGCGAGCGGGCGGTCAGAAGTTCGTACAGAACGACACCGAGCGAGTAAACATCACTCGCCTCCGTCGCCGATCGTCCCTCCACCTGTTCCGGGCTGGCGTACTCCGGAGTTAGCACACGCAACCCCGTGATCGCGGACGTCGCTCCCACAACGTCGGCATCGACGACTTTGGCGATCCCGAAATCCAGCAGCTTGGGAACACCGTCCAGCGTGACCAGGATGTTGGCAGGCTTGATGTCGCGGTGTATCACGCGATGCCGGTGAGCGTATGCGACCGCATCGCAAACCTGAAGAAACAGACGCAGACGATCCGGGACGGTCAGGCCGCGGGAATGGACATGAACGTCGATTGCCTCTCCCTCGACATACTCCATGACAAAGTAGGGACGATCGTGCTCCGTCGTGCCGCCATCCAGAAGACGTGCGATGTTGTGGTGCTCGAGCGATGCGAGGATCTGCCGTTCCGCGCGAAAGCGGCGGACCACCTGGTCCAGGTCCATCCCATGCTTGATCAGCTTGATGGCAACGCGACGGTCGAATTCGCCATCCGCGCGCTCGGCGAGGTAGACAGCGCCCATTCCGCCCCGCGCGAGTTCGCGAAGTACCCGGTAGGGTCCCAGCTGGCGAGGTGCGGACGGTTCTTCGTTCTCGAGCAGGTGCGAAGGCGTGCTCTCGAACGCACTGGATTCTAGGAATCCGATCGCCCGATCGTTTGCGGCGATCAGCCGCTCGACACTGGCTCGCAGCGCCGCATCATCGAGGCAGGCGCGGTCCAGAAAGGCCGCGCGCTCCTCGGGAGAAAGAGCGGCCGCTTCGTGGAAGATCTCTTCGAGCCGTCGCCAATGTTCCGGGTTCATGGTTGCCGGGTGGCTCCGCCAAGCGCTTCGAACAGCCATGCGCGTGCGAAGGTCCACTCCCGCTCGACCGTCGCATCGGCTATCTCGAGAACCGCACCAATCTCCCGGGTCGTGAGGCCGCCATAGAATTTCAACTCGACAACGCGCGCTTTGCGCGCATCCCGCTCCGTCAACCGTTCCAGAGCATCGTCCAGGTCAATGAGGTCGATTCCGGCTCGTTCCGATGCCTCGTCGACCAGACTGAGCGATACGCGCTCCCGGCCACCGCCCCGCTTCCCGGCCGCGCGGTCCCGCGCGTGGTTCACCAGAATCCGCCGCATTACGGTTGCTGCCAAACCAAGGAATTGTGCCCGGTTGCCCCAGTCTACACGCCGTTGATCGATCAGCCGCAGGTACGTCTCGTGGACCAGGGCTGTCGGCTGCAGTGTATGCCCGGCCCGTTCCTGCACCATGTAGCGCCTCGCGAGCCTGTGCAACTCCTCATAGACGAGCGGCAACATCTCGTCGAGGGCCTGGCGCTGACCCTCCCCCCAGGCGAGCAGGAGCAGCGTGGCGGCGCCGGGATCACTGTTGCGCGCGTTCATCGCATTGTAGCGCGCAGGCCTCGGCCCGCCGTGTTGCTGCCGCAGGGGTTGCGGCCACCGCTCGCAAGTCGCGTCGTCGCGATCGAAATTGTCTTTTTCATCTACGACTCGGGTGCCCTGAGGCAAACTCGAGAATGTCGGGTGCAACGAGGTGCAGCGAACCGGGCCACCTCTCCACCGACGCGGTGTTTCCGGCCATCGTCTGATAATCCTGTGATTCCGGGTGGGATAGCTACGCCTATGATACGGCGACGTGAAGTACTGCATGTCGCTTCAGCCCGAGCACAGGGAGAGGGAATCCCGATCGAAACGTCCGAGATGGGTCAAGGCACGTGATAACCCCCACTCGAGCAGGAAGCTCAGAGCTTGCTCCCACCCAACTCCCGCGCAATGAACCCAGTTCGATACGCCGCCGTCCATAACGATCCCACCGCGATCACCCCCACCACCCCGAACAACAACGTCCCCGGCGCCCACCCCGCCGCCCCAGTCACCGCCCCATCAAACAACGATGCCAACGCGAGCAGCACGAGTCGCTCCGCCCGCTGCATCAACCCTTCCTTGCAACTAACGCCCAGTGCCTCCCCCCGAGCCCGCGCATAACTAACAAGCATCGACCCACCCAGCGCCAACACCGAAGCCAACAACGCCAGCGGCCAATTCACAAAGAACAAGGCCACCCCGCAAAACGTAAACGTCTCCGCAAACCTATCGAGCGTCGAATCCATGAACGCTCCTCTCGCATTCGCCAACCCACGCGCCCGCGCAATCCGCCCATCGAAAATGTCCATCGACCCGCCGAGCAGAATCATCCACCCAGCCACCGACAGCTCCCCGAAGTAGAACGCCACCCCGGACAAGAGCCCGAAAAAAGCGCCGAGGTAGTTGAACACGTCAGGCGAAACCTTCCATCGCACCAGCGCCCGCTCGGAAGGCCCGAGCACCCACATCGCCCAATCCCGAACCCAGTAGCCCAACAAGACGGTAGTCGGCCGCCGGGCAACATCCGCATCCACCGCGCGGCCCCGGCCCACGAACGCAAAGACAGGCATCGTCAGCAGCAGCAGCGCCACGAACAGAAGCGCGATGCGGTCCGCCATCGTCATATGGGAGTCTTCCGCTGAGGTCTCGTCCGCACGAATGCGATCGCCCGCGGCCACAGAAAAATCAGTGGCCAGCGCTTCTCACGCTCGGTCAACGCTATCTCCTGACCCGTCCGGCGCTCGATCTTCTCGACGATGTAGGTGAGCCAATCATCATATAAGGCGATGTGCTTGGACCACCGCGCCGTCGCCCGCGTCTTCGACCGCGCAAAATAGGCCCTGATCGCCATCCGTTCCCCCGGAGTGGGCGGCGAGGCCAAACTGTAGCTTTTCCCGTCCCGGAAGAGTATGCTTGTGGCGACAAAATGGTCCAGCACCGCCTCGTAGGCGGGCACGATGATCTTCCGTTGGGCGGCGACGAGTTGAGCGACCCGATCGTTCCCTTCCGGCCGGATCTCGGCGGAGAACGACGTTTCCAGCAGCCGCTCGAAGTACTCTTCAACCGTAAAGGTCGGTGGAAGAAAGGGGCGGCCCCACCACTGAGTGTTCAACCGGGCGCCGATCAGAGCGTCCCGGACCGCAACCTGACTCTCCGGATCGCGTGACCACGCGATCTGCACCTGTTGAAAGAGGCGCCCCTGGGTGAAATGGTCCCAGGCACGTGGCGAGCATAACCGGCGCAAGTCGCGCAGGGTGAGCACGTTACACTTGGCCTGCATCGGTCCGTCCGGCAACGCAGCGATGATGCGCAGAACGTTGGGTGGAAGGACGAACGCGAGCGTGGTGGCGGTCGCCGGCGAAACATGGGTGTTAGCCGTGAGATGGAGCGATCGGAAGGCTTCGGCGTACTGATCGACAATGACGAAGAAGTCGTGCGCGCTCCCCGGTCCCGGTTTGGAACCCTGCGCGTGCGAGCCGTAATGGATGAGGGCGAGCGTGGTCGGTCCGAACGCCGACGCCAGATAGTTGGCGAGTTCCCGGGTGGTCTCGGTGACCGGGGCGTCCAGGCCGCCGGCCAACCGCTCGAGTAGGGCCGGATCGTCCGGCAAGCTGTTTGACAGAGGCGACAAGGTCGTGGTTCGTCAGGCTTTAGCCTCGCCGGACGTCCGGCGGAGCTGCTCGATTGCTTCGATCATTCGCGCACGCAAGTCGTCGAGAAAAGCGTCGGTTTCGCCTCGTTCCGGCGGCTCGAATGGCCCAAGCACTGCCGCGGTCACACGAAGGCCGGCAAAGCGAAAGGCCGCATCGCCGAACGTACGGGCACTCCACATGCCGTCGGCGACGATGCAATATACCGGGCGTTTGGCACGCGGCAGAATGAGCGACAAGCCGGATTTCATGAACGGGGCAATCTCCCCGTGATGCGTCCGGTGCCCTTCGGGGTAGATAAGCAGGGAATTGTGGCCCGCGGCAACCTGATCGGCCGCATCGCGCAGCGCGAGGAGCTCCTCGCGGGTGGCGGTGCGGCCTTGTGACAGGAATGGAAAGCGGGCCATGCGGGCCAGCGGCGAGATGCCGGGGATCCGCCTGGCGTAGCGGTCGCGGGTGGGAATGATGGGATAGGGGCCGGGAATCAGCAGCACGCCTAACGGGATGTCGAGCACGGACTGATGATTCATCACCACCACGACGGGCTCGGGCGGAATCTTACCGAGTATCGTCAGGCGAAGGCCGCCGATGCCGCGCGCGAGCGCGAACGTCGCGCGGGCGTTGAACTGCAGCCAGGCGCGCAAGATCGCCCGGCGGCGGCGCGGAAAAAGTGCGACGAGCGGCCAGATGAACAACCGCTGGCCGGCTCCGATCACCAGCAGCACGTACAGGCTGTACGCCAAAATGAACGTCAGACTCCGCACCGCGCGAACGGGCGAATTGGCGCGGGCCGGCATGGCCGAGCCGCTTTCGGCTTGTATGCTGGCAGGGCGGTCGGTCATCACGTGGAGGGCACTATATGACGGCACGAGTCGAAGAACGCGTCCTGACTAACGTCTCCGACTACGATCACAGCAACTTCTACTACTCGTCTGGCGACGACATCTTCGCCATTCTCGATCCGTACAACCAGTGGTACACGGCCGCACGTCGCGAGGGATACTACCTATTCGCGCAGCCGATGACCACGCCCGCGGGGACGCGGATCGATGTGGAAGAACAGTTCTCGCAGAAGCAGGTCAAGCTCCTGAATCTCAGCTCCTACAATTATCTCGGTCTCTCCTACCGTCCCGAAGTGATCGCCGCCGCCAAGCGCGCCCTCGATCAGTACGGGCTGGGCGCGGCGGGCTCGCCCATCCTCAGCGGGACGATGGACATCCACGTCGAGCTGGAGCGCGCGCTGGCCGAATTCAAGAAGAAGGAGGCGGCGCTCGTCTTCCCGACGGGGTACAGCACCAACCTGGGGCTGATCCAGGGATTGATGCGTCCCGGCGATCTCATCATCGCCGATCAGAACTCCCACGCCAGCATCGTCGATGGCGCGATTCTCTCCAAGGCCAACGTGCGCTTTTTCAGGCATAACAAGCCGGAGGATCTGGAGAAGAAGCTCAAGGGCACCAGCGGCAAGCGCCTGGTGGCGGTCGAGGGGGTCTACTCGATGGACGGTGACGTCTGCCGGCTCCCCGAGATCGTCGAGATCACCAAGAGGTACGGCGCGCGCCTGCTCGTCGACGAGGCACACTCCGCGTTCGTCTACGGCGAGAACGGCCGCGGCGTGGTGGAGCACTTCGGGCTGGAAGACGAAGTGGACATCCACGTCGGCACGTTCAGCAAGGCGTTAGGCGGGCAGGGGGGCTACATCGCCGGATCCAAGCAGCTGTACAACTATCTGCTCGGCTTCGCCCGGTCGCGCTTCTTCTCCTGCTCGCTCTCACCTGTCGTCGCCGCCGGTGTGCTCGAAGCGCTCAGGATCGCGCAGGCCGAGCCGCAGCTCCGTACCAAGCTGTGGGAGAACGTCCGCTACATGCGCGAGCAGCTCGGCAACTACGGTGTGGATGTAGGCGAGTCGACCTCGCAGGTGGTGCCGATCATGGTCCGCAACGACCGCCGGATCATGCACATCGCCACCAGGCTCCAGCAGGCCGGATTGTACCTGCAGCCTATCATGTATCCCGCGGTCGCCAAGCACCGCTCCCGCTTCCGCATTTCTATCTCTGCCTCACACACCACCGACCAGCTCGACGAGGCGGTATCAACCCTCGTCCGCATTCTCAGAGAAGAGGCGATTCTATGAATGTCAACGACGTAAACGGCATGGTGCAGTACCACTTCCGCGATTCGATCGGCGGGTTCTTCGAGTTCCCGACCGAGAACGCCCGGGCGCTGCTCCCACCCGACCTCCAGCCTATCGAGCCGCACCACGGCTCGAGCGTTCTCTCAGTGATGGCGTTCGACTTTCACGACAGCCCGGTCGGCGAGTACGGCGAGCTCATTCTCTCGATTCTCGTCTCGCCGCTCATCCAGCCGGGACAGCCGATGCCGCGATCGGCGTTTTACCCCTTCAAGCTCGGCACCACCACGCGCGAATCGCGCGAGCACGCGATCGAGCGCTGGCACCTGCCGCACTACATGCAGGACATCGACATGAAGTGGGAGCGCGGCGATGGCCACGTAACCATCCACGCAACCGATGCGGGCGCGCCGATGGTCGACATGACGATCACCGAGCACGAGTGGACGACGGTGGAGCACCGGTACCAGTCGTTCATGCACGATGAGGACGGGTTCTACTCGTCGACGATCCTGATGGCCGGCCAGTTCAGCGAGAACGAGGAGGAGCGCGGCGGCATCACGATCCACTCGCAAGGCATGACCGACCTGCTCGACCAGTGGGATGTGAACGTGACGCCCTTCCGCGAGCTGTGGATGAAGAATGGGCTGCAGACCTTCCACCCGCTGCACCAGCTAGCCTCGTACGCGCGTCGATGAGCGAACGTGTTTGCGTCATCGTCAACCCCGCTTCGCGGCGGGGGCGGGGCGCGGCACGACTCTCTCCCATCAAGCAGGCCTTCGCCGCGGTCGGTGTGCACGATGTGCGCACCACCGCGGCGCCGCGCGATGAGATCAACGTCGCCCGCCGGGCGATCGAGGAGGGGGTTACCACCATAGTCGCGTCAGGCGGCGATGGGACCATCTCGAACGTCGCCAACGCCATTCTCGGCTCGGGTGCCGACGTACGGCTGGGGATGATCGCCGCCGGCACCGGCAACGATTTCTACAAGACCGTTGGCGCACCGGCGATGGACATCGATGCCACGGCCAGGCTCGCGGTCGAGGGTCAGTCGATTCGCGTGGACGTCGGCAGCATCGAGGACAAGTACTTCCTCAACGTCACCGGGTTCGGCTTCGACATGGCCGTGCTCGAGGACATCCAGCGCATCAAGTGGCTCAAGGGCCCGGCGCTGTACAACTACTCGGCGTTGCGACAGCTCATGTTCTACCGCGGCGTAGGAATAGACATCGCCACCAACGGCCACCGCCGCTCGGC
>CAZPCC010000442.1:0-3461 GCA_964584905.1 uncultured Gemmatimonadaceae bacterium | reverse complement strand
GTCGAAAACCTTCCGCACCTCGAAAAGATTCTGCGGGCGATGCGGAAGGTGAAGGGGATAACCGGAGTTTCGAGGCGGGAGAAGATTTCGATGTAGAAAGCAGGAAATAGGAATTAGGAATTAGGAAGGGGCTAGAGTAGTTGAGCACTTCCAGTGGAGTGCTAAACTATTCTGGTGCAACTACGTAACCGCTATTTTCGCCGTTCACACCTGAGTGAGGCCAAGTTTCGGCAGCTGGCGCGGCTCTTTGCGCTGGATCTGAATGCTACCGATGCGGCGGAATTGTTGTCGCTCGAGCGGAAGACCGTGACGGTGATTTACCAGCGTATCCGGCAGCGGCTGGCGGAAGACTGCGAGCGTGATCTGCCGTGGACAGCGGGAGAGGTCGAAGTCGACGATAGCTACTTTGGCCCTCGACGGGTCCGCGGAAAACGCGGTCGTGGGGCTGGTGGGAAAACACCGGTCATCGGGCTGCGGAAGCGCCTGGGAAAGGTGTACGCCGAAGTGGTCCCTAACTGCTCGCGAGCGGTGCTCCAAGGAGTAATTCGCGGGCGAGTGCCGCTGGCCAGCGTGATTCATTCGGACGGGTGGGCCGGCTACGATGGTCTGGTCGACGTGGGCTACGCGAAGCATTTCCGCGTTCGGCACCACGCCAATGAGTTTGTCCGCAGCGAGGTGCATTTGGTGACCCATGTGAACGGAATCGAAAGCTTCTGGAGCTTTGCCAAACACCGCCTAGCAAAGTTTCAGGCATTCCGCCTCATACGTTGTATCTGCATCTCAAGGAGTGCGAATGGCGCTTCAACACCCCCCGGCAGCAACGCCATAAAACACTGCTTAAACTGCTTGAGAAACACCCGCTTTAACCGTCTTAACTACTCTAGCCCCATAGGAATTAGGAATTGGGACATAGGGTAGGAATTGGGAAATAGGGGTGGTGTGCGTCGATTTGGTGGGAGTGGCGGCTGGATCCCTCAATGCCCTCAACGCGTCAGATGCCTTCCGCCTCCTTCCCGATCCTGTCCGCTGCGCCTTCAATCGACGCCCACCACCCCTATTTCCCAATTCCTAATTCCTATTTCCTTTTCCTATTTCTCCTTTCCTCCCACCATCCCTATATTTGCCTCCACGCGGGAATAGCTCAGTTGGTAGAGCACAACCTTGCCAAGGTTGGGGTCGCGGGTTCGAGTCCCGTTTCCCGCTCTGAGAGGGTCAGATTACGAGACGGGAGCGGAGGGGTGTCGCTCCCGTTTTTTTCGATCCGGCAATATGGACGCTTGACGCGCCAGAGTGCTCATGTGATCCATTACATGAACTGATTTAAGCACTTGGGGTTATTGGATTTGCCGGGATGGCGAAATCGGTAGACGCACGAGACTTAAAATCTTGTGGGGGAAACCCCATGCGGGTTCGAGTCCCGCTCCCGGCATGTAATCTCGAGGGGTGAGCGACGCGCGACGCGCGACGCGGGGTGTTGGGCAGACGCGCCCGCATCCCCGGCGATCGGGCTTGGATCAGGTCTTGACCCCCAGCGCGTGAATGGCGTACCAGACGCTCCACGCGAGCAGCCCGGCAAGGGAGGCATCGCCTCCATTCTCCACCGCCCGCCCCTCATCATCGACGATCTCGGCGGCAAGTCCATTGTCGAGGGGCGCACGTCTGAACCAGTCCAGGACGTCGGCCGCATCGGGCCCGATAAGCCGCCCGCACTGTTCGGCCAACGACGGCGAGTGCCCTTCGCCTTTTATGGTACGCCGGTAGGTGGAGTCGTGCCGCTCGACTACCTCGTACAGCGGCAACCAGAGTGCGTGCACGCGGCTCCCCTCGTCGCTGGCAGCTCGCCCGCTGAGGTCGACCGCCGAGGCGAATACCGTCTTGCCGCCACGGTCGACGGAGAAGTGACGCAGGATGGCGGCGCGAACCGCCTCCGGATCTGCCACTTTCTTTGCCGATTCCTCATCGAGAGTTCGCCGCAACACATCGAGCGCCATGGATGCTACCGCATTGCCGTGCAGCGTGAACGGGTGCGGCGCCGGCTGCCCGTCGAGCATTACTTCGGTGGAGTAGAGTGGAATGTGCTCATCGCGCCTGGCGACCAGATCGTCGTGGCAGTTGTACAGCGTGTCGGCGACGGCCGGCTCCTCGACAATGTGATCGTCCTCGGTCTCCCGGACATAACGATCGATTGCCACGGCGTAGGAGCAGGCGCCTTCGAGGGAGAACCCGGCCTCGAACAGCGTGCCGTCGAAGTAGTTCACGCCGGCGCCGGGTGCGTAGCCATGGAGCTCGCAGGCGCGAAGCAGAAGCTCGCGGGCCAATGGCGGGTCGGCGAGCAGCACGGCTGGGAGGGTCCAGGCGAGCACTTCCCAGTCACGCGCCGTCACGCCACGTGCGTGCCAGGGCGCGCGCGTGCGCATCAGATAGAAGTGCGCATCATCGAGCGCTCGGGCGACGCCGAAGAAGTAGGCGAACAGCAGGTTGCGATTGATCAGGCGGTCGAGCCCCTCGTGTCCCACCGTTTGCTCCAGCGACTGGAGCGCCTCACGAGTCAGCGTCAGCAGCTCGCTCCATCCGCGGCGGCGCATGGCGCTGGCGGTGGCGCGCGCACCGTCGCGCTCCGGACCGGCGGCTATGTAGAACGCGGCGGTCGCCCGACCGCCCGGTTCCAACTCGAGGTCGCGCGTGATGGAGAAGCCGTTCCCTGACGCGCCTCCGATCTCGATGCGCGCGTCCCCGTCCGCGGCGAGGGCCAGCGCCAGAAAGCCGGGTAGCGCAGTGCCTTCGAGAAGCACGACGTCGCCATCGCGCGATACCCGGTGTGCGTCCACGGCCGCCCTGGGAGTGCGCACCCTCACCTGCCGGTGCCCGAGCACCCCTTCCGCCGAAAGGGACACCCGCACCGTGTCAGATCCTCGATTCTCTACCGCGAGCGCGTAAATGGCGCCGGCGATGTCGCCATCGCGTCCGTAAGGGGCGAATATCGTCCCTCGCACGATGATCCCGTCGAGCTGACAGGTGAACGTCGGCAGCCAATCGTGTGCGCGCTCCCAGACCAGCCCCTGCCGGCCGAAATCACGCACTTCGCCGTTGACGCGAACCACCGGGCGGATGAGCGGTGGCCCATCGCCGGCCAGGAACCCTTCGGAGCCCGCCACCTCGATCGCGGCGCGCGCGATGCGCGAAACAGCGCCGATGGCGTGTAGTGATCCATCCGCCGGGTGAATGCAGGGGAGCGCAATCCAGTGATTGCCGGTTACCTGCCACGGGACCTGTGGCACGGGGATGCGATGCACGGCAGGAAAGTAGCGGGGCGAGGGTCGGGGGTCGCGCGATGCTGGATGCGGGTCGACGCCGAGGCGATTTGTGCGGGACAGGAGTAGTTAGGATCTGCGTACCCGGACCTGGTCGAGGACTGGCGGCGCTGCGGCGGGGTGGACAGATTCCAGCCGTTCCCGATCCAT
>CAZPCC010000441.1:0-1503 GCA_964584905.1 uncultured Gemmatimonadaceae bacterium | reverse complement strand
GGAGCTGGTCGAGGAGGCGCGCCGCGTCGAGCGGGTGGACGTACAGCAGTCAGGCCAGACGTTCGATCTGCTGCGGTTCCCTGAGCATTGCACGCAGGGGATCGGGGCGACCTGAGCGGATTGGCCTCGCGGTCGTGCCGGGGTTTTCGTGGAGAAAGTGGTGCGTAGAGCCGGCGGCCCGGCTGCTCTGGTTACGGGGGGATGTGAGGGTTTCGGGCCAGGGGTCGCGGAAGGAGGCGGCGGCGGATTCAGGGCCAGGGATCGGGGGGGATTCTGCTTCCTGTGATGACTCGCCGACCTGCTGTGCTGTTGTCAGCCGAAGTCTGCCTTTCGCCCGTGGTCCGGCAGGGTAAAGGTGGGCGTTAACGTTCACCCCCACCTTCACCGGCGGTCGGCAGAAGCGCCCTCGTCCGCGCTCGAGCCGAATCGGCTGGCAACCCCCAATCCCTGACCGTAAATCCGCCTCCGCCTCCTTCCGCGACCCGTGAACGGTAACGCACACCTCCCCCCGCAACCGCTGCCTTGTCACACCTGGCCGTTGCGCCGCGTGTTGACCTGCTGTTTCTCGGGAGATATTGGGATGGTGGGGCATGGCGATGCTGCAGATACGGATCCGGTCACGCAGATGAGCGTCGGGCTGGACCGATCGCCTAGACACCCGGGACGTTCGCCCCCCAGATGATCTTGTGCAGCTGGATCTGATAGCGCACAGGCAGGCGGTCCTCGAGGATCCAGTCGGCCAGCTCGCGGAAATCCATCTTCTCCCATACCGGCGACATCAGCAGTGCGCGGAGGCGGCCGGCGAGTACCTTCTCATCGAGGCCTCTCTCGCGGATCACCTCGCGGGCCCACTCGTAATCGGCGCGGCTCGCGATGACGAACTTGATCTCGTCGTGCGACGTGAGGTGGGCGAGGTTCGACCAGAGATTGCGTGCGGACTCGCCGGAGTCGGGGCACTTGAGGTCCATGATCCTGTGCGCGCGCGCATCGAGCGGTGCGATGTCGATCGCGCCCGACGTCTCGACGAGGACCGTGTAACCGAGGTCGAGCAGCCTTTCGGTGAGGACGAACGCGTTGCGATGAACGAGCGGCTCGCCGCCGGTTATCTCGACGACGCGTGTGCCGATCTCCTCCACGCGCGCGACGATCGCATCGAGCGACATCTTCTCGCCGCCGTGGAACGCGTACTCCGTGTCGCACCACGTGCAGCGGAGCGGGCAGCCGGTCAGTCGCACGAACGTGCACGGCAGACCCGCCCAGGTGCTCTCGCCCTGAACGGAATGGAAGATCTCCGTGATGCGCAGGAAATCACTCATGTGAAATCACATATCCGGGAGCGGGAGCGGGAGCGTGTTCGCGGGCGGGATCGGGACGCACAAGCCGCTGCATATTCCCGCACACGCCCCCGCAAACGCTCACGCTCCCGCTCCCGGTTTCGTATTCCACATCGCTTCGAAACTCCGCCCACGCTACCTCCTATGCCTTCCGATCGAAGAGGAATCG
>CAZPCC010000440.1:0-5281 GCA_964584905.1 uncultured Gemmatimonadaceae bacterium | reverse complement strand
ACAGTCCCTGGGAAATCGCCGGTGTTCTGCCCCCGGGATTTCGCGGTCTTTCGGGCAGGGCCGATGCACTGCTCAATCTCACCGCGCGCCCTGCAGACGCTCTGGACGGCCCCTGGTCGCTCCAGTTCTCATTGATCGGCCGGCTCCGCAACGGCGTGGAACCGGAACAGGCCGCAACCGAAGCCCGGCTCCTCGGTCCGCGCATCTATGATGCCTACCCAATGGGCGAGGGAGCTCTCACAACCAGCGCAGCCCCCCGCGAATGGACCGCCGAGGCACGCCAGCTCGACACGATCCGCGTAGCTGACGCGCTTCGCCGTTCGTTGCTCGTACTGTTCGGGGCGGTCGGCCTCGTATTGCTGATCGCCTGCGTCAATCTCGCCAACCTGCTTCTCGCGAGGGCGACCGCCCGCAAGCAGGAGATCGCCGTACGGCTGGCGATCGGCGCCGGGCGCTCTCGTCTCGTAAGGCTGCTGCTTACCGAAAGCGTTGTCCTTGCACTGCTCGGCGGCGTGGCAAGCCTTGCGCTGGCGGTCGCCGGAACGCGGATGCTCAGCGCCATCAACCCGCAGGATACGCTGCGCGCGCAGGGTCTGGAGGGCGGAATCGGGCTGGTGGGGTTCGATACCATACGCCTGGATGGCAACGCTCTCGTCTTCACCTTCGCGGTCACCGTTCTCGTCGGTGTAATCTTCGGACTCGTGCCCGCGCTCCAGGCTACGCGCCCTGACCTTTCGCGCGATCTCCGGGACGGCAGCGCCGGCGCCGGCTTCGGCCGGCGAATGGGAGTGAACCGGCGCACACTCGTCATAGCAGAGGTGGCGCTCGCATTCGTTCTCCTGGCAGGCTCCGGCTTGATGATTCGCAGCCTCGGCAATCTGCTGGGTGTGGATCCGGGGTTCAACGCGAGCAACGTGCTCACGCTCCGCCTCACTGTGCCTGACGGCGACGTTGCACCCGATTCGATGCCGGGCTTTTACGAACGGCTTCAATTCGAAATTGGTGCGCTGCCCGGCGTCGAGTCGGTGGCGCTGGCCGATTGTCCGCCTCTGAGCGGCGGCTGCAACGGAACCATCATGACCTTTGCCGACCGCCCGCCGAGTGCGACCGGCAACGCAATGATCGGTGTGCATTGGGTATCGCCGAGCTGGTTCAGTGCGATGCGCGTACCACTGATCAGGGGCAGGCTGTTTAGCGAAGAGGACGGGCTCGCGACCCCGAAGGTGGTGCTGATCAACGAAGAAGCAGCGAGGAAGTATTTCCCCGGCGAAGACCCGATAGGCAAACGAGTAGCGGTCTACCAGGGGGGGTTCGACGCAGGAGCGGAAGTCATAGGCATCGTCGGCGACGTCCGATTCGGCACCATCGATTCCCTCGCGCGCCCCGACGCGTACATCTCATACGGCCAGGCACGAATTACGAGGATGATGATCTTCGTGCGTGCAGCGGGAGATCCTTCGGCGCTGGCACCTGGCGTCCGGAATGCGATACGCAATGTCGCGCCGGGCATACCCTTGTACGACATTCAGCCGATGAGCGCACGCATGGCCTCAGCGACGGGCCAGGCGCGGTTCAGCGCCGTCCTGCTTGCGATGTTCGCGGCGGTGGCATTGTCGCTTGCCGTGATGGGCATCTACGGCGTGCTGTCGTTCGCCGTCGCACAGCGCACGCGAGAGATAGGCATTCGCATGGCGCTCGGTGCGGAACAGAGCAGGGTCCTTGCGTTGGTCGTGCGTGAAGGCGTGTTGCTGGCGGGCGCCGGAGTGGTACTCGGTCTCGTCGCGGCCCTTGCGTTCTCACGCGTGCTGCGCAGCATGCTGTTCGAGGTCACCACTACCGATCCGTGGACGTACGGGCTGATGGTGCTCGTACTGGCCGGCGCCGCATTCCTTGCAAGCTGGGTCCCGGCACAGCGGGCGGCACGCGTGGATCCGGTCGTTGCGCTGCGAAACGGCTGATCTGCCTCACCTCTCTCGCGCGAAAGAGATCTTCAATCCGCTCGAAGCGCTACGTTGGGATCCAGGCGTAGCGCTCGCATTGCCGGCGCCAGGCTCGCCACCGCTGCCACGGCGAGCAGCACCACGGCCACCCCGCCATACACCAGCGGGTCACGCGGCGATTCCTCGAACATCAGCGATTCCATCCACCGCGCCGCCCCTAACGCTATCATCCCGCCGATCAACACTCCGGCTACTACCAGGCGCAGCCCGTTCGCTACTATCAACCGGACGATATTCCACCCCGAGGCGCCGAGCGCCAGCCGCACGCCGAGTTCCCGCGTACGTTGAGCCACTCCATACGCGATCATGCTGTACAGGCCGATGGCGGCCAGAATCAGCGCCAGCGCTCCGAACGCCACGAACATGGTTGCTCCGAATTGCCAGGCGCGCAGGTTGGGATCGATGAGGGAGGCAAGCGGCACCACGTTCACATAGGCCGCGCCTGGCATCTCGGCCTGCAGCCGTCGGCGCAGCGTTTCCACGTGCCGCTCCACGCCCCCACTCACGCGAACAAACAGCTGAGGGTCGATCGGTTCGCGGTGCTGAGCCGCGGGCAGGTAGTACGTGTATTCGCGCTCATCGGCCAGGCTGCGGACGCGCATCTCTTCAGCAACACCGATCACGGTGGTGCACGGCATGGTGTCGGCACTGATGCGGATGCATTGACCGATGGCTTCGCTGCGTGGCCATATCGCCTTTGCCATTCCCTCGCTCACAACTACGACGGGCGGCGAGCCCTCGCCGTCGCTGTCGTCGAATGCTCGTCCACGCAGCACTCGCGTACCCATCGTAGCGAAATAGTCAGGCGATCCTGCTTGCAGAATGAACGTCCCGAGCTTGCCCACGGTATCGATCCCAGCGATGTACAGTCCACGCCCCTCGTTGGTCCAGAACGGGACCGACGCCGCAAGCGTCGCGTGAGTGACCCCCGGAATCGCCTGCGCCACCTCGAGTAACCGCGCGTTGAGGGCGCGCTGCTCCGCCTCGGCGAGCCGCACTCCGCGCGGGTTGGCCGAGGCGAACAGCACCGGCTCGACGTCGTAGCCTAACCGGAATTCCCGCACGTTGTGCAGGCTGCGCACGAACAGCCCGGCGCCAGCGAGCAGCACGACAGAGAGCGCGGCCTGAAAGACGAGCAGCGCCGTTCCCATTCGGGAGCGCTGATAGGTATCGTTGCGAGCGCCCGCCTTGAGGGCGCCGGCCAGATCGGTACGTCCGGCGTGCAGCGCCGGCACCATTCCGGTGAACACCGCCGCGACGAGCGTCACGATGCCGGCGAAAAGCAGCGTCCGGCCGTCGGTGAGCACGCTCGCCGGGTAGCCGGCCGGCAGGAACATCAGCCGCAGCCCGGCCCCGCCCCACTGCGCAATGGCGAGTCCGGCCGCACCACCTAACGAAGCGAGCAACAGGCTCTCGATCAGCAGCTGCCGCAGCAGCCGCCCGCGGCTCACTCCAAGTGCCAGACGCATGGCGATCTCGCGACGGCGGCTCACGGCACGCGACAGGAGCAGATTCGCGACGTTGGCGCAGGCGACCAGCAACACGATCAGCGCCACGCCGCTGATCCACGTCGCCACCTTCGATTCGCGGTCCGCCTGCGGGCCCCGCGCCAGCTGAACCGGGCCCAACTCACCGCGGGGCTGGGCCGATTCGACGGTGCCCCAACCGGGACTGACCTCCGCGGCGGCCCGCCAGCTATCCTGGAACGCCCGCGTCAGGTCGCTCCCGGCGGCGGCCAGGTTCACGCCTGGCTTTCGCCTGACGATCATCTCCAGCCAGCTCCAGTTGTAGTTATCGGGATAGTTCGGCCCGCGGACCGCGAAGGCGTACGCGGTGATCGGGATGTACGCCGCGGGCATTCCCTGATCGCTCATCCCCACGAAATGCTCCGGCGCCACCCCGATGATCGTGCTCAGACCCCGGTCCAGACGGAGCTGCTCGCCTATCACGTCAGGCCGCCCACCGAAGTGAGTCTGCCAGAACGCGTACCCGAGCACCACCACCGGCGCGCCCGCCGGCACGCTGTCCTCATCCGCCGTGAAGAATCGCCCCAGCGCGGGGCGGGCATCGAAGAAGTCGAAGAAGCTCGCACTCGCCAGCGTGATCGGAAGCTCACGAAGAGCATCGCCCTCGCCTACCGGCAGCTCGCGCGTCTGGAAGGCGGCGATGTCGCTGAACGAGCTCGTCCCGCGAACGAGATCGAGGTACCTCGCGAACTGGAAGTTGCGATCGATACTCGCATCGCGTACGCCGACCGTGTGAAGATAAACGCGGTGCACCTCGTCCTGGCCGGCCAGCCACGGAGGGGCCCGGAACAACAGTCGGTCAACGACGCCGAACATCGTGGCGTTGGCTCCGATGCCGAGTCCCAGCGTGAGTACCACGCCGGCCGTGAACGCCTTACGCGATCGAAGTCCGCGGAGCGCATATCGCAGATCCTGCAGAGTAGTCTCGACAGCGACCACTCCACGCGAGTCGCGGGTCTCTTCCTTGATGCGATCCACCCCACCGAACGCAATGCGTGCCTGACGCGACGCTTCGGCGAATGACACCCCCGAGTCGACCAGCTTCTCGACATGTCGATCGATGTGAAAACGAAGCTCGTCATCCAGCTCGGATTCCACATCGGGACGCCGGAACAGCGCACGCGAGCGGTAGCGCAACTCGCTCAGGACTCGGCTCAGCATCGTCTCTCCCGGGACGCGGTCAGCTCATGCGAAGGACCAGCCCGACGGCGGTGGTCAACCTCTCCCACTCCTCGGTCTCCACGGCGAGCTGCTTCCGGCCGGCTCGGGTGAGTTCGTAGAACTTGGCTCGGCGGTTGTTCTCCGACTCTCCCCACTCGGCGCTGATCCACCCCCGGCGCTCGAGCCGATGCAGGGCCGGATACAGCGAGCCCTGGGGGATGGTGAGCGTCGCGCGCGACACCTGATGCAGCCGCTCGGAGATCGCCCACCCGTGCATTGGCTCGAGTTGCAGGGTGCGCAGAATGAGAAGGTCGAGGGTCCCCTGCGGCAGGTCGAGGCGGTCGGTCATTTGCGGACTCGGTGTAGTGTTACCTCGTGCTTCTACAGGAAGGAGGATACAGTGGCACATGTAGAAGTGCAAGGGGTGAGCCGCGACGAGATGAGAGATGCGGGTTGCGAGAAGAGGCGCCACGCCATCCGGGCGTCCGGCGCCCCATGAACGGAGCCGACAAGCACCCCGGAGAATTGAATACCGAAAAGGCGTATTGCCTGCCAGGCAACATTACGGCAGGGCGATCTCCGTCATCTTCTGGA
>CAZPCC010000439.1:0-32346 GCA_964584905.1 uncultured Gemmatimonadaceae bacterium | reverse complement strand
TCGCACACCTCCCCTGATTCCCAATTCCTACTTCCTACTTCCTGTTTTCCTATTTTCTTCTGATCGAACGCCCATTCAACCGTTGGCCGCAAGCTTTGCCGGAGGCTCCTTTTCGCGCGCGTGGCGCTGCAGTAGCTCTTGGGCGACGCTCATATACGACTGTGCCCCCACTGATGTGACGTCGTACAGAATGATCGGCTTGCCGAAACTCGGGGATTCGGCCAAGCGCACATTTCGCGGAACGAGCGTATCGAAGACCTTTGAGCCAAAGTACTCGCGGGCATCCTCGGCGACCTGCCGCGAGAGGTTGAGGCGCGAATCATACATGGTGAGCAGCACACCATCGATGACCAGGCTGCCGTTTACGCCGCGCTGAATCAGGTGGATCGTACTCAGGAGCTGCGACAATCCCTCGAGCGCGTAGTACTCGCACTGCAACGGGATGAGTACCGCGTCTGCCGCCGCCAGCATGTTGACGGTGATGAGGCCAAGCGACGGGGGGCAATCGATGAGGATGTAATCGTAGAAGTCCCGCAGTGGGTCGACAGCCTCTCGCATGGCCAACTCACGCCGCGGCCGATCGACGAGCTCGATTTCAGCTCCTGCAAGGTCGGTGGTCGTAGGTGCGACGTCGAGATGGTGGAACTGGACCTCTCGCAGGATCGAATCGGCCAGAGTGCACTCGCCGATTATCGCGTCGTACACGGACCGGCTGATGCGCTCGCGGGTGATGCCCATGCCGCTAGTCGCATTCCCCTGGGGATCGCCGTCGATGAGCAACGTCCGTTGCTCCGCGACCGCAAGGCTCGCGGCGAGGTTCACGGCGGTGGTTGTCTTACCGACTCCGCCCTTCTGGTTGGCAATTGCAATGATGCGGCCCACGACGTCAATGTAATACGTGAAACGTCAACGGGAGCGTCCGTCTCATCCGGTTGATCCGGCTCACCTCAGCAAGCCTTTCCAGGTAGTCTCGTGCTGCAGCAGCGCAAGGAATACCGCCAAAATGGCGTAATTTCTGCCATATTGGCGGACTCCCGACTGATCTTGCGCCCAATAGCCCCCTTGGGGCTTCTCACGGACAGGCGGTTCCAATCGAATTCAGCTGCCACCGGGTCATCACAGTAACCGTTACCGTCTGTTCACCCGGCTCGATCGGCGTGCTCGCATCGGCCGCCTGGCCACGCGCCATTTGCAGTTCCATCACCATGGGACGCACCATCTCGCTCGTCGAGAGCTCGATCACGTCGGCGATGCACCGCCCGGCCGCCCTCGCCATTGCTTCGGCGTCGGCGCGCGCGAGGCGCACCGCCTCCTGGAGCGCCTCACGACGCACGGAATCGGCCTTGGACGATTCGAACTGCAGCGAGTTGATGTTGTTGGCACCGCGTGCCAGCGCCGCATCGATCGCCGGCCCGACGCGCGCGATGTCCCACACCTCCACCCTTACCGTGTTGCGCGCAACGTATCCCGTTATGCGCGGGTTTCGCCCCTCTCCGTCGTATACCCGCTCCGGATACAGCGTGTACTCCGAGGAGCGAATGCGCGCCGCCGGAATACCGAGTCCCTTGAGAGTGTCGATCACAGCCTGCTGCTTCCGGGCGTTGTCCGCTCCCGCCGCGCGTGCGGTCGAGGCGCGGGTCTCGACTCCGATGGCAATCGTCGCACGATCCGGCGTGATCCGACCTTCTCCCTGGGCCGATGTCACTACACTCGGCACCGCAACCAGACGTGGTGCGGAATCCGGGATCTGAGCGGCGAGTGGTACCGCCACGAACAACGCCGCGGCCAACTTCCAGTATTGCGTACGCATACGTTCCTCTCGTGATGTTTCAGCACGCAGTCGGCGCACTGTCGTTAGGATTTCAAGCTGTTCCAATCGTACACGGGGTCAG
This sequence comes from uncultured Gemmatimonadaceae bacterium, assembly GCA_964584905.1. GTDB lineage: Bacteria > Gemmatimonadota > Gemmatimonadetes > Gemmatimonadales > Gemmatimonadaceae > JALZIF01. The sequence goes on along the minus strand of CAZPCC010000439.1, from coordinate 30,454 downwards.
GAGCACCAGGTCCACGGTATCCTCTACAATGCGGCAGCGCTCCCTGAGCTGCTCAACCGTCGCCCCACCTGTAAGACGCCGACCCCCTGCTCGACTTGCACACCAGCCGGGGATACACCGCAATCTGCGGCCGCTCCCTGGGACCGAGCCACGGTATCGGTGTCAACACCGGCTCGATGATCGTCCCCGGCGCACGCCGATACCCCTGCTAAGCAGTGGCGCCGCGGTCACGAGCAGTCGCGCCGGCGAATGGGTCATGCGGCGTTTGAATGGAATCCTCGTGCCATGCCAAATGGCAGCTCAGCGGGATGGCGCCCGAGTTCGCCATTTGAGAGCGCAGATTCATGGAGATCGAGGGTCTTCAGGCATTCAAGTGGGTTGTCAGGCATTGCTGCCGTTCTCGACGCCGCGTTGTCAACGCGGAGGGCGTAGAGAACCTCGAGGCGGAGCAGGTTAGCGTCGGTGAAGGAGCTAGTCGCTGCGCCTTATTCTCCAAGACCTCCGCGAAACCTCCGCGTCCTCTGCGTTAAAAATGCGGGACTTTGTGTCGAAACGATGCCTGTCGTGAATCTGCAGATCAAAAGGTACGCACTCTCTTCCCGGAAGACCCGAAATTGAGTGGCGCCGATTGCGGAGGCTGAATGCGCCCTGCGCCTGAGGGCCCGAGCGCTGGCGGACTGCGCCGGCCACGCGCGCTATTCGCTCGCTGCCTGTTGCTCTGCCTGCAGCAGCGGTGAGTCTCCTTCTCCGGCTCGCTCCGCTATTCGCCGCCGCTTCTCGATCTCAATCACCAGATTCTGCAGATCGCTGGGATTCACCCCCGGGATGCGCGACGCTTGCGCCAGCGTGGCGGGGCGAATGCGCGAAAGCTTCTGTCGCGACTCGATGGCCAGCGAGCGCATTTCCTCGTACGGCAAGTCGCTTTGCAGGGTGAACTCCCCCATCCGGCGCATGCGATCGGCCTGCAATCGCTCGCGCTCGAAGTAGCCAGCGTACTTGAGCTCGAGGTCTGCCGTCACGAGCGCCCCCGACTCGAGCTTTTCGGCAACACCCGCCGCCGCCAACAGCTCGGCGAGCGAAACCCCCTGCCGGCGCGCAACATCGATGACCTTTACCGCGTGCGTGAGCGGTGCACCCGCAGTTCCCCCGGTCCGGGCAAGGATCGGATCGGCTTGCGCTGGCGAAATGCTCGTCGTGGCAGCGAGTGCAAGCGCCCTGTCCTCGTCGGCGATCCTCTTCTCGATGCGGTGCGACTCGGCACCAGTCAGCGCGCCAAGAGCGTCGGCCAGCGGTGCCAGCCGGCGCAGCGCGTTGTCCTGCCTCACCGTTAGGCGGAACTCCGACCGGGATGTGAACAGCCGGTAGGGCTCGTCCACTCCGCGGGTCACCAGGTCATCCACCAGCACGCCGATGTACGATGTCTCCCGGCCGAGCATCAACGGATCGCGCTCCTGCACGGCCAGGCCGGCGTTATAGCCCGCCACTATACCCTGCCCCGCGGCCTCCTCGTAGCCGGTCGTACCATTGATCTGTCCGGCGAAGTACAGTCCGCGCAGTGCTTTTACCTGAAGCGTGGCATCCAGCTGGGTGGGAGGATAGTAATCGTACTCGATCGCGTATCCCGCCCGTGTCATGCGCACCTTCTCGAGCCCGGGCACAGCGCGGAGGAATTCGAGCTGAACCGAAACGGGGAGTGAAGTCGACAGCCCATTGACGTACAGCTCGGTGGTATCGTGCCCCTCGGGCTCGAGAAAGAGTTGATGCCGCTCGACATCAGGAAACCTGACGATCTTGTCTTCGATGGAGGGACAATACCGCGGTCCCCGGGACGCGATTGCACCGCCGTACATCGCCGAGCGGCCAATGTTGTCGGCTATGATCTGTTTGAGCTCGCGGCCGGCGAACGTAATGAAGCAGGGCAACTGCTCCAGCGGTGGCGGCCTCACCGGAAGAGACGCGCCATTCTCGTCAGGCGAAGGAGCGCCGGCGCGCCAGAAGTGCGACCACGCAAAGTCGAAGTCGCCCAGCTCGCTCTCCTGCCGCTCGAGTCGCGACGTGTCGACGGTGCGTCCGTCGACACGCGGCGGCGTGCCGGTCTTGAACCGGTCCACAGTCAGGCCGAGTCCTTCGAGCTGCTCGGCCAGGTGCGTTGCGGGAGCGTCGCCGGAGCGGCCGCCGGCAATGCGGGTCTCGGTGCCGATGTGGATGCGCCCGCGCAGAAAGGTGCCGGTTGTGATGACCACGGCTCGAGCGGCGAACCGCCGCCCTTCGAGCGTTTCGACACCGGTTACCCGCGCACTGCCCTCGTCGATGAGCAGCCGCGCAACAGTTCCCTGGATCGTCTGAAGACTGGCGTGTCGCTCGAGAAGGGACCTGACGGCCCTCCGATACAGTCCTCGATCACACTGTGCGCGCGGCGCCCATACAGCCGGACCCTTACCGCGGTTCAACATGCGGAACTGGATGCACGCGAGGTCGGTAGCGCGGCCCATGATCCCGCCGAGCGCATCTACTTCGCGTGCAACGGTCCCCTTGGCCACCCCGCCGATCGCCGGGTTGCATGACATCTGGCCGATGGTCTCGAGCGAGCTGGTTACAAGCGCGACGCGACAACCCAGCCTGGCGGCAGCGACGGCGGCTTCGGTGCCGGCGTGGCCGGCGCCAATGACCAACACGTCGAACGAGTCTTCCATCGTGCTATCGGAAGACCCCTGCATTTTCGCCACCTCGCCAGGATAATCACGGGACATGCCTTCAAACTAACGGCATCTCGAGGCGTGGGTTGCGTGCAGGCTCATAGTCCCGCTGATACGGGAGCCGAGAATCAGAGTCTGAGGTCTTGCTCGAGCGATTTCCTGCGGCTTGACACCCGCTCGTCGGGTCATGAGCGTTGCTTGCACAGCCAACCATGCAATCATGTCGACTCATCGAATGCACGTCGCGATCGCGGCGTTCGCCCTGGCCGGATCCGTGTCGTCACGATCGGCGGCTCAAGCTCCCGTGACCGGGCACTCGGCACCCCCCGCGGTCGAGCGGTGCGGGAAAGGAACGCTCACCGTGTCGGTCGGCGGCGAGACGGTTGGCGAGGAGCAGTACGAGGTCCGCTGTAACCGGGATGGATCGCTGTTCGCGCGAGGCACGACCCGGATCGCACTTGGCGGTGTGACCGCCGACTACACCGTCGAGATGACGCTCGACAGCTCGGCGGTCCCGTCCCTCGTGACGGCAGTTGGGACGACGAGCATCGGACCGATGAACGACACGTTGACAATGCTCGGCGCTCAAAGTGCGTTGACGCGGGGTGGGAAAACACAACCGGTTCCAGCGTCGGACGGAGCGGCGTACATGGGCAACAATCTGTTCTGGCCGATGGTGTTCCTTGTCGCCAGGTATGATCCAGACAAGGGCGGCGAGCAGAAGATTCCCGTTTTCCCATCGCTTACGGCCACGCTCACCTACCAGGGCGCGGACACGGTCACTCCGGCCGCGGCAGGAACGGGAGCGGCGCGTATCTATCATCGTTATGCGGTGGCGCTCGGTCCCGCCCCTATAACGGCGTGGACCGACGCGAGTGGACGGTTCGCGGCGATGGCGGTCCCCGCAGCTCAGTTGATCGTCAACGACACGCGCGACGCGGCCTATGCCCCGGCGCTCGCCGCCGCGGGCGGCACGGCGGCGGCGCCGCCACCGCCTGACTACTCCGTGCCGCCAGATGCTCCGTATACAGCCGAGGAGGTGACGGTCAACGCAGGCGGTCACACGCTCGCCGGCACGCTGCTCGTTCCGAAAGGCGGGAATGTGCCCTATCCCGCGGCCATCACGATTACCGGCTCGGGTCAGCAGACGCGCGATGAAGCGCTCCCCATTCCAGGACTCGGCGACTACGCACCCTTCCGCCAGATCGCGGAGACACTTGCTGCGCGCGGTATCGCCGTGCTGCGGGTGGACGACCGCGGTGTGGGTGGCTCGAGCGGTAGAGAGTCGCTTCAGGGCGCGACCTCTACTTCGTTCGCCGAAGATGCGCGGGCCCAGCTGCGATTCCTTCGCGCTCGCCCCGAGATAGATGGTACGCGTATCGCGCTTATCGGGCACAGCGAGGGAGCCCTCATTGCGCCGATGATCGCGGCGACCGACAGCGGCGTTGCCGCACTGGTTCTGATGGCGGGCACCGCAACGCGCGGCGATAGCGTGTTGCGAGAGCAGATGGAGGACCTTCTGGCGCGGGACACCGCGATGAGTAGCGAGCAGCGCAGCGAGGCGCGCGAACAGCAGCGAGACCTGCTGCGCAAGCTGGCGGCGGGGGAGTCGGTTCCGGGACTCTCGGGTGCAGCGTGGCTGAGGGAGTTCATCGCGTATGACCCGCTGTCGGTAATCACCGACGTGCGCCAGCCCGCGCTGATTCTGCAAGGCGAGAACGATCGCCAGGTAATGGCTCATCATGCGCGGAAGCTCGCGGCGGCATTCGAGCGGGCCGGGAACAAGCAGGTGACGTTGCGCATATACCCTTCGCTCAACCACCTTTTTCTCCCGAGCGAAACAGGAGCGGTCTCGGAATACGGTTCGCTCCCGGTGGTGTCACTCGGCGAGGAGTTACTCGACGAGATCGGCAACTGGATGGTGCGCGAACTCAACGTCGGGGGCTCTCGATCCATGCCCTGAGCAGATCGGCGAAGCGCGTTGGGCGCGGGACATGCTACCGTTCAAATTGCCCACGCTCCGGAAAATGGACCGCCGACCGACTCGCACCAGGCTTCTTGATGCCGTTATCGATTTCCCGTGAAGGTCCGGTTGTTCTGATCCGGCGTTCGGCATTCGAACGTGCCGACCTGACGCGCCAGGTGCTCGATACGCGCTTCGGGCTCACGCCTGACGAGTTCCGGGTGGAGGGTGATCTGATCGTCGTCGGACCGCTTTTCGGCGATGAGACGCTCGTGGCTCTCGTTGAGGCACTGGAAGAGTCCGGTCTTCGCTACTTCGACGATTTTTTCGATCTGAGTGGCAACTGGCCCGAATGGCTACGGATATTCGCAATGAGCGAAGCGAGCGGCTAAAGACGTCAGGCGATCACAGTCGCGCGCCCGCATTTGGTCCGGCGGCGCCGGCGCCGCGATCATGGACAGCGTCGGTTCCGCGGGCGACCGGACGGAGCAGTCCCTCCCAGCCGCAGTGGTAGCACCAGCTCGTGCGAAACCAGGGCAGCATGCGGTTCCAGCCGGGAGAGCGGACGCGGAGAGTGGGCGTGTCGCAGCACGGACACCTGTCCGTGTCGGGGAGCATGTAGTAGAAGAAGACCGTGGCGGCGATTCCGCGAAGGATGAAAAAGACGGAAAGAACACCGCCCAGGATGATCGCTTCCAGCATGGACCAGCCTCCGGAGCGCGCGCGACGCTCCGTCAAACGTTAGGCGGGAAGGCGGAGCTCGTCGGCTATGCGACTCCACAGCTCCACGTGCGCCACGCCATTCTCGACACGCTCGATTACCACGTCGGCTCCTTCGGCCACCGCCTCGTCGGTCAGCCCACGCGCGGCCAGCGTTTCCCGCACACCGTTATCCTCGAACTCGATCATGCCATCGCCGTCTGGCGTGATACTCCGGATGACGCAAGCGAGCTGTCCCTGCAACCGGAAGCGCTCGTCTTCCACGTCTTTCGCCGCCGCCGGAACGACGTATCCTGCGAGCAACCAGAACACCCCCATCGCGGCCAGTAAACCACTGGCCACGGAGATTGCCCAGGTAGCGGCCGCGCCGCGGCTGCTGTACCGTGCAATTGGATAGCCCACGGCACCGACCACCGTTAGAAACGCAGCGACAGTTGTCGTGTTGATTGGCCGAACCCGCCCCCGGCGAGCCAGGTGCCGATCGATACCGCGCATCATTGCAGCGGTGCCGAGCGCCAGACCCAGTATGAGCGCGGCGATGAAGGGCGAGACCGAGAGAATGGTGGCCATGACGACGGTGGTGAGCGAGAAGCGGAACGTACTTGTATGGTAACGCGACTCTGTGCGGGGTGGCAGGGGCCCTCGTCCCTGCACGGCATGCATCGGTCCACCGCAACCATGTGCAAACGATGACCACCGACCCTCGCTACCCGATTGGACGGTTCACCTATCCGGAGCGCGCCACCGCCGAGGCCGTCGGCGCAGCGATCGAGCGCATCGAAACCGCGCCGGGCGCGCTGCGCGCCGCGGTCGAGCGTCTCAGCCCGGAACAGCTCGATACGCCCTATCGTACCGGGGGCTGGACGGTGCGCCAGGTGGTTCATCACGTGCCCGACAGTCACCTGAACGCCTACGTACGCACCAAACTGGCGCTCACCGAAAACGATCCGGTCATACGTCCCTACGACGAACAGCTATGGGCGGCGCTCCCCGACACGGCGTCGACACCTATCGAGACTTCGCTTCTGCTGTTGGCGAACCTTCACCGGCGATGGGTGGCGTTGCTTCGCGCCTGCGATGACGGAGCGTTCGCCCGCCCGCTCCGTCATCCGGAGATCGGCTCACTGACGCTTGGCCTACTCATCATTCAGTACGGATGGCACGGCGACCACCACGTCGCGCACATAACGACGCTTCGCGAGCGTGAGGGGTGGTGATCGCGTTATTGCTCACTGCAGGTGGCGCCGGAACCAGGCGAGCGTCGCCGGCCACGCCTACTGCGCCGCGGCGAGATTGGCGCCTTCCTGGCCATCCTGCTGGCGAAGAAAGCCGTGGCCGGCGCCCTCGTAGATCTCCTGCTCGTAGGTCTTGCCCAGCGCGGTCATGGCGCTGTCGGCGGGTGCGATAGTCGCGTTTACCCGCGCATCATCACCGCCGTAAAGGCCGAGTACGGGCGCCCGCACCGAGGCCAGGCTCGACGTCTGCGGCGAGCTGCCGTAGTACACTACGGCGGCCCCGAGATTGGGCGCGTGGACGGCGTGGTGGAACGAGACCGAGCCACCCCAGCAGAATCCGACTATACCGTAGCTGTCGGCGGCGGCCGGCAGAGCCATGCCATAACGGGCGGCGGCGTCCGTCCGGCGCTGTACCTCGTGCTGCGGCAGCGCACGCACGGCGGCGACCGCGGCATCACGCGGCGGGCCTTCGGGTGAGTCGGGTATGCCTTTGCCTGTCAGGTAATCGGGGGCTATCGCGATGAAACCATCGGCCGCCAGCTGATCGGCGACCGACCGGATCCACGGGGTCAGGCCATAGATCTCGTGCACCACGATCACGACCGGCGCTTCGCTGCTCCGCTCGGGATAGACCACCCAGGCGCGAACGCTGTCCACATCGCCGTTAGGGATCATAGCCCACTCACCATGCCGCGGCGAGCTGTCCAGCCGGGCCTGAGCCGAATCGTTGCCGGACACGAGCCGCGGCGCCTGGCTATTGCCCGATTCGCTGCTGCCCTGATTTGCCGGCGCACAGGCCATGGCGAGGAGCATGGCGGAAGCAGAAAACACCCGAAATGCAATCACACGGAACTCCCTGGTTGTGTATAGGAAACAGGAACTGGGAAATAGGGGAGGTGTGCGACTGAGCGCCATGCGGCGCTAGTCGCTGGCTGAAAAAGCGTATGGCACTGAATCAGGAGGACGATTCCTCCGCGGTGCACTCGGCTCTCGCCGCAGCGACGCCAACCCAAAGTACGCCACCAGGGCGCAACCGCTCAACCAGAACCCGCTGCACCACGTGACCGCTCGCTGCCCGAATGCGTCCCCCGGACAGCAGCACGTGTCCCGATGCCGGGAGAGCGTGAAAATCTTCAGCACTCTCGTATCGCGCGTGGACATGCCCCAGCGCAGCAACTCGCTCCGTCTCGATCCGCCGCTCCGCGTTCCCGACCTCCCCGTGGCCGCCGCATCCGCGCGCCTGGCCCCCGAACAGGAACAGCGAGAAAAGGACCTCGTAACCATCCGGTTGGGGTCGCGTCGCCGCAGATGGGCCATTCCGCTCATTGGCCTTCTTCTTTTTGCAGCCAGTGTCGCGGGAGTGGTCCAGCACTGGTGGGTCATAAACGTGGTGATCGTTGTGACCTCCCTCGGCGTCAATGAAGCGCTGACGCACTACTGGACGAAGAAGGCGGAGCCTGGATGGTGGTCCCCCTACGTGTTCGCCACGTTCGATGTGATGCTCATCAGCGTCGCCATTCTCGTGCTCGACCACGGCGCGCTGGGAATGCTCTACTACCTGGCGATCATCCCCTACTCGTTCGACCAGGGACGCGGGCTGGGACGATTCACATCGTTCCTGTCGGTGGGCTGCTATGTCGGTTCGCGCCTGGCGCATGCCTTCGTCTGGAAGGACGGCGTGGTACACCCCGAGCTGTTCGTGGACGCCCTGATCCTGTTCCTGACCACTTGGCTCGTTGTGCCAATCGCCTCTCGCCTGGTTGGCCGGATCCGGTCCACTCGTGGCTGTATGGCGACGGCCGAGCACGGTGATCTCACCGTGCGCGCGGCCGCGCGACACAACGATGAGTTGGGCTTTCTGGAGCGCAGCTTCAACCAGATGATTCGTCAGGTAGGCACCCTGATCGGAGGCGTCCAGACCGAGTCGGCGACCGTGGCGAGGCTCACCGAGGAGCTTGCGTCGTCGGTTGGGCAGCTTCAGGCCAGTGGGACTGCTCTGGCGAGCGCGACCCAGGACCTCACCACGCAGTCGCAGTCGCAACGTGCGCTCACAACCACGACGGTAAAGCGGTCCTCGCACGCGAGTACGCTCGCCGGCGACTTGCTGACGCGTGCGGAGCGTATCGAGACGGAAGCGAAGGCACTGGTGACGGTGGCGGGAGCGAGCCGCGACGCAATCGGCAGAGCCGCTGACTCACTCGTGACGGTCGGGCAGCGGGTGGAGCATGCTTCCCGGGCAGTGGAAACACTGAGCACGAACTCGGAGACGATTGGTGAATTCGTCGAGACCGTCTCCAACATTGCGCGGCAAACCAACCTGCTGGCGCTGAACGCGGCAATCGAAGCCAGCCGCGCCGGCGAGCACGGACGGGGCTTTGCCGTGGTGGCCGAGGAAGTGAGAAAGCTGGCCGAGCAGAGCGCGCGGGCGGCCAAGGAGACTGCGGGGATGGTCGCGACGGTTCGAGACACCATCGCGACAGTGGTTCAGACCATGACGGCCGGCGAGCGGGAAGTTCGCGATGTGGGCGATGTGGCGGCGCAGGCAAAGACCGCGCTCGATTCGATGCTGATGAGCATCGATCATGTGGCCTCCGGAGTCGCCGGAGCAGCTGCGGTATCGCGCGAGCAGGCGTCGGCGATGTCGGATCTCTCGCAGGCGCTGGAGCAGAGCGACGCGGTTTCCGTAGAAGTCGGAGAGCGGGCGAGCCGTGCTTCGCGGGCCGGCGCCGAACAGAGCTCGGCGATGATCGAAGTGACGCACACCGCGCAGCAGCTCGCCGAGTTGGCCGAGCGGCTGCGTCAGGCCATAGCGCATTTCAACGTGGTGCATGAGCGGCCAATCGAACGGGAGTCGGCCGCGCGCCCTGCATTGTCAGGCGCGCAGCCTCCACCAATTCGGCGAGTGAGCTAACGCTCCACCGATTCGGCCACCGCCCTTCTGAGATCCGCCGTATCCCCGGCGCGGATGGCGCGCAGCGCCGTGTTCTCTCGTGAAGTTGCGCGCGATGTTGCATCCGCCATCACCCGGCGCACGGCGGGGCTGGTGTTGCCGCCCACCGGATCGAACAAGCGAAGCGTCGTCAGGTACGGAATGACGAGTCTCGCGCGAAACTGATCGAGCATGCCTTCGCCGTCGTAGCGGTGCCGGAAGCCGGTCGCCGTCAAGCCGATGAGCGTCTGCACGTGCCGGCCGAAGCTCTGCGGCGAGGAGTACTCCAGGTGGTTGGCGACGTTGGCTATCGACAGGCCGGGGTTTTCGAACAGCCGCGCCGCGTGGACCAGCCGCGCGTAGGCAAGGTACTTCTTGGGAGCGGGAAGCTTGAGGCGGAAGAAGCGGCTCATCAGTGTGCTGGTCACGACGCCCAAATGGACGGCGAGGCGGCGCACGGTGGCGACGCGCACCGGACGGCCGAAGAGCAGCTCGAAGAAGCGCGTGCATCCGTCGGTGGCGCCTGCCAGATCCTCTCCCAACCGTGCGAGGGCGAGCTGTTCGATCTCGGAGGTTCGCTCGGCCATGATGACGGTTCGGAGCTCCCGCCATCCGGCAGGCTGCCTGACGTCGATGAGTGTGCGGATGCCCGATCCACCTAGCGACAGTACCGCTCGCGGCGTAGCGCCATCCACCTGCGACAGAATGGCAACGGTGGAAACGCGGGGGAACTCGCGCACCACGCGCGCCAGCGAGGCAACCGCGCGGTCGTCGCATCGGTTTACCGAGACGAGTACCGCGCCAATGCTGCGCTGCCGCAGATCGTGCATGAGCTGATCGACCGAATCGCTGTGCATGGTATAGAACAAGCCCTCACCGGCGGCGTCGACGCGCATCCTTTCATCGCGCGTAAGGAGTGTGGCGACCGGCGTAAGCGCATGGCGAGACGGCTGCAGCGACATGGAATCTCCTGTGGGGCGATGTTACAGGACAGATGAGAGGAGCGAGATGTGAGGACACACCACTCGTCTCGGAGTCGGCGGTACTATGGGATTCGCAAGTCAGTCGCGCGTCACCTAATCGGGTGATCGTCAGGCAGGGCGGCGACAGCTCCGTCAGCAAGGGCGTGCAACCGTGCAGCCCCGGCGTCGCAGGCGCGCAATTGCGGCTGAGTCCGCCTGTCTCGCCCAGCTCTTGCAAGCTGTCCGGGCATGAGACGATCACTTGGCGTTCTTACGGCGACACTATTGACGCTGATCAGCGCATGCGAGCCGGCACCGGAGAAGGTTCAGCTCGAGAGCAACGCCAAGTCGTTCTTCATCGAGCAGGATTCACTGGCGTCGGTGCGCTACATCGGGCGCGACTCGCTGAGCGATTCGGCCTACGTGATCCGTCTGGTTCCCGAGCCCGACGGTCAGACGGTCGCGATCGTTTTTGCCGATCCGGCCCAGGGGATCAGCGCAGGCCTGGCGCTGCTCGAGCCTCGAGAGCAGCGAGTGCACCTTGTATGGCCCGATTCGGTTGGCGAGGCGTGGTGGGTTGCCGATCACCGCCTAGTGTTTCAGTCAACCGGGAGCACGGGCGTGCATGCGATAGTCGATGTTCACGCCGACTCACTCGAGCACCTCGAAGCGGCCCATGACACTATTCCTCCAGCGGCGTTGGAGGCACCCCGGTGGGAGAGCGATGCGCGTGCCCGAGCAACCGCGTACATCGATTCCATACGCAGGCAGCCCGAAGGTGTGCCGCAGCAAGGCCAGCTGCGGTACACAGTGACCTCGTTCGCCGCCGCCCCGGCGGATTCGCTGGTCGCGTTCTACGTAACGGCGCGCGGCACCTCGGGCGACCGACTGAATCCGAGCTGGTACCTGCTGCACCTGAGAAGCGGAACGATAGCTCCGGTGGACAGCGTGACCGGCCGCGCCGACGCACTTCTTCCTGGTGCTGCGGCGTGGACCGAGGACGGACAGTTCATCTATGCGCGCGGACCTGTTCTTTACACGGCTCGCGTTTCAGCCGCCACCAACTCCTTACAGTAGGACGCGAAACCGCGTCGATCGCTGAGGGGTAGGTAGTGTGTGCGCGTGTGAAGCAGCGCTTCGCGCCATAGCTAATCATCGCGGCCAATGTCATTTTGCATCGCATGAGCGAACCCGTCCCCTCCGGACTAATCGAGCAGGTGCGCGTAGCGCTCGGCACGCAGTACGAGGTCGAGCGCGCGCTAGGCGCGGGTGGCATGGGGAGCGTCTTTCTGGGGCGCGACCTGACGCTGGACCGCGCGGTCGCCATCAAGGTGATCTCCCCCGAGCTGAGCACCGCCAAGTCGTTCCGGGCGCGCTTCCTTCAGGAGGCTCGTACCGTGGCGCGGCTGCGGCATCCGCACATCGTCTCCGTTTACGCCGCCGGAGAGGCGAACGGTCTGCTCTACTTCGTGATGGAGTTCGTGCCGGGCGAGAGTCTTCGCGATCTGATGGAGCGTGAGGGGCGGATCGAGCCGGCGGGGGCGACGCGGATTCTGCGGCAGCTGGCGGAAGCTCTCTTCTATGCGCACGGGCACGGGATAATCCACCGGGACATCAAGCCGGAGAACATTCTGCTCGATGCCGAGAGCGGCCGGGCGATGATCACCGACTTTGGGGTGGCTCAGGCGCTGACATCGGGCGATGAGAGGATGACCGGCACCGGATTCATCGTCGGCTCGCCGCGGTACATGAGTCCCGAACAGGCGGCGGGCGAGCGCAACCTCGACGGGCGGAGCGACATCTATTCGTTAGGTCTGATCGGTTACGAGATGGTGTCCGGGGCGCCGGCGTTTTCCGGTGACAGCGCGGTGTCGATAATCGCGCAGCAGATCACCAGTGTGCCACCGCCGCTGGGCGAACAGGTGCAGGAACTGCCGGCGGCGCTGGATGAAGCGATCGAGCGGGCGCTGGCCAAGGATCCGTCGGCGCGCTGGCACGATGCGGGAGCAATGGCTGCGGCGTTAGGTGATACGTCAGGCGAGATTCCCGGAAGCGCCAGGAGCATGCGCGCCGGCAAGCGCCGGAAGAACCGCCTGCTCGCCGGCGGCGCGGCGCTGGCCGTCATCGCCGCCATCGCGCTCGTGCTCGGCCTGACGGGTGGCGATGGCGTGCCGGCCGGCGTCGATCCGCGCAAATCATTTCTCGTCGTGCCGTTCGACAACCAGACCGGGGATCCCGAGCTTGCATGGCTGCGCGAGGGGAGCGTCAGCATGCTCACGCTCAACCTTTCCGAGTGGCGCGACCTTTCGGTGGTCGACTACGAACGCACGCTCGACCTTCTGGATGAGGCAGAACTCGGCGACGAACGTCGTATCGGGCTCGAGGATGCGCGCCGCCTGGCGAGGCGGGCCGGCGTATGGACCGCGGTGCTCGGCAACATTTCGCGCGAGATCCGTGACTCGCTCACCGTAACGGCTCGGGTCTACGATGTGGCGTCGGGAAGTCAGGTCGATGATGCGAAGGTGACGGCTCCGCTCGATGCCGATCCGCGCGGAATCTTCGATCAGCTCTCTCGCGAGCTGCTCGACCTGGTGAACGCGCCGGCGATGGTCGTCGACCACGCTCAAAAGACATCGACCTCGCTCGAGGCCTATCTTGCCTATCTATCTGGGGTGCGTTCGCTCAATTCGTTCGACCTGGTCAATGCCGACACGGCGCTGGGCCGCGCCATAGCCGCCGACAGCACGTTTGCGCTCGCCTACCACAAGCGTGCCGTATTGCGCGGCTGGCAGAATCAGCTCGGCGATACGTCAGGTGTTCATTTCTCGCGGCTGGCTGCGCGATACGCTGCGCGGCTCCCCGAGCGCGAGAGGATGATCGTCGACGCACACCTGGCGCTCTCCGAAGGTATTCAGGCAAGCGTGGTCGGCGAGAATGAAACGGCCTCGCGGCACCTGGCCGATGCGCGGACGAGGTACACGGCGCTGGTGCGCCGCGACTCGCTGGATGCCGAAGTTTGGTATGGACTGGGAGATGCGTACTTCCACATGCCGGCCGGTAGCACCAGTGAATTTGTGGCGACCAGAAATCAGGCGATGCGGGCTTTCCAACGCACGCTCGCACTCGACTCGACACTGCATCTCGCCTATCCCCATCTGCTGGCGATGTATACGATCCCGGGAAATTCTGCGGTGCCCTTCATTCTGCGCGACGATTCGCTGATTGCTCTCACCCCTGAGCTGCGGCAGCGGCTCGGGGAACCGGGAATCGACTCGACTCGTCGTCAGGCTCGCGAACGCGCTCTGTCCACCGCCCGGCATTGGGTGATCCACGATCCGGATGCTGCGGAATCGAACGAGGCGTTGGCAAATGCATACGCGGTGGCCAGCGACTTTTCGGCGGCGGCCGGTGCCTTGCGTTCGGCGCTCGGACGACGCCAGGTGCACGCTCCCGAGTTTCCCTATCGAATTGCCTTGTTCGAGTTGTACGCCGGCCAGACGAACGATGCCATATCGACCCTTCAGAACGCGATCCGCGGGCACGGTACAGATTCGCTGCGGAAGTACGGAGGCGCGACACGCCTGACGACCCTCTTCGCATCGGGAGCGGTTGCGGCTTACGGTGGGAAGCCGAGTCTGCTCGACACGATTCGCGACATGGCGATGGAGCTCGATCCCCAGCTCCCGGGAATGTTCATGGGCGGATCCAGCACGCCCACCTCTGTCTTTCTCGATCCATGGGTCGCACTGAACAAGGCGGCGCTCGGCCTCGACTATGCGAACCTTCGTGCTCCTCTGGACAATGTGGCGCGCAACTTCGATCCGAAGCGCCAGGGAGTGCCGTCGCAGGCCTTGCAGGCAAATTCCACCCTCATGTTCGCCGCGTTCGTCGTGTCGCGTGATACCATGTACATGAACGCCCTTCTCGGGTGGTCGCCGACACCCGTCACGTCAATCCCTCCCGTAGTGGCCGCCCTCGTCGCCATCGAACGAGGCGATACGGTTGCCGCACGCCAGGCAGCCGCGACGTTCGACAGCGCGGGCAAGGGCCCGATGAACGGCTTGTTCGATGCCTTTCTCAAGGCCGAAGTGCTCGCCGAGCTCGGCGATCTGCGCGGCTCGATCGCGGTTTACGAGGGAATCAAGCCAGCGGAATTGATCGGGGTGCAGGGTGTGCCCGATCCGCGATGGGCAATGTACGCGCGCAGCAATTTCGCGCGCGGGCGGATGTACGAGGAACTGGGCGAGCGCGCAAAGGCGGAAGCCGCCTATCAGCAATTCGTGGATCTCTGGGAGAACGCCGATCAGTCGCTGCAACCGCAGGTAACGGCTGCCAGAGCGGGCATTGCAAGACTTCGCGATCGGCCCGCGGGGTAACGGCCCCTCCGCCCATCCACATTACGCGGCGCCTGACGCCGCCTTACTACACTACATGCCCGCAACCAAACAGCGCCGCCCGGCGGCTCGACGCCGCGGCGCGGCTACGAAAACCCGCCGGTCCTACAGCAAGCGGGGCAAGCCCGATTCGCCGTGGCTGGTCGTTCGGAAATCACCGATTGCCGGCAAGGGCGCATTCGCGCGAAAGAACATTCCGCAAGGCACACGCATCATCGAGTACAAGGGCGAGCGGATCGACTCCGGAGAAGCGGACCTCCGATACGATGACGACGCAATGACCGTGCATCACACGTTCCTGTTCGGGCTCGAGGACGGCACCTGCATCGATGCCGCCGTCGGTGGGAACGATGCCCGGTTCGTCAATCACTCCTGCGAGCCCAATTGCGAAGCCGTCGAAGAGGACGACAGGATCTTCGTCGAGGCGCTGCGGGACATAGAGCGCGGCGAAGAGTTGACCTACGACTACTCATACGAGCGCGAAGGACGCATGCGACCCGCGTGGAAAAAGTTGTATGAGTGCCGCTGCGGAGCGATGAGGTGCAGGGGAGTGATTCTAAAGCGGAAATTGGCGCGAAACTGAGTTGCGAAATGCGAGGAGCCACTAATTCCCCGTCGTATCCGCTATCTTTGTGTTGTACGCACCGGCCGGGCGGTCGCGAGCGGGCGCTTTGGCGTTCCGCTCGAGGAAAGTCCGGGCTCCGATGGGCAGGCCGCCAGGTAACACCTGGGCGCGCGAGCAATCGCGTGACGGAAAGTGCCGCAGAGACCAAACCGCCGATGACTCGCGCGAAAGCGTGGGAACAGGCAAGGGTGAAAAGAGTGGGGTAAGAGCCCACAACGCCTCCGGCAACGGATGGCGGCAGGTAAACCCCGGTTGGAGCAAGGCCAAATAAGCGGCGAGGGATGTGCCCGTCCCGATCAAGACGCCGCGGGTAGGCTGCTGGAGCGCGTGAGCGATCACGCGCCTAGAGAAATGACCGTCCGGACGAGCTCGCTCGTTCGACAGAACCCGGCTTACAGGCCGGTGCGTGCGGCGCCTCCGGGGAGCGATTTCCGGAGGCGTTGCTAATTGGTTCCGGCAAGAGAGTGGGTGGTTGTCGAGCTGCGGGTTCAGCCGACTGGCATCGTTTCGGCGCAACATCCCGCAAACCCGGTCAGCGTAATTCTGCAGGTGTGGCGATGCTTCTAACGAGAGTGGGAAGAACGATCGGGCAGCTGGTGGCGCCCGCGGCATTGATCGCAATGGCGGCCTGCGCGCCATCCTCCCCCGAGATTCCGGCACCGGTCGCGGCTCCTCCGGTACCCCCTCGCGTCGCCACGCCCGATCCGGCCGACGTCCCGCTTCCGCTGGTGAGCGCACGCTTTGCCTATCTACCGGGGACGTTCCAGTATGAAGTAATCACCGAGTCGGTAATCAGTCAGCCTGACGACAGCACCAACCGGGAAGCGATGGTCCGTACGCGCACCTTGCTGACGCTGCGAACGGCGTCGATAGGCACTGATTCCCTGCGCGTGGAGCTGGCGGTCGACTCGGTGGCGGTCGAGCGCGACTCGATCATTCCCGCGCCCGATACGCTCTCGCTGACGATGCCGAGATACACCGCGATCATGGATCCGCGAGGAACTGTGCTGGCCGGCCCAGCCGCCCCGTCTAACGAGTGTTCGCCCGGCGCGCCGCTGCTGGAGGTTGCCCGCGATCTGCTCGTTGCCGTGCCCGGGGAGCTGCGGGTGGGGGCCAGCTGGGCCGACTCCGCTTCGGTGACGATCTGCCGCGGAGGGGTTCCGGTAACGACGGGGGCGGTGCGCTCCTACGACGTGTTAGGCACGCGCCGCGACGACGTTGGGACGCCCCTCATGCGCCTGGCTCGGACGACGATCTTCTCGCTGGCTGGAACGGAGACCACTTCGCTCGGACAGGTCGTTGCACTTACCGGAAGCGGCGAATCCCGAACAGTACTGGAATTCGACCTGGTGGCTGGCGTGGTGTACTCGGCAGTGCGGGAAGGCACTGCGAACCTGACGGTGACGTACGGGCGCACGACCACGCCGTTCTCGCAGCGTGTGGTTCAGACGGTGCGGAGACTCCGGGACGCTGCGGAGTCCAGGGAGTAGGAAAAAGGGGCTAGGGACAGGGACCAGGGACCAGGGACAAAGCGCCGCATCGCGCGCTGTCGCACACCTTCCCTGATTCCTACTTCCTATCCACACCTATTCGCGAAAAGCCTGATCTTCTTCCACCAAAGGACTTCAGCTGGGGCGGCAGGACTCGAACCTGCAACTTCCCGGTTAACAGCCGGGCGGTCTGCCATTGACCTACACCCCACTAGAAAACAGGAATCAAGGGAATAGACGAATGTGAGCCTCGGAGAGTTCAAGCCGGAGACGGGAGAGGTGCGAGACGGAGTATCTCCATTTCGCACCTCACAGCTAACAGGCCTGGCGTACGATAGCGGAAGGCGCGGGCTCCGGTCAACGCTCGCGCGCCGGTGACTGCCGTGTGCCTTCAGTCGATCAGCTTGAGAGGCATCACCAGGCAGAGATACTTCGTCCCCTCGTCCCACCCCTCAGGCTCAAGCGTTGCGGCCCGCTCGGGTGCCTTGAACGTCAGCTTGACCGTATCCGTGGGCATGTAGCGCAGGATCTCCAGCAGATAATTCGCATTGAAGCCAATGTCGAGCGGGTCGCCGTCGTAGTTGATCGGCACCTCGTCCTGCGCTTCACCCAGGTCGGGAGTCTGTACAGCGAGCTTCACCATCCCCGCGTTGAACGACATCCGCACGCGATGCGTCTGGTCCGAGGCAATGATGGCCATCCGGCGGATAGCCTGCGTGAGTGCGGTCTTGTCGACCTGCGCTACGCGATCGTTGTCCTTGGGGATGACCTGCTCGTAATTCGGATACGGCCCTTCGATCAGGCGGGTGAATACCGAGGTGAACGGAGAGCGGAAAGCGAGGTGGTTGTCGCCGCGCGCAATCTCCAGCTCCTCCTCGGCGGGAAAGAGACGCCTGATTTGTTCGAGCGCCTTGGGTGGGACAATCAGATCGCTGGAAGGCGCTCCAGCAGAAGTGATCGTCAACTCCATCTTCGCAAGGCGATGTCCGTTGGTCGCGACCATTCTCATGCGATCCGGACGCAGCTCCCAGAGCACGCCGTTCAGGATCGGCCGGCTTTCTTCGGTGGACGCGGCGAACGAGGTATGCGAAATGAGCCTGTGCAGATCGCCCGAGCGGA
The DNA here is from genome assembly GCA_964584905.1 of uncultured Gemmatimonadaceae bacterium. Lineage (GTDB taxonomy): Bacteria > Gemmatimonadota > Gemmatimonadetes > Gemmatimonadales > Gemmatimonadaceae > JALZIF01. The sequence continues at coordinate 12,321 of CAZPCC010000439.1, read as the reverse complement.
CTCGCCAGGCATCCTCGAACTTGACTGTGGGAAAGCTGGGGAATTCATCGCGTGGCAAGCCGAGGAGTCGGAACCGCGAGCGTCCGCATTCGACGGTTACTCTCTGTTCTCCGGTTGCGCTGATCTTTACCGGCGCCGAAGGCAGCTCGCGGGCGATCTCGGTCAGCTTTTTTGCTGGAACCGTGATCGCTCCCTGCTGCTCGACATCCGCACCGACCTCGGTACTTACCGCGATATCCAGATCGGTACCGGCGAGCCGAATACCCTGCTCGGTGGTCTCGATCAGAATGTTCGACAGAACCGGGAGCGTGGTCTTCGCGGGGATGCTGGCCGCGACAGCGGCGAGACCTTCCTGCAATTTTTCTCGCGAGATCGTGAATCGCATTCCGGATCCTCTGGATCTCAACAATCGAGGAGCTATCTAGTTCTGTTTATACTTAAATACAGATGATAGCAGTGATAGTAGAGCGATGTTGAAATGTGCATGATCGCCGCAAGCAACGATAGTCACGCATGATACATGGCGCCAGGTGATGTCGGCTCACGGGGAAGATGAGTGCAATTTCCGCGGCCGTCCTCATCAAAAGCGTGCGAGCGGTTGAAATAGTGGGGAGTACCGTGGAGGAAAGGCGAAGAATGTGGAAGGAAATAGGAAATAGGAATCAGGAATTAGGGGAGGTGTGCGACTGCGCACCTACGGCGCTAGTCGCTGGTTGAAAAAGCGTCGACCCACCTGAAAGGTGGGGCGACAATTCCTTCCCGAATTCCCAGTTCCTAATTCCTATTTCCTCCTTCACCTTCTCAGCTTCTCCAACACCCCTCGCACCCTCAACACCCTCTCCCTGAAAACCGCATCTTCCCGCAGCGAGTTCTCGGTTTTTTCCAGGCTGTGAATGACCGTCGAATGGTCGCGGCCGCCAAAGGCGTTACCGATTTCGACGAGCTGCATGCCGAGCAGATCGCGAATGAGATGCATCGCCACCTGGCGCGGAATCGTCAGGTTCTTGGTCCTTCCCTTCGCGCGCAGACCCTCGGTCGGGATGCCCCATTCCTTCGCAACCATCTGCTGGATTATCTGTACGGTGAGTGCGACCGCAGGCTCCTCGCCGCTGTCCGACGGCTGAAGCTTGTCGCGTAGCGCTTCGCGCGCGAGTTCGGGCGTGATCTCACGTTTGCGCAGCGAGGCGTAGGCCAGCAGGCGGATGATGCTTCCCTCCAGCTCCCGCACGCTCGACCGCACGTGCTCGGCGATGAAGCGGATCACATCGTCGGGAATTGTGCGTTCCAGATGGTCGAGCCGCGCCTTGTTCTGAAGAATCGCCACGCGATGCTCGAAATCGGGGAGCTCGATGTCGGCGACCATTCCCCACTCGAAGCGGCTTACCAGCCGCGCTTCCAGCCCTGGAATCTCCTTGGGCGGGCGGTCACTCGTTAGGATTATCTGCCGCCCGGCCTCGTAGAGGGCATTGAAGGTGTGAAAGAACTCTTCCTGCGTCGCTTCCTTACCCTTCAGGAAGTGCACGTCGTCAATCAGAAGCAGATCCGTTTCGCGGTAGCGTCTTCGGAAATCGGCGGTGGTTCTGTTCTGAATGGAGCCGACAAGGTCGTTGGTAAACTGCTCGGTGCCGAGGAAAATCAGGCGGGTCGAGGGGCTTCGCTTGAGAATGTCGTGCGCCACGCCCTGCATCAGGTGCGTCTTTCCCAGCCCTGTTCCGCCGTAGATGAACAGTGGATTGTAGATCTTGCCGGGCGAAGCAGCCGCGGCCTGAGCGGCGGCTGCGGCCAGCTCGTTGGATTTGCCAATGACGAAGTTTGCGAACGTATATCGCGCGCTGAGTTGGGCGAGTGCGGGTGGCGGTGCGTCCCGATCTACTTGCTCCGGCGGAGGGGGCGCGACAAAGAGGTCCATCTGCGAGCGCCGGGAACGCTCCTCGTGCACTCGGAAGGTGACAAGGAGCGGATGCCCCAGCGCGACCGGCGCCAGCCCCGCCAGCATCGTCGCGTGCTTGGACTCGTTCCACTCCGCCGCAAACCGGTCGGGTGCGGACAACACCAGCGTCTGCCCATTGAGCTCGAGCGGCTCCACTGGCTCGAGCCACGTTCTATACGTCTGCTCGGGAACCTCGCGGCGTGCCCGCTCAAGCAATCGTGACCAGGTTTCTTGGGCGGACAGCGACATCGGCGCGATGTGGAAAGTCGGAGGGACGGCGAAGCTACGGAGAACCCGGAAGGGAATCAAGAGCAACTGTGCACGCCGGGGTCGAGATGCCCTTCACGCTGGGTAGAGCGCGATAGACGGCGGTTCACGACCAGGAGCGAGACCAGGAGCGAGATGATGAATCATCACCTCTAAGGAAACCGGCAGGACGGAGACGATGAACGAACGATCCGGGGGCGGCCGCGCGCTACGTCGTTAGCGACATGGCAGCTCAATCCGCCCGCGTTTCGTGGTCCCAGCTCGTCAGGCGGATGAGGGAACAAGACGCTGAACATCGCGAATTCGTCAGGCGGCGGAGGCACTGCGCGGCGGATGACGGTTCGCGGATAGTCCCCGGAAATGAGAATGGACTGCGGGATACGGAGAATCGTCTCCGTATCCTGCAGTCCGTTTTCCCTGCCCGGTTCTCGCGACCGGTTGCCGGTGTCAGTCCGCCTTCAGCGCATCGATGTTCACTACACGCTCTGCGAGGCCACTGAGCTTTTCATCCGCATCGCCTTCCTCTTCCAGCGTCTCCTGGAGCAGCGCGGCCTGCTTCTCGAATCCGAGCATTGTCGCCATTGAGCGAACGGTGCCGTAGCCGGCGATTTCGTAATGCTCCACGCGTTGAGCCGACGCGATGATGGCGGCATCGAGCACATCGCCATCCTTGAAATCGGTGAGGGCTTCTTCACCTTCGGTGAGGAGACCTTCCATTCCCTTGCACTTGTGTCCGGTAGCCTTCTCGCCAAGCTCGGTAAAGATCGACTCGAGGCGCTGCACCTGCTTTTCCGTAACCTTGTTGTGTTCCTGTAGAGCCTGCCTGAGCTCCGGGTGCGTCGTCTTGCTGATCATCTTCGGAAGCGCCTTCAAAATCTGGTTCTCGGCGCTGTGCAGATCACGAAGCTGCTCGACGTACAAGTCCTGCAGATTTTCGTTTGCCATGTCGATTTTTCTCCGGTTCGTTGCGCAACGGTTGTTGTGGAATTCGCTTAACTGGTTGCGTGTTGGACTGGATACATAAGCATGGGACGTACCACGCGCGTTGGTTGTGCGCGGCTCGCCACATGCGTTTTTCAGCACTGATTCTCGACGCCACCGGCGTCCAGAGAGGGTGGCACAGTTCTCGGAATGGCGGCGGCGGGATGGCTCGGCAAACGGGCAGCGAACCTCGGGCAATTATGCGGTCGCGTGGGCCCTTCGCGCTGCGTGGCTGACGCCCGCCGCTTATCGCGAGCGGCGCCTCAGGCACGCCCTCCCATACCCGTCACGTTGACCGTCACCCTGGGTGCCGTTAACTTTCCCCGTCTGTCTGCGTTTTTGTGACTGCTATTCGCCATTTGGAGTTCATATGGGCAAGCCGACGTACCGCCCCCGCAATAAGCGCCGTATCCGCAAGCACGGATTCCGCACGCGGATGTCCACGCGCTGGGGGCGCGATGTTCTGAGCCGGCGCCGCAAGAAGGGTCGCAAGCGGCTGACCGTACGACTGCCGAGCAAGTACGCCACCGCAGCCTGATACCCTCCGGTTCCCGCGCAGCCATCGGCTGACGGGGTCCTCTGAACTCCGGGCGATGGTACGAGAGGGGAAGCGCTTCCGGACCGAGCATCTCGATCTCCGGGGGGCCGCTTCCCCTGTTTCGCATCCCAGGGTCGGGTTCATTGTTCCGAAGCACAAGCAGTCCAGCGTGGCCCGCAACCGTCTGAAACGGCGGCTTAGGGAGATCGTACGGGTCGATGTTCTGCCGCAGCTGCCTGCGATTGACTTGGTGATTCGAGCACGACCGGAGGCTTACGGTGCGGGCATGTTGGCGTTGCGAGAAGAAGTGATGCGAGGTGCGACGCGCCTGGCCTCATTGGGGCGCGAGAAGTGAAGTGGCTCGTCGCGATGCCCCGGCAGCTGCTGGTGCTGGTGGTGCGGATGTATCAGGTCTCGCTTGGGCCGCTGCTTCCGGCGGCATGTCGGTACACGCCGAGCTGCTCGGCATATGCGATCGAAGCACTTCAGCGATACGGTGCGCTGAAGGGTGGATGGATGGCGGTGCGCCGGATCGGCCGGTGCCACCCCTTTCGTCCCGGCGGCTACGATCCGGTTCCGTGACCTCAAACTGATTCATGGATAGACGCTTTCTGCTGGCGATCCTCCTGACGGCGGTCGTCGTACTCACGGTGCCGCGGCTCTTCCCCACTCCACCGCGAGCTGACCCGCCTACGGCAACCGACACGGTCCGACAGCCGACAGGAGATTCCGTGCCTGGTGCCGCTGCCATCGACGCTCAACCGGCCACGGAGGTGCCACTCGTGCAGGCCCAGGGCGCCGCCGGGGATAGCGCAACCATCGCGGCTCCTATCACCGCCGACACCATTCAAATGGCTACGGCGCTGGCGCGTTATGCGTTCTCGACGGCGGGGGCAAAGCCGCTCCAGGTCGAGCTCGGGCAGTACGAGTCGCTCGCCGACAGCGGGAGGCAGGTCTACCTCGCCCGGGAAAGCACTCCGCTGTTGCGGTACGCCGTGGCGATTCGCGGCGACACCGTTCCGCTGGACGGCATCGCCTTCACTGCCGATACCTCTGCGCCCAACGCGGTCACGTTCCGCGGCGCGCTTCCGAGCGGCGAGCCGGTCACGATGGAATACGCACTGGGTGAGGATTCCTACGTCATCAATGTGCGCGGACAGGTGGAGGGCGCTGGGGGAAGCCAGCTACTGGTGACGATTGCCAACGGGCTGCGAACCGAGGAGCCCGATTCACTCGACGACATTCGCCATTACGCCTACGTGGTAAAGCCGGTGCAGGAGGACGCGCGCAGTGTTCCATTCCAGGATCTGGATACGGCGCGAGCGCAGGTGGAGACCGATGGACCGTACCGGTGGATAGCGACCAAGAACAAGTACTTCGTGCTGGGACTGCTCACCGACTCCAGCGCGCAGGGATTTGCCGGCGCGCGTCTGGTACCGACGCCACGGGCCAAGCGGGATCTGGCGCGCGATGCTGCAGCAACGGTCGGCTATGCGCTGCCTGACGATGGAGCGTTCACCTTCGAGATTTATGCTGGTCCGCAGCAGTACAAGCGTTTGAGCGAGCTCGGCCGGGACTTCACGAACGTCAATCCGTACGGCGGGTTCTTCGCCGGCATGATTCAGCCGTTCGCGACGGCGGTCATGAAGCTGCTACTGTGGATGCACGACGCACTCAATCTGAGCTACGGGTGGGTGCTGATCGTGTTCGGTATCGCCGTTCGAGTAGTGCTCTGGCCGCTCAACCAGACCGCGATGCGAACGCAGCTGAAGCTGCAGGCGCTGCAGCCGGAGATGAAGGCGATTCAAACACAGTACAAGACGGACATGCAGCGCCAGCAGCAGGAGATCATGCTGCTGTACAAGAAACACGGAATGAGCCCGGCCACTCCGATCATGGGGTGTTTGCCGATGTTGATTCCGCTCCCGTTTCTGTTCGCCTTGTTCTTCGTGTTCCAGAACACGATCGAGTTCCGTGGCGTGTCGTTCTGGTATCTCACCGACATCTCGCAGAAGGATCCCTACTACATTCTGCCGACCGTAATGGCGGGATCGATGTTCTTCCTCTCGTGGATCGGGCTCAAGGCGGCGCCGCCCAATCCACAGGCGAAGATTCTTGCCTACATGATGCCGGCGGTACTGTTCATCGTTTTGCGAAACATGGCTGCGGGACTGAATCTGTATTACGCGGTGCAGAATCTGGCGGCTATTCCGCAACAGTGGCTGATTGCCAAGGAGCGGAAGAGGGCGATGGCCAAGACGTAGCTGCGGATCAGGGCTGCGCGTCGAGGACAGGGCTGGCTAGAATGAGAGGTGCGGGACGGTGAACGGGCATGGCTGCCTGCCCACGTCCCGCACCTCTTTGCCATAGGACAAGCCTCATGCTCATCACCTACATTGGCCATGCGACTCTGCTGCTGGAGTTCGGGGGGGTGCGGGTGCTCACCGACCCCAACTTCGACGCAAGGCTCGCGGGCTTTCTTCGGCGGGTGGCACCGCCCGGGATCGCGTTGGAGAAGCTGCCGCCGCTCGACGCGGTGCTGGTGACGCATGCGCACGCCGACCATCTGAGCCTGGCGTCGTTGAACCAGTTGCCGGCGGACGTGCCGGTGTATGCGCCGCCGGCGGTGATGCGCTGGCTGCGCGGCAAGGGTTATCGTCAGGCGGAAGCGGTCGCGCCGGGCGATTCGATCGAGATAGGCGGGGTAAGGCTCACGGCGGCGGCGGCGAAGCACCTTGGCAGCCGGTATGGAGTGGACCGCTGGCGAAGCGCGGCAAACATGTACCTGCTCGAGGATCACCGTTCGGCGTGCTTCTTCGCCGGCGATACGGGACTTTCGCCGGACAGTCACCGCATGGTGGCGGAGCACATCCACGAACGTGGACGCACCCTCGATCTGGCAATGCTGCCGATTGGTCACGCTCCGTGGTGGAAGCCAGCCTATCGCAGTGGTCACCTGACGTTCGATGATGCACTCACGTTGTGGCAACGGCTCGGCGCCCGCTACTTCGTGCCCTATCACTGGGGAACGTTTCACCATGTGACGAGCGGACCGTTCGACGCGATCGACCGGCTGCGCCACCGGTTGCTCGAGCATGGCGAACGCGATCGAGTGCGGATTCTGGATCCGGGTCAGTCGCTGCAGGTCGAGCTGCCTGACGAAGCGGCAGGGCCGGCGTGAAGCTGCCTGGTGCCGAAGACACGATAGCAGCAATAGCGACCGCTCCAGGCCGGGGGGCGCTGGCCGTCGTACGAATGAGCGGGCCGCAGGCACATGCGATCGCCGCTCGACTGCTCACGCCATGGCACGCCGAGCCGCACCGTGCCTATCGGGCGACGTTGAGGCATCCGGAGACCGGCGGCGACGTGGAGCGGCCGGTGGTTACCGTTTATACGGGGCCGTCCAGCTACACCGGTGAGGATGCGGTTGAGCTGTCGGTGCACGGTGGCGCGGTGGCGCCGGCGCTGACGCTGGCGGCGGTCCTCGCCGCCGGTGCTCGTCAGGCCTGGCCGGGCGAGTTCACGCGGCGCGCCGTGGCAAACGGAAAGATGGACGTGTTGCAGGCGGAGGCAGTCGCCGACGTGGTGGACGCGCGGAATCGGGCGATGCATGCGGCAGCGCAGTCCCAGCTGGAGGGCGGGCTTTCCCGGCGAATCGCCGAGTTGCGAGAGGCGGTTCTGCAGGTTGAGTCGCTGATCGCCTACGACATCGACTTTCCCGAAGAGGATGACGGTCCGGTCGATGACGCTCGGATCAAAGCTGGCGTGGCGAACGCGCGCGAGTTGCTCGACGCGCTACTGGCGACGGCCGACACCGGGGAGATGCTGAGGAGCGGCGCGACGGTAGTGATCGCCGGACTGCCTAACACGGGAAAGTCATCGCTGTTCAACGCGTTGGTGGGAGACGCGCGTGCGATCGTGACGGAGGTGGCGGGGACCACCCGTGATGCGATCGAGGCGGTGGTGGAGGTGGGGACGTGGCCGGTCCGGCTGATAGACACGGCAGGAATCCGGGAGGCGGTTGACGTGGTGGAGCGGCTGGGGATCGAGGTGAGCGAGCGGTGGCTGGCGCGAGCGGATCTGGTGTTGGCGTGTGGTGACAGTGAAGAAAGCGTGTTGTCGGCTGTGGAGCGGGTGCGGTTCCTGGCGGGTGGCGAGGTGGGGGTGATCGGGGTGTGGACGAAGGGGGATGCCGGGGGTCCCCCCCCCGATTTCATCATTCACCCCAGCGGTGGAAAGAGCACCACCGAATCCGTCGTCGGCGGATCGAATTCGCGCACCGATGACCCCCCGGTTGGGGATCCAACATCCCTCACCCAACGCCCCATCGTCGTCTCCGCGCACACCGGTGCCGGGCTCTCCCTGCTCGCCTCGCGAATCCAGAGCGCGCTGAAGGACCGGCATGGCCTGACTGACGCCGGACACCCACTCCTTACTCGCGAGCGTCATGTCCGCGCGGTCCGCAACGCCAGCAGTGAGCTCGATGCATTCGAGAGGGCCCGCACGGAGGAGCTCGTACCGGCAACGGTCGCCGCCGTGCACCTTCGCGCGGCTACATACGCGCTCGAGTCATTGATAGGGGTCGTGGACGTCGAGGATGTTCTCGATCGCGTTTTCCGTTCGTTCTGCGTCGGCAAATAGCGCCGCACGGTGCGAGTGGCAGCCACGTGCCCTAGGCCGTGGCGGGCGCGACCTCCATGAGCTCGTCACCCGAAAGCTCCTCGGCCGTCGCACGAATGCTCCACTTCCACCCGTATCGCGCCAGCGGCGCCGCGACCATGCGAGTGCCGAGATAGTAGCCTGCACGCTCCGGAATCACCTGCCCCTCCACTCGTCGCGCAGCCTCGCTCATCCCGCCGGAGAGCCAACGAAGCCGCAATCCGAGCCCGGCCGAATCGAGATCCGTCTGGAGCGCCTGCATGAGCGGCTGCTCCAGTTCGCGAATCCGCGCGTATTGGCGACGAGCGTAACCGTAGTACTCCCATTCGGCGTGACCAGGACTCACCGCGCGCGCGAACGACACCGCCAGCCCCTCGTTGACCAGCAGCTCACGCAAGGTGGCGCGTTGTCCAGTGTCCCAGTACGAGTAGTTTCCGCCGGCTTCGGAGACGAGCCGGCGTAGCTCCGCGCGGCTCGACGGCGATGTATAGCGCACCGCGTGCGCGATCTCGTGCGCCAGCCAGAGCGGCATCAATTCAGGATCGAGTCCAAGTCCCTGCGTCGTGGCGCTGGCGACCGCGGTGAAATGCTCCACGCATATGAACACCGCGGCCCTACCGTTGATCACCAGCTCTCCCGCGTTTGCCGCACCGACACCAACCATGAGTACCACATCGATGTCACAGTCGATCGATAGCAAGGCGGCACATTGTGCTTCTACCTCACGCGCGCGCTCTGCCAGGTCGTGCTGATCGAGCATCCCGTGGAGGTCTTCGCGATCGGCTTCGACGGTGGCGCGCACAATCTCGAGGAAATCCGGGCTGTGGGGATCGAGTACGTAGTTATGCCAGTAGGCTTCGAGGAGGGGCCGGTGAGCATCGAAATAAGCTCGATAGGCGGCGATGCGATCTACGTTCCGCAGAACGGCCAGAAAATCCGGAACGAGGTTTATGATCATAGGCGCTCACATCGCGGGAGCGGAGGGAAGTCGCGGCAAGCGCGCGGCAAGTTACCTCAAACCAAACATTCAGAACAGGGTCGGGCCAATGCCGTGTACTGCCAGTGGCGGCGAGAAGGGTCGCGCGATGCAGTACGCCGACATACATTCGCCGCCGTGGCACACAACTTCCCTATCCGACTGGGTGGCGAAGGACTGCGGAGAAGACGGTAATGACCACCCTGAAAGACATTGCGTTAAGCTGTCCGATCTGCGCGAATCAGTTCAGTTCGCAAGCGGTCCTCTCGACGAACTCGTTCGGCGGCAAGCGAACCGACTTTCATGAACGTGCCGTGGGCGCGCAGCCACTGCCGTTCCTGATCCATACCTGCTCGCGGTGCGGATATTCGGGCACCGAGCGTGATTTCGGCGACGATGCCGAGATAAGCCCGATGATAAAGGAGCACGTGTGGGATGAGCTTGCTCCCAAGCTCCCCAACGGATCGATGTCCGGATCCGAGAAATACGAGTTCGCGGCGAAGGTGGCGAACTGGCAGGGACACGAGCCGCGTCGCGTTGCCGATCTGCTGCTTCGTGCCGCGTGGTGCTGCGTGGACGAGGAAGACACGGAAGCCGAGCGCTACTTCAGACGCCAGGCGGCGTGGAGCTTCGAGACGGCTCTCTCGTCCTATGACGGGGTCGATCGCGAGGAGCGTGGCGTGCTCACGTATCTGATTGGTGAGCTATGGCGTCGCGTGGGCGATCAACGATTGTCCCGGGAGTGGTTTGAGCGCGTGCCCGATGAAGTCGACAATCCCGACAGCCACAGCTGGATTCTGGATGCCGCGAGGCAGCAACAGAATCATCCGCGCGAATGGTTCGGTTGATCCCTTTCTAGCGTCGCTAGAGCAAACCAGCGCGGCTGCCTAACGGGTGCCGAACAGGCGGTCGCCGGCGTCGCCTAGTCCGGGAAGAATGTAGCCGTGATCGTTGAGCTCGCGATCCAGCGATGCGCAGTGGATCGTCACGTCGGGGTGCTCGGTAGATAGGCGTCTTACACCCTCGGGTGCCGCTACCAGGCAGAGAAAGCGGATGTCCGAGGCGCCGGCGCGCTTGAGTGACGCAATCGCCGCCGCGGCGCTGCCGCCGGTGGCGAGCATTGGATCCAGCACGAAGAATCGGCGCTCGCTCACATCCCCTGGAATCTTGAAGTAGTAGTCCACGGGCCGCAGCGTGTCGTGTTCCCGGTAGAGCCCAATGTGCCCTACCCGCGCCGACGGGACGAGCCGCAGAATTCCTTCGACCATGCCGAGTCCGGCACGAAGGATCGGCACGAGTGTCAACTTCTTGTCGCTCACCTGCCAACCGGTGCAGCGCTCCATTGGCGTATCTACCGACACACGCTCCAGTGGCAAGTCCTTCGTGGCTTCGTAAGCCATCAGCATCGCGATCTCGTCCACGAGCTCCTTGAAGATCTTGACGGGAGTCGCGCGATCTCGCAGGAGAGTGATCTTGTGGCGGACCAGAGGGTGGTCGGCGAGCACTAACATTGGAAATTCGGGCTCAGTCGGCATCATGAATGTGTCGAGTAACGAAGTGCTCCTGCCACGCCGCGATCGTGAACTCCGCTTACATGCCGCGCTCTACCGGGCGACGTACGTGTCCCACCAGCGAGTCCTCCAACGCGCGAAGCATACGCAATGCCGCTGGCGAGCCATATGAAAAAGTGACGTGGTACGACGGCGGGTGCCGCTTCGTCGATTCGGGTCACGCTGTTTTCTTCAGGAGTGAGCGACGGCGCAACCTGCGATCTCGCGCGTACGTGCCAAGGTACGCAAACGGCGCGTGGATCGCCCCCCACAGCTCGGCAGCGATGTACGGGAGCGGCATTTGCTCGCGGCGCAGGAATGGCCGCGGAATGCGCCCGATGAGCCATGAGATCCATTGCACCATCGCGCCCGCGACCACGCGACGTGGCAGACGGCCGTCCCTCAGCCGCACCAGAAGATACGTGCCGAATGCGCGGCCGTTGTCGTACATCTGTCGCCGAAGGCCGGATAGGGTGGTTCGGTGAAAGTGCCAGACAATCGCTGAGGGCTCGTAATGCGCCGACCATCCCGCGAGCAGCACGCGGTGGAAGAGATCCAGGTCGCCGCCGCCATGCGATGGAGTACCGGCATCGAGCGCCGTGTCGAACCCGCCGACCTGCGTCAGGGCGGCACGGCGAACCGCCATGTTCGCTCCCACTCCCAGGTGCTGGGTGGCGATCAGGCGCCGCTGCTCGGCGACGGCGGGATTCAACGTGCGTGGCGCGAAGCCCTTTCCCATGCCACCGTAGGCCAGCTCGAAAATCTGCTCGGCTTCGGTGTCGAGCGAGCCGGGAGCGACGAACCCGGTCACCAGCCCAGTCGAGTCGGCCGAGAACCCGCGGGCGATTCCCCTCAGCCATTGTCGATCGACCCGCACGTCATCGTCGGTGAATGCAATGATCTCGTGCGTGGCGGTGGCGATGCCGCGGTTCCGCGCCCAGTCGAGTCCGGGGATCCGCTCCTCCACGTACTTCACCGCGTGAGACGCGGCGAGCCGGCGTGTGGCATCGCTGGATGGCGCATTGTCGACCAGAATCACCTCGAACTCCGGGTATTCGATTTGCGCCACGGCGTCGAGGCATCGCGCGAGTGATTCCGGTCGATCGCGTGTACATATGATGACGCTGATCGGCGGTTCCCGATTCGTTTTCGCTGCTGCCTGACCGGCGTGAACGGCTCCTCTCGCAAGGCTGGGCGCGGATTCAACCAACGCGCGTCCGATTGCCTCACGCGTCACCGCCCCATCGTTCACACTTACGGTTGCCCAGGCGAGAGGAACGTTCGCGGCACGAAGAAGCACTCGCGCCCACGCGGCTCCCGCGGCGACGACTATCGGGCCGGAAGCCTTGGTGATGTCCAGCTCGCGCACCGCGATGGCCGACCGGCTGCCTGACGACGCTGGCGGCGGCATCACGAGTCG
>CAZPCC010000438.1:0-2108 GCA_964584905.1 uncultured Gemmatimonadaceae bacterium | reverse complement strand
CGCGCGCATCGAACGGCCCACCCGACCCTCGCCCGAGTTGTACGCCGCCGCCGCGAGATACCACGAACCGAAGCGATCGTGCAGATCCTCCAGGTAATCCAGCGCAGCTTCCGTCGCGAGCACCGGATCACGACGCTCGTCCACCGCCCGGTCGATGTCCAGGCCGTAACGCTGACCGGTCTCGCTGATGAACTGCCACACACCAACCGCCGCTGCATGCGACGTCGCGTTCGGCTGGAACCCGGACTCGATCATCGCCAGATACAGCAGGTCCTGCGGCATGCCGCGCGCCGCCAGACGCTCCAGAATCATCGGCGCATACTGGCCGCCACGATCCAGAAAGCCCTGGAACTTCTTCCGCATCTCAGGCACGGTGTCGAACCTCGACACCCAGTAGTCGATCCGCGGATGATCCAGATTCGGCAGATCCCATTCGGGACCCAGGCCCGCACGCGAAACCGACATCGCAGGCGATGTCGCACCGCCCGCAACCGTAGCTGCGCTCACCGCCGTCTCACTCGCGCCGGTTTCGAGCGTACGCTCGCTCGAAGCGGTCACGCTGAAGCCGACCGTGATCAGGGCGGCGCCTGTTGCCATCCAGAGGGCGTTCCTGGTTGTGATCCTGGTGCGCGCCATGCGTCTCCTTTGCTGCTGGAATCTTCTGCTGCGGACACAGCATTATCTTCGCTCTACATTGAAACCCCACAAAGCGTGCAAGGTTCCGTGTAAGTCCCCTTAATATAACACTTTAGCCGCCTTTACGCACCTCCAGCTCGCCCCACCGCTCGTACAGCGCCTCCACCGCCGTTTTCGCCGCCGTCAACGCCGCTGTGGCTGCTGCCGCCGCGTCGGGATCGCGATACAGCTCCGGATCCGACAGCCGCGCCTCCAGAGCGTCGCGTTCCCGCTCCGCCTCCATTATGCGTACCTCGATGCCCTCCAACTCACGTTGCTCGTTCCACGACAGGCCCCGGCCTGTCGATCTGGCAGGCTTCGCCTTCGGTAGCTCCCGTGTGCGTTCCTGCCGAACGGCCGCCCGCGCGGCTTCTGCCGCCTCCGCCTCACGCTGCTCGCGCAGGCGGCGGTACAGTTCGAATCCGCCCTCGTGGCGATGGACGGCGCCGCCGCCCTCGAAGACGAACAGGGCCGTGGCGATCTTGTCGAGGAAGAAGCGGTCGTGGGTGACCATGAGGACGCAGCCGGGATAATCGACGAGCGCAGCCTCGAGGACCTGGAGCGTGACGAGGTCGAGATCGTTGGTGGGCTCGTCGAGGATGAGCAGGTTGGAAGGCTGCATGAAGAGCTTCGCGAGCATGAGCCGGTTGCGCTCGCCGCCGGACAGGCTGGAGACCTTCTGCTGCTGGCGTTCGGTGGGGAAGAGGAAGTCCTCGAGCCAGCTGCGCAGATGCACGCGGCGCCCGCCGATCTCCACCCAGTCGGTGCCGCCCGCGGCTTCGTACACGGACAGCCCGGGATCGAGCTGGGTGCGCAGCTGATCGAAGTAGGCGATGCGGGTATTGATGCCCACCTCTACCTCACCCGCATCGGGCGGCTCCTCGCCCAGGATGATGCGGACGAGTGTGGTCTTGCCGGCGCCGTTCGGACCGATGATCCCGATGCGCTCGCCGGCGCGCAGGATGGTATCGAAACCGTCGATGAGCATGCGCTCGTCGTAGGCCTTGGTGACGCCGTGCAGGTTGAGCACGGTACGGCCGAGCCGGGCGGTATCCGGAGCGAACAGTGTGAGGTCGCCGGTCTGCTTCGCGCTGAACGCGCGGCTCTCCTTCTCGAGCGCCTTCGCCCGATCGATGCGCGCTCGCGACTTGCCTGTTCGCGCGGGTGGTGAGCGGCGCGCCCACTCGAGTTCCTGCTCGACGAGCTTTCTGCGCTTCGCGTCGACCGTCGCCTGCCACTCCGCGCGCTCGGCCTGCGCTTCCAGATACTCGGTGTATCCACCGGTGTAGCCGGTCAGCTCTCCGGCCGATACCTCGATCATGCGATCGACGACGCGATCGAGGAAGTAGCGGTCGTGTGTGATCAGCATGACCGCTCCCGCGTCTTCGATCAGGTACTCCTCGAGGAAGGGAACGGTATCCGCATCGAGATGG
>CAZPCC010000437.1:0-26376 GCA_964584905.1 uncultured Gemmatimonadaceae bacterium | reverse complement strand
GCCAGTAGTAGACCTTGATGCGCAATACGTCGCGCTGAAATTCTTCTTCGTCGAGGTAGGCCTTTCTAACGAACCACGAATGCTTGCTGACCACACAGAACGGGTAGAACAGGAGGCTCCGACACTTCGACGCCTGCGTCGCGAGGCCGTTTTGCAACACCTCCTTGTCCACCGACTCGACGCCGGCGAGCTCGACTTTCTCGACTTCCGCACGCTCCATCTCATCGCCGCGCTGCGCATGAAGTGGCGTGGCGAAATACAGGAACAGCGCGACAATAACGGCCCACCGAACCGGTGGCCCGACCTCAATGTGCCGGAGAGTCATTACCTACCGGACACAGCAAAGGACGGGCCGAGTTCCAGTCTCTGCGCCGAGGCTACAATCCGGAGAGCAGGGCGTCGTTGTTTGGCGTGCCGGCGATCCGTTTGCTCAGCCACTCCATGCCGGACTGCGGTGTCATCTGATGCAGCCCCCGGCGGAGCATGTAAACGGCGTCGAGCTGGTCAGGACGGAACAGCTTCTCTTCCCGCCGCGTGCCACTCGTGGCGATGTCGATCGCGGGAAAGATGCGCTTCTCGGCAAGACCGCGATCGAGCTTGATCTCGCAGTTGCCCGTTCCCTTGAACTCCTCGAAGATCACGTCGTCCATGCGAGATCCCGTCTCGACGAGTGCGGTAGCGATGATGGTCAGGGATCCGCCGCCGGCGGTATCGGCAACGGAGCGAGCGGAACCGAAGAACGCCTTCGGTTTGGCCATCGCCGTCGCGTCCAGACCGCCGGTGAGTGTGCGGCCGGTGCCGCGCTCGGCGGTGTTGTGCGCCCTCGCAAGGCGCGTGATCGAATCGAGCACGATCACCACATCCCGTCCCTCTTCGACGAGCCTTCTCGACCGTTCCAGTGTCATTTCCGCCACATCGACGTGCCGCTCGGCGGGCATGTCGAAGCTCGACGCGATGACTTCGCCGTGACCCCAGGAAATCGCTTCGCTCACCTCTTCCGGACGCTCGTCGACCAACAGGATCAACAACTCGGCGTTAGGATGGTTGAGCGCTACCCCTTCGGTGATCGCCTGCAGCAACATCGTCTTGCCGGCGCGTGCCGGCGCGACGATCAGCGCACGCTGCCCGTAGCCGATAGGCGCAATGAGATCGATCGCGCGCCGCGTGAGCTCCGGTCCGACCTTGGCGGGCTTGCCGGTTTCGAGTGTGAGCTTGCGTTCGGGATACGAGGCGGGAAGGGAAGAAAAGTCGGGGCGGCGAAGAGATTCGGCGGGGTCGCGCGAATTGATGCGCATGATTTCGGCGACCGCGACTCGGCCACGGCTATCGCGGCCGGTGGTTGCTTCCACCCGGTCTCCGCGGCGCAGCGCATGCTGCCGTACGACCGGTTGCGGAACGAACGCATCGCCTGGTTGAGGGAGGTAGCTCGCGGATCCGCGTCTAATGAATCCCCCCTCACGCGTGGAGTCGAACCATCCTTCGGTTTCGCCATCGGCGACGACCGGGCCCGCTGGCGCTCCGCTCGGCTCGGCGCTCCGGCCCCGGCGGTTTCGGCGCCGGCGTCCGTTCTGCTGGGGGAACCGACCGCCGCCGCCTTCGCGTCCGGTACTCTGCCCGTCGCTTGGAGGTGCAGACTCGCCGGCTGGCGTGCCCGAATCGGTGGTCGTTGCGGGTGCCTCGCGATAGGGATTGTCGGTACCCTCTTCTCGAGGCTGGCGATGATGAGGGCGGTTCCCGCGGCGGCGGGGCGGACGACGGCGTTCGGTCATGCAGTTCGAAGTGTGAGTTGTATGGTGGTCCTGCGCCGCAGCCGCCGCTTCTGACCGGCGACCGGGTCGTAATGCAATACGTTGGTCCAACGGTTGACCGCGCCGCGGACGGCGTAGCCGCGTGCCTGCGCATGCCACGGCGCACGCGTCTGAATATCGTTAGGTGCTTCCCCTCCGTCTGAACGGCCGCGGTCAGGCGGTCTCAATTCACGAGTACGGCGAGGGATCAGGTCTGCGTTGGTGCGGGCGCCGCGAACTTGCGGCGGGCGCCCACTGGGCGCATTGAGCGCGGCGCCACGCGCTGGGCGGCGCCACTCCGGCTATGGGCGGGCGACTACGAGCGGCCCGAGCCATCTCGATTATGACCTACTTACCCCTGTTTGCGCAACTGTGAAGTTGCGAGATCCGTGCCTTTCGCCCCGTACCTGGCCGATTCAGGTGGGCGAATGGGGGCCGCGAATGTCGTCCAGATGGCGCACCTGCGAGATCACCCGGCGCGTCAACTCGATCATCCGGTCGACCGACTCCCGCTGCTCACCCTGCAATCCAGAGTCCATGCTGAGCAGTTGGCCCTCCGCGAGGAGAGCGGCGAGGGGGTTGTTCATCTCGTGTTGAAGGTGAGCGGCTTTCTTCTGAAGGGCGGTCAGCGGGTCGTCCGTATCCGCGCGAATAACCACCCCACCACCAGTTCTGGTCTCGCGTTCTACCCGCTCGTCTCGAGAATTCAGCATCGCGCTCCGCCACGTTGGGAGTGGATTCGCCCTTCAGTATCCCCCGGGATCGGGGCATCTTGTCCAAATGTCTGATTCGCTTACTCAACCGAACCTGTCCGACGCGGTGATCGCCTACCGCGAAAGCGGCGACCTCGCCCGACTGCTCGAGCGAATCGGCATCATTGCCCAAACCACCCCTATCGATGATCTGATCGCCGCGGCCGAACCATTTCGGGACATTCCGGAGGTGATCGGTCCGGTATACGAGCACGTAGTCGCGGCGCAGCCAGAGGATGCTCGCGCGCTTGTGACGCTGGCCAATGCATACTGGCTCGCCGGCCGAGGCCCGGAAATGGTAGGCGAGCTGGCCGCGCGCGCGATCGCCGCCGATCCCTCTCTGCGCGCCGCATGGCATCTGTGGGCGCTCAGTGAGCCCGACGCGCGAGCGCGTACGGCGAGATGGTCGCAGGTAGCGGAGCGCTTTCCCCAGGACGAGCTGGCGCGAGCGCTGCTTGCCGACAATGCGGCGAGCCTGGCCGGCGCCGAGTCCGACGCCGAGGCGCTCGCACTGGCGATCCGAACATACGAGTCGCTGTTGGTCACGGCGCGCGATGACCAGCGGGGCGCGCTCGAGCGGGCGATCTCGACGCTCAGGCGCTGGACGTTATGACCGACGAGGTTGGTCACTCGTCGTTGGGGCGAGTTCGGGTGCCTCGAGAGTCCCGTCGGCCGGTTTGTCAGGCGGATACCTCGCGAACGTTCATGACGAGCCGGCCAGTCGCCGCGATCAAATCCTTGAGGTCGAAAGGCTTGATGAGCACCGGGCAGCCGCACGCCCCCACCAGCTCCAGGCCCCGCGCGCTACCATCGCCGGTGATGAACAGCGTCTGGCTTGCCAGCTGCGGCTGAACTGAAACGGCCATCTCGAACAGCACGTCGCCCCTGGTGTCCGGTATGCGAAGGTCGACGATGAGTGCATCCACATGCTCACGCCGCAGCAACTCCAGCGCGCCCTCGCCGGTTTCGCGGGTGTCCACCACGTAGCCGGCGCGAGTCAAGGCGATCTGCAGCGCCCTGCAAATCGTAGTTTCGTCATCGACGATCAGCACTCGCATCCGTCCCACCTGGTTCATCAAATCTCCACGTCGGTACTGCGCAAACGCTCACCCAGCCTGGCAATGAATTCGTCAGGCTCGAGTTGACGCCGCAGGGCTGATGGGACCATTCCGGTCACCTGTCGGACGTGCCGCGCGAACAATCGTGTCTCCTGGTATCCCACTTTCCTTGCCACGTCGGACAACCGGTACCCGGGATCCCGCATCAAATGGTACGCTCGCACTGCGCGCGCGATCTTCACCAACGACTTGGATGACACTCCAACCATTTCCATCCAGCGGTCGAACGTTCTTCGCGTGAATCCGGTCGCGCGCGCCAGGTCATTCACATCCTGGAATTCGTGCGGCGACTGAATACATCTCCCGATCACCCGCCTCATCGCTGCCGGCACCCCGGTCAGCGGTTCCCGCAACAGCGCCAGCAGCTGATCGCTCAACTCATACTCGGGCAGCCGCTCCAGCATGCCGCGGAAACGACTCGCATCGTCGTCGAAGCCGCGCAGCACCACCGTTTGCAACCCCACTCTCGCCAGATTCACCAACGCCTGCGTCACCAGCGGCGACAGCGTTGTGTAGATCACCAGTGGGAGGGAGGGAAACTGCTGCAAGAGCAGTTGCACCTCCGCCGTCCTGATTAACACGCCGTCGCGAGGGTCGACCACGACGATGTCCACCGGCTCGGTGCGGATGAGCTCCCCCAGGGAGTCCCAATCCGACGCGATGAACAGCCGGTGCTCCTCGCCGACAACCACGTGAAGGTGCCCGACGAGGTGGGGAGGGACGAAGCAGACTACGTCCACGAGAGGATCGGTGTCCTAAAAGTGCACATTCATGTCCTAAAATGTGCATTTACCGTCCCCCGCGCGACAGTAGCTTCTCAAGTAGGAGTTGAAACCCCCGTCACGACTCACCTCTCGAGAGGCCATCCAATGCTGCGTCGCGCTATCGCCCTTATTGCCCTTGTCGCCGGTTCCTTCGCCCTTTCGGCCTGCGCCGATGTTACTGGTCCTGACACCACATCGCAGGATTGTGGTGGCGTTTATGCTGGCACGGGTACGCGGGCCTGCTAGCAATCGAAGTCTGCTCATGGAAGGCCGCGGGCTGTCACCCGCGGCCTTTCTTGTGCATATCCCCGTCCACGCTCCCAACCCCGTCACGCTCCAACCCCGTAACGCTCCAACCCCGTCACACTCCTGCCAACTCCCTCATTTCGCGAATGGCGGCTGCCACCGTCATCACGTCCTCGGAGGCCTGTTGCGTCTCCTTGAGACCACTGGGAACTCTGCCCTTCTGCATCTCCTCGAGCGCTGCTTCCGCCTGCATGAGGATCTGGTTGAGAGAATTCGCTGACGCGATAGCCACGGTTCTCGATAGCGCTGCCGCTGCGGCCTGGTCCCGATCGAACATCCGGTAGCCCTGCGCGGCATAGAAGAAATAGTATGCGGACAGGGACGCCGGCAGCGTTGCCGACGCCAGCTCGCGCCGGTGCTCCTCGAAAACCGTTTGCTGCCCATCCAGGGCGGCCATTTCCATGAGATTGATCTGGGCGACCCATCGGGTGTACTGCTCCTGCGCGGTCGCAGCGAGAATCAGATAGGCGTCCCGAGCAGCACTGCGGATCCCGAGCTCTGAAAACGACGTCGCAATGTCGCTGAGCACGCGGTCACGGGAAGTCTGTGTCTTGGTCCCGGCCAATGCCTGGTAGCCGAGCCGTACAGCGTGCTCGAACTGGCGACGCAAATGAGCAACGTGGGCACGCGCGTGCAACGCCAGCGATTTCGCTTCCGCGAGCGCCGGAACAGCGTCAGCGCGACTGATCGTCTCTTCGAGAATCGATTCGGCAAAAGGGAGGTTGCCGAGGTCGATAGCGATGTTGGCCTCGGACACACGCGAGCGCAGCACGTTGACCATGTCGCCGGTCATCGAGGCGATCTGGCCGGCCACCGAATAGGCCAAGGCTGCTTCCTGCCATTGCGTCATGGTGCGAAGGCACGCGCCAAGCTGCATGTTGGCGTCGATGACCACATCGGAATCTTCGAGAGGGTGCGCATACCCGATCACTGTCTGATGCACATCGGCGGCAAGCGCCCAGTGTGCATCGTACATGAGCGTGCGAGCATACGCCATGAGACGCGGGGCCAGTGTCGTTATGCGCACCTCGCCGAGCGACTGCATCGTGTCGACGAGGCTCGAAAGAATGGCGCGCGTTGTCTTGCCCCGATCGATTCTTTGAATGGCGTCACGCACCGCTCTGAGCGACCATCCTTCGGCCGCGACCACTGACCGCCCTTCGGCGACCCAGGCATCGACGAGACGAAGTGCCACCAGGCCGGCGGATGTCTCCCGCCACTCGGCGGAATCTTCCTCCATTCCGGCGAGCGCTTCAAAGAACGCTAGGTGTGGCAGGCTGCGTTGCCCCAATTCCATTTGTCCTCCAAGAAACTGCTCACGACAATTCGCTATTAACAGAGCTTCGGATGCCGGTCTTCGAAACTTGAGCCGCATGTAGCGGCGAACAATGACCATTTTAGGACACGGACGTACGATTTTGAGACAATTCTAATGTTCGAGTCTCTCCCCTCGCCAAATTGTGGTGCCGGTGACACAATTTGGCCGATCTTGCGGGTACGAAAAGCATTTCGACGATAATGGCTGCTCCTCCCTCGCTGGAACACTCATCACATTTTCCCGGGATTCCATGTCCGAACAGCTGCTAATGATCACCCTACGCCTGCTGCACATCGGAGCGGGCATTCTGTGGGTGGGCTCAGTGTTTTTCATGAATCTTTTCGTGCTGCCTGCCATTCAGGCTGGTGGGCCCGACGGTGCCAAGGTGGCCGCGGTGCTCATGCAGGGCGGCCGGATTCAGCGCGCGATCATTCACTCAGCACTGCTGACGATCGTCACCGGGTTCGTGATATATGGACGTTTAATCATGATCACCGATGGTGCGTGGGCCAGGACCGTCCCGGCGATGGGCTACGGGGTAGGCGCGATCACGGCGGTAATCGCATTTCTCATTGGTATTCTGGTCAATGTGCCGGCGGCTAAACGGATGCAGGAAATCGGCGCCAGTGCCGGCGGCGCTCTTTCCGCCGACCAGCAAGCCGAGATGACGCGTCTGCGCGATCGAATGGCGACGGCGTCGCGCTTCGTCCTTCCGCTATTGATCGTCGCCGTGATTTCCATGGCGATATCCCGTTATCTCTGAGCAACGCCAGTCCCTGTCTCCCATGAATACCCACGCATGTCGCCAGGGCAGGCACCTTCGGCGTGCCATCATCGCCCTCATGATGGCCGTTCTGGTGCCCGCATCGTTGCGCGCGCAACCTCGTCGCTCGAGCGCTCCATTCGACGTGATAGAGGCCGGCATCGCCGATATTCACTCGGCGATGAGGTCGGGAGAGCTCACATGTCGCTCGCTGGTCGAGCAATACCTGAAACGGATCGCCGCCTACGATCGGAACGGTCCAGCCATCAATGCCATTATCGTCGTGAACCCACGGGCGCTGGCTGACGCCGATGTGCTCGACAGGCGAATTGCAACCGGGGGCTCAACCGGCCCGCTGCACTGCATTCCCGTGATAGTGAAGGACAACTTCGAGACAGCCGGGCTGGCGACCACCGCCGGCTCACTATCTCTCGAAGGTCTGATACCGGAGCGCGATGCGTTCATGGTGAGACGACTGCGCGACGCCGGTGCCGTCGTGCTCGCCAAGTCGAATCTCGCCGAGTTCGCCTTCACGCCTTACGAGACGGTGAGCTCCATTCTTCCCGGCTATACGCGCAATCCGTACGACCTCTCGCGTGTCACCGCGGGGTCGAGCGGCGGCACAGCGGCGGCGGTCGCGGCGAGCATGGGCACCGTCGGGTTAGGCACCGACACCGGAAACTCCATCCGCGGGCCTTCGTCGCATCTGGCACTGGTTGGTGTGCGCTCCACGATGGGCTTGACGAGCCGCGCCGGGATCGCGCCGCTCAATCTGGGCGCCGATATCGCGGGTCCCATGGCGCGAACTGTTGCCGACGCCGCGGCGGTTTTCCAGGCGATCGTGGGGGAGGATCCGGACGACACCGTAACCGCACGGTCGAGAGGGCGGACCATTCCCAGCTACGCTACGGCGTTGCGGGCGGACGGCTTGCGCGGCGCCCGCATCGGGGTGCTGACACAGGCATACCTCTCGCCGACTACCGATCCCGAGGTCGTTCGCGTATTCGACGCCGCGCTCGCCGACCTTGAAAAAGCCGGTGCGGTCGTGATCGATTCGGTGATCATTGGCGATCTCGATTCGCTGCGCCGTACAGCGCGAGGGTGCGACTCCTTCAAGTACGACATAGAGGAATGGCTGGCCCGGCATGGGGAGCGCGCGCCGGTGCGTACCGTCGAGGCGATCCTCAGTTCGCGGCGGTATCATCCACTCTATCGGGCGCGGCTGGAGGCTGCGCAGGCCGAATCACTCCCGCCGTCAGTCCGGCCGTCCTGCGCCTTACGCGACACCTTTCGTGTCGCGCTCCGGGCAGAGGTGCTCGAGATCATGGCACGGCATCGACTCGATGCGCTGGTCTACCCGACCTGGAGCAACGTGCCTCGTCTCACCGGCGATCTGAACACGCCACACGGCGACAACAATCAACTCTTTTCGCCGAGCACCGGGTTTCCCGCCATCACCGTACCGATGGGCTTCACGCGGGGAGGCACGCTGCCGGCCGGACTTCAGTTCTTTGGCCGGCCGTGGAGCGAGGACACGCTGTTCCGGCTGGCATACGCCTATGAGCAGGCGACCCACCACCGTCGCCCTCCGCCGACGACGCCACCGCTGCGCGACCGCTAATGGGGAATCGGGAATCGGGAATCGGGAATCGTGAAATGGGAAACGGCAGAATTGCGAAGTGCGAACTGCGACAGGCTTCTCCGCACTTCGCACTTTTCCCATTTCCCGATTCCCGATTCCCGACTTTCTATTTCCTCCCGCCTGCCGAGACATAGCGCGTCCCGGATCGCTCGAGTTGATCGAGCGTCTCTTCGAGCTTGTCACCGAAGACCTGAACGCGGTCGAGGCTCAGCGGAGTGAACTCCGGTCCCGCGGGGCTCTTGACCGGATATCCGGCCACTTCGAGCACTGCATCGAAATGGTAGGCGATGTCCCGCCCGGACTTGGGATCGCGCCAGCTGCCGCGCACGGCGAGTTCGCGATTCCTGGGCCAAACGCCTAACGGCAGAGCCAGCGTACGCACCTTGTAGCCCGGTACCGCCGAGTCGATCGCCATTACCCCGCGGGCGATCTGCTCCTGTACGAAATCATCGGGATACTTCGCAAGGTTGGCATGCCACAGCGTGTGGTTGCAGAGCTCGAATCCCTGTTCGGCGAGGAACTGGACCTTCTTGAACCGCCATTCCGTCTTCTGCCCCTCGATGCCCTTGTTGCCGAAGAAGGATCGTCCTGCCTCGGCGCCGGAGAGAAGGCAGAAAGTGGCGCGATTTCGCCAATCCGGTCGTGATTCGGCGAACGCGAGCCAGATCCCTACGGCACTGGTCGAGTCTATCGACAGCGAACCGTCGCTCTGCTCGATGTACCGGAACTGCGACGGGGACGCGTCGTCGAAGGTGAAAACCACCGGTGAGAGTCCGGCGGCGAGCTCGATCCGGCCGTCAACGAGCTCGGCAACTGACACCGGACGGTATCCGCGCTCGTAAAGTATTTCGAGATCGCGGCGAAACCGGCCGCGTTCGCGCTGCCACCGTCCCTCCGAATCACCGATCAGGTGATACTCGAGGATTGGAATGCGGCCGAGTTCGTTCGGGGTGCGCCCCTGTGGCGTCGCATCGCTGGCGGGCAAAGCCACGGCTGGCAGCGCCACGTGAACCGGCAACTGCTGATCGATATTCGAGACGGGGGTGACAGCTGGAGCTTCGACGCCCCGCGGAGGAGGGGAGTTATCGCCGTTGCAAGCCAGGGACACGAATGCGGCGAGTGCGACAAACCGGCAGTGCATCTTTTTCAGTTACGGGAAGGAGACTGCCGCACGGTGACTCATGAAGGGCGGCGAATTGTATCGAAGTGCGCGTCTACGGTGTAGTCCCATCCGTACGACAACCGAATGCTTTCGGAATGCATCGGAGATGAGATGGCACCCGTGATCGTCAGAGTATCAAGATGACTATTCAGGATCGTTTGCGGCAACGCTGGCACCGGTTGATCGGCCGGCTGCGAGCTGACTCATCCACGCCCGCCCGGGTCTGGGCGCGCCGGCAGTGGCCGGCGCTCGTTGCGGTATCGATCGCTGCGGGTTCCATAGTCACTCTCGACGTGTGGCTGGGCACCTGCGGGTTTGCCGGCTGTCCGTCGGCCGCCGAGATCCGGTCGTACAGGCCGAGTGAGGGGAGCAGTGTTTACGACCAGGCGGGCAAGTTGCTCGGCCAGTTGACAGAGGTTCGCCGCGTCAACGTTTCGTTAGGAAAGGTTCCGCGTCACGTGCGCCAGGCGTTCGTGGCGGTCGAGGATCGCCGGTTTTACCAGCATAACGGGGTTGATTGGCGGGCGGTGCCGCGCGCCGCGGTGGCGAATGTGACGGCTGGGCGCGTGCGCGAGGGATTCAGCACCATCACCATGCAGGTGGCGCGGAACACCTTCACGCCTCGCCTCGTGCGCGCCCGCTCGTTGCGCAAGAAGATGCTCGAACTACGCCTGGCCAGGTTGATCGAGCACAACCTGACGAAAGACGAGATTCTGGAGCTGTACCTGAACGTCATCTATCTTGGCAATGGCGTTTACGGTATCGAGGCGGCGAGCCTCGACCTGTTCGGCAAGGGCGTGGCCGACCTGACTGTCGCGCAGGGCGCGGTGCTCGCGGCGCTGCCCAAGGGGCCGTCGTTCTACACGCCGCGGGCGAATGTCGAACGGGCGCGCACGAGACGGAACCTCGTACTCGCTCTCATGGCGCGTGAGGGGTACATCAGCCCCGATCGCGCTCGCGAGGCGAGCGAGGAGAAACTGCGAGTCGCGAAGGAGGAGTGGCGTCCGGAGGTGGTGCGGTCTGCGGCGATCGATCCAGTGCGATCGGTAGTCGACTCGATACTGGGTAGCGATGCGCTCGAGCGCGGGGACGTGCGGGTGTTCACTACCATCGATCCTCGCGCGCAACGCGCGGCCGAGCGCGCGGTGAGTCGTCAGGCGGCGCGGATCCAGCGCGAAGCGAACAACTGGCACGGCAAGTCCGACGAGAGCGTGGAGGGCGCCCTGGTTGCACTCGACCCGCGAAACGGAGCCATCCGCGCGGTGGTCGGGGGGCGTGACGGCGTCCGAGGCGGTTTCAACCGCGCATTCGACGCGCGACGGCAGCCAGGTTCGGCGTTCAAGCCGTTCGTGTATGCCGCGGCGCTCGAATCCGGACTGGGTCCGGCGACCTACGTCGACGACGAGCCAATTTCCATCGCTCAACAAGGCCGGGTCTGGACGCCGGCAAACTACGGCGGCGAGTACCAGGGTCGTACGACTCTGCGGAGGGCGTTGATGCGGTCGGCGAATGCGGCGACCGTGCGAGTGAGCCGCACGGTCGGCGAGGGGCGGGTAGTCTCCATGGCGAGGAACGCGGGGATCAACAGTCCGCTGGCCGCGCTCCCGTCGATTGCGCTGGGGGCGATGGAGGTCACGCCGATCGAGCTGGTGGCAGCCTACGCCCCGTTCGCCAATGGCGGACAGCGCGTCCGGCCGTATATCGTCAGGCGGATCGAGGACAGCGATGGCGCGGTGCTCTGGGAGGCCGATTCCGCCATCCTGGTGCGCGTGATGACGCAGCCTGATGCCTATCAATTGACGTCGATGCTGCGGGCAGCGGTGGACTATGGCACCGGGAGCGCCGTCCGGGCGTATGGGGCGCGTGGTCCCATCGCTGGCAAGACGGGCACGACGAACAACAACGCCGATGTCTGGTTCGTCGGCTATACGCCGACACTGGTGGCCGGTGTGTGGTTCGGGTACGACAAGCCGCGCGCCCTGAGCGGCAATGCGTCAGGCGGGCGGCTGGCCGCGCCGGCCTGGGCGGATTTCTACGTGAACGGCTGGCGGGAGCGCGGAAATGCCGCGGCCTGGGAGCCGCCGCCGGGGATGGTTCGCGCAGTAATCGATGCGCAATCCGGTGAGTTGGCCACCGAGTGGTGCGAGCACACGATAGTGGAGTGGTTCGAAGCGGGCATGGAGCCGACGAACTATTGCAGGAATCACGAAGAGCCCGAGTGGGATGAAGAAGATGACTTCGGGCGCCGCCTGGTGGATGCGTTCAAGAAGATCTTCCAGATGGACTGAGGCAGAGCAGGACCCTGTTCCTCGCAGCTGGCGGGTTGCAGACACACGAAGTGAAATGGGGGACAGGCATCCGCGATGCCGGTCCCCATTTCGTCATCCCTGCAGATCCAATTCGTGCCTTCAGCTGCTGGACTTGGCCGCGGCAGGCGTAATGATCTTGCCGGCCAGCGCACCGGTGTACTTCCCGTCGTGCAGGGTCATCTCACCATTCACCAGCATGTGGTCGATGCCTGTCGAGTAGCAATGGGGATCGGCGAACGTCGCACAGGTCGTGATCTTCGCCGGATCGAATACGAGCACGTCGGCCCACTGTCCTTCCTTCAGGTAGCCCCGGTCGGTGAGGCCGATTATGTCGGCGGCCAGCCCCGACGCGGCGCGTACGGCGCGCGGCAGCGTGATGGCGTTGCGCTCCCGCACGTAGTGGTCGATCAATCGGGTGAACGAGCCGTACGAACGCGGGTGCGGCACATCCACCCCGAAGTACGGCAGCGTCCCGTCGGTAGAGATCGACGTGAAGTCGTAGCCAAGGATCGCTTCGACATCGGGCTCGCTCATGTGGTAGTGCGTCACCAGCGCGCCCATGAGATCGAGCTCGACCGCGGCATCGACCAGATCCAATCCGAGGATCGCGGCAGCTTCAGGAAGCGTCTTGCCATTCATGCGAGAATCGGGGGCGCGCTCGATGATGTATTGCGCCGCTACCTGGCGGGTGAGTGCGCGCTCGATGATTCCGCGTACGGAATCGCGGCGTGCCGGGTCGGCAAGGCTGGCGCGCAGATTGGCACGCAGCAAGTCGTCATTCCCGCGCATCATCGTGGAGCGGAGTGCCTGCGTGGCGCCGGCGAGGAGTTCCTCACGCGGCCGCTTCGCGAGCCACGCCTCGGTCGTCGTCATGGCGAGAAAGCGGTTTGCATCGAGCATCAGCCGCGCAAGCACCTCGTTCGAAAGCGTCGGAAGGACGTCCGCGAGGGCGGGCTCCGCATCGCGCTCCAGCCCCACCATGTACGCCTGACGCGGCACCATGTCCACATCGATTCCATCGGACGAGGTCGCCCAGGGATACACGTCCACCCACGCCTTTACGCCCTGTCTGCGAGCCTCGGCGATCCTGTCCATCGCCGCTTTGGCCTTGCCGAAGTTGCGCGCGCCTGACGACTTGAAGTGCGAAAGGACGACCGGCACTCCCGACTCCCGGCCGATCAGAATCGTTTCGTCCACACTCTGCAACAGGTTGTCACCCTGGTTGCGCAGATGTGAGATGTAAAACCCTCCGAATGGCTGCACTTCCCTGGTGAGTGCAACGACTTCCGGAGTCGCGGAGAAGCGTCCCGGCACGTATCCGAGGCCAGTCGAAATGCCGTAGGCACCCTGCTCCATCGCTTCGCGCACCAACGCTCGCATGCGCACAAGCTCATCGGCCGTCGGGGCACGCTCTTCGTTGCCCATTATCTCGCGACGCACGGAGCCATGGCCGACCAGCAGAATGCTGTTCTCGCTCAAACCCTGCTCACGCCAGACTTTCATGGCGTCGGTGGCCTTCTCGCCCACGCGCCAGGCGCTTCGGCCGTCCTGCCCCACGACCACCGTCGTAATCCCCTGCGTGAGGTTGTTACGTGCGGCGTTCAGCTCCGGCTTGCCGAATCCCCAGTCGGCGTGAGAATGCATGTCGATGAATCCCGGGGTCACCACCTTCCCGGTGGCGTCGATGGTGCGGGCAGCCGTGGCATTCGCAAGGTCACCGATGCGGACGATGCGCCCCCCAGTGATGGCGACGTCGGCGCTGCGGGGCGCGCTGCCGGTGCCGTCTATCACCTGCCCGCCGCGTATGAGCAGATCGAACTGTTGTGCGGGTGCGGAGGTAGAGGCGGCAACGAAGAGCGCGGCAGCGAGGGAGGTGGCGAGAGTGCGCATTGTCAGCATTGGCAGCTTCGGTGGGAGTGGGGACGGAGGGGTACTCACCAAATCTACGCGCGGGCACGCGATTCGTTGCCGGCCATATTTCCCAATCCTTTCGCCCTTCGCACTTCGCACTTCGCCCTTCGCACTTAGCCCTTAAAGGACGTCGAGTGCAACAGGGCCGGCGAACCCTGGAAATATCGCGTCGGCATTGGGCGCGCCGAGATGCCTCATGAGCACTTCGGAGAACACGGTCCGAAAATCGGTCGTCAAGGCAAGGTCGCGTCCCTCGTAGAGTTGCTCTGGGGCCAGCCCCGGCCAGCGGCCGTGGACGCGGTGCCCTTTCACGCTTCCGCCGATGACGAACATGGCGCCGGCATGCCCGTGATCCGTTCCGCCGTTTCCATTCTGCCGTGCGGTGCGGCCGAACTCGCTCATCGTCAGGATCGTCACATCCTCCATGCGATCGCCGAGATCGGTCACCAGCGAAGACAGTCCGCGCGCAAAATCCGTCAGCCGGTTGGCGAGCTGCCCGGTTGCTCCACCCTGATTCACGTGCGTGTCCCACCCCCCGACGTCGGCGAACGCCACCTCGACTCCCACATCCGACTTGATGAGCTGCGCGATCTGTCGCAAGCTCTGCCCGAAGGGCGACCGCGGGTATGCCGCTCCGTTCTCCGGTGCATAACGCTGAGGGTTCGCGGAGCGCAGCATTTTCACCGCGTCGAACGTCTCCTTTCCGGCGCCGTGA
This sequence comes from uncultured Gemmatimonadaceae bacterium, assembly GCA_964584905.1. Lineage (GTDB taxonomy): Bacteria > Gemmatimonadota > Gemmatimonadetes > Gemmatimonadales > Gemmatimonadaceae > JALZIF01. Next base: position 11,829 of record CAZPCC010000437.1, on the reverse strand, counting down.
ACCAGATCGGCCGCGCCGGTACGATACAGAGCCTCGAGCCGCTGTACGTCCGTCCCCGTAGCGCGCACGGTGAACGCATCGAGACTCGCCATGGCGATGGTCGGCGCTGGGCCCTGCATGATACGCGGTGTGGTCTGGGAGAGAGCGACTCCGCGGAACGGGCCCTGCGGCGCACATTCGGCGCACGTACCCTCCGCAGCGAGATAACGATTCAGCCACCCGTCAGCCGTGCTCCTCCGATCCGGTGTGCCGCTCTCCATGAAGTCCTGCGCATCGAAGTGCGACCTGGTAGCGCTCGGACTGCCTACCGCGTGCACTGGCGCAAGCAATCCACGATCCCACAGCGGACCGAGGGCGTCGAGCGATGGGTGCAATCCGAAGAACCCGTCCAGATCGACCGCCGACTCGGGCGCGCCACTTCTTGGACGGGCTACGCCGATCGTGGGCCGCATGGCATAGTACGCGCTGTCGCCGTGGGGCACGATCATGTTCAACGCGTCTGCCGCCCCTCGCTGGAAGATGCAGATCAGGACCTTGCCCTTTCGCGTCTGACGCAAATCGCCGGCGAATACCGCGCGCTGCAGAAAACTCGGATTGAGTCCGATGGTGACCAGCGCGAGAGCACCGGATTTCAGAAAGACGCGGCGTTGCATGTCGTCCGCTATCGTCGCTGAAATTCCGGGCTTCCCAGTGCCAGACCGACCACCTGGGCCAAACCCTTCAACTCGGCGGGTTGCATCCGCGTCGCACGGCGCGCCCGCACCATGCTTCCCGTTTGCGGCATTCCCACTTCAGCATTCTCGTCAGGCAGGTCGAGGTCAGCCGCCAGGGTGTCCGCCCCGGCCAGATCGAGCATCGGATTGATCCCTGAATCCAGAATCCGACGCGTGTCAGGCGACGCTTCTCCACCGAGAAGGCCAAGAATCACTCCATCTACCTGGACACTTCGAGGAGCGTCGCGAAGCCTGGCGGCCAACGGCCACCTGCTCAGTGACACGCCGGGCACCCGTCCCGCCGCCAATGCCATCGCGAAGTTGATGCGGTTGAGAATGGTGCCCGTGTTGATCCATGGTTCGCCGGTTTCCGGATATCCGTTCGGCGCCTGATGCAAGTAGAGAGGCTGGCCGAGCGCTGCTATCACGCGGGCGGTGCGTGGGGTAGGGTCCGGGGCGGCGTTCGTGGCTCGCAGTGCACTCACCACCAATTCGAACGGCGACTTGACCTTTGCCCGATAGGCATCGGCGGCGAAGAACTCCGGTGCGGTCACGATCGTCCGCACCGTCTCGCGGATGTCGCCATTTGTGCGAGTGAAGGTAGCGGCCGCGCGCTCCACCAGCGCCGCTGGCGGAGCGTCGCTCACGAAGCGGCGTGCCAGCTTTGTGGCGATGAAGCGCGCGGTCGAGGGATGCGCGGCGACGATGTCCAGTACCTGCTCGCCATCTTCTATGCCACGACCAGGCGCGAGTCGGTGGCCGAGTACTGTCTTTTCTCCCGCGTCGTGCATGACCGGCCGGAAGACGAATCCGCCCCGTTCACGCGGCTGGTCCAGCGACCATCCGGTGAGCGCACGCGCTACGTTCACCACGTCGGCTTGGGTATAGCCGCCCTCAACGCCGAGCGTGTGGAGCTCCAGCAGTTCGCGGGCGTAGTTCTCGTTGAGGCCGCGCGGCACGCGTGCCAGGCGCGCTGCCAGGGAATCGCGCCGCGGATTGCTCCCGGCTCGCCGACGCATCCCCCGCCTGACTGCTGCTCGCGGCTGTACCAGCGCCGGGCGCTCCGGCTCCACGCTGCTCTGCCAGTTGTCCAGGTAAAAGAGCATCGCCGGGCTCGTTGCTACGGCTCCGAGCAATTCCCGGAACTGCCCTAACGCGTATGGGCGAATGGATTCCCGTTCATACGCGGCGAGGAAGTAGCGCTCCGGTCCCTTTGCCCCGAACACACTGAAGTGATTGAGCCAGAAATCGACCATCACCTCTTCGAGCTGGCGCTCGCTCGTTACCGCGCGCAGGACCCTCGCCATCTGCAGATCGGCCAGCACACCTTGTGATGCCCGGCCCAGCCGGCGCAGCACCGAGTCCTGCTCGATCTGCGCGGCTGCCGAGTCGGCCGCGGATCCCCCTTGCCGCCGCATCGCTGCCGCCCGCGCCGCACGTACCTGCTGCGCGGGCGGAAAGCGCTCGAAGAGCTCTGGCGTGGGGAGGTGCAGTGTTTCGAAGCCGGCCAGCAGGCTTTTCGGCAACGGGTCGGCGATTCGCAGCGGTTCGAGCTGCTCGGCGATCCACCCTTCCACGCCCATGGACCGAACGCGCTCGTAGTCTCCCGGACGCGCGCCGAAAGTCAGACGCGCGAGCGCGTGGCGTACCTGCTGGTCGGCGGTCTGCTCTCGTGTGCGATCATCGGGCGCGGTGCTCGAGCTGCCGACCTGCCCGGACAGTGGCGCGGCGGGGGCCAGACAAAACACGAAGATCAACCCGCGCTGGAGAACGGAGAAGGGCACTGGCGCTCGGCAGGAGTGTGAACGCTTGGACGTAAGCCGGCGCGGATCGTTAAGCGAGCGGCGGCTGCAGCCGTGGCCCACTCACTCCTTGATCATGTAACCCGTACCGCGGACCGTGCGAACCATCGGCGACTCCCTGGAGTCGCCGAGCTTCTTTCTGAGGTAATTGATGTAAACGTCGACCACGTTCGTTTCGGGCTCTGGCGTAGTATTCCAGACCGTCTGAGCGATCTGCTGCCGCGTGACCGGGCGCCCCTCGTTGCGCATCAGGTATTCGAGCAGGGCGTACTCCTTCTGCGTGAGGTCAACTGGGCGTCCGCCCCGTTCGACCTTGCGCGTAATGGGATCCAGAACCAGGTCGCGTACGCGCAGCTGTGTGCTCGCCGCCGTCATCGTTGCCCGCCGGAGAAGTGCCTTGACGCGAGCCAGCAGTTCCGAGTACTCGAAGGGTTTGGGCAGGTAATCATCGGCACCGGCATCGAGACCGCTTACCCGGTCAGATACCGCCGCGCGTGCGGTGAGCATGAGCATGGGTGCTCCGAATCCGCGTGCGCGCAGCGTTCGCGTGAGGTTCACACCGTCACGACGCGGAAGGCCAACGTCGAGAATCACGAGATCCGGATGCGCATCGAGCGCCATCGTTAATCCGCTCTCGCCATCCGTTGCTGTGAGAACACGGAATCCCGCATTAACGAGAATTCGCGATAGGACCGAGGCGAGGTACTCGTCATCCTCGACTATGAGGACGGATTCGCCATGACCAGGCGGTGTTTCGGACATGCAGCCAATATGCGGCGGCCGGAATCATGTGTCTACGCCCTCCCCTTGAGCGCGTTCCCCCACCTCGCTTTCTTAATCCCGTGCTGCGTGAGCGTGTGGAACGTGGTTTGGTGGCGGGAGGCATTGCCGCCGCGGCGACGGGCGGGGCGCTGCTAGGCCTGGGCCGGGCCCGCGGCGCCACGGTCACGCTGCTCAACGACGCCGCGCACATTTTCATTGGTGAGCGCGCGCGGCTGGTCGAATCGCCGCACCTTGTGGTAACGTCGCTCGCTATGCTGGTGCACCTCGGGTCGTTGCTGCTGTGGGGCGTGCTGTTCACACTCGCCGCTGCGTCATTGCGCGGTTGGCGCCTGGCGCTCGCCGCAATCGCTTTTGCCGGAGCGATGCTGGCCGCCGATGTTCTGCTGCTTCCCGAGTCGCTGCGTCCCGGGTTCGAGACCGCCATGACGCTGCCCGAGCTGATTCTGCTCTACGCGATTGTCGCTGCGAGCCTCTCCGCCGGAGTGGCGGCATCACGCCGCCGCGGCACTGTTGCATAAGGCGGCAGAGCCACGCTGAATGCGGCGCCCGCGCAACGTTCGGTGAGTCGTGATCCCGTCGTTGCGAAGGCGGAACCTAAGTGCTCACACCGTGTTGCAGTGCGTGAGTACCATGCGTGCACGACGGCCTCGCTCTTGCCTGATCGTCTTGTCACAAGGCTCCCACTAGTGATCGTGGAAACCGATAGTCGTCCGACCAAAGTGGAGGGACCATGGACGTCCTCGTGATGGTCGAGGAAGGGCCGGACCCCTCGCCTGTACTGGCACGGGTAGACTCCGTGCCTGCCACACACGCGCCCGAGCGGCGAGCGCGCGACGTGGTGACATTGTACGGCACGCCGAGCTCAGACTCTCTGGCCCTCGCCTTGGCGGCGGTGGTGGAGAGCCGGCGGAGTGCCGAAGGCGAAGAGGGGTGTTTCCGGCACCTCGGTGTATGGCCTGGTCGTGGCGCGGTAGGCGATACCGCGTGGCGCGACCGAAACACTGGCGAGCTCATGACCGTGGATCTCGAGATCCCGTTCGAGGTGCTCTCCGATACTGCCTCCCGGCTGCGCGATCAATGCGGGCGGCTCATTCAACGCCTCGTTGCCGGCCTAGCGATGCCCGACTGGCCCGAGGGAATGTGGCGAGCGATCACGATCAGCTTCAACCCGGAGCCCCCGTCGATCCTTGCTCGTAATGGCATGACTCCCGATGCAATGCTGGCATCGGTCCGCGAAGCCGAGCGGTTCACCTACGAGTACGAAGGAGACTGAACTGGAACTCTGTTTCGTCAGACTCGAAAACCCCGCCGCCAAGCGGGGTTTTCCTTTGTAGGGCTGAGCTCCGTGTCGAGATGAGGGATGCGAGGTGCGCGTATTGAGGCTGAGCTCCGTGTCGAGATGAGAGTTGCGAGATGCGAGAGGCCGAAATCCGGGGCTTTTCCTCGCATCTCGCATTTCTCATCTCGACGCGGGCTCTCCGCGCGTCCCTCCCCCCCTCCTTGACGTCGCGCCTCCCGCTGGTACCATAGCCTTGAACGGTACGCGAGGGAGGCAGTGCAATGCGGGAATACGGAAGTTCGGAGATTCGAAACATCGCGGTGGTGGGGCACGGCGGGAGCGGGAAGACCAGCCTTGTCGATGTGCTGGCCTTCATTTCCGGCACCAGCAAGCGGCACGGCTCGGTACGGGACGGTACGGCGCTCACGGATCAGACGCCCGAGGAGACAGCGCGCGGATACTCCATCAACGTCGGCTGTGCCATTGTCGAATGGATGGAGACCAAAATCAATCTGATCGACACGCCAGGGTATGCCGACTTTGCCGGGGACGCGATTGGCGGCCTGGCCGCGGCCGATGGTGCATTGCTCACCATCAGCGCGGTCGGAGGCGTGGAGGTAGGTACCGAGCGAATGTTCCGGGAAGCGGTCGAGCGGAAGGATCCGGTGATCTTCGTCGTGACGCTTCTCGACAAGGAAAATGCCACATTCGACGGCATCTATGCGCAGGTGAAGGAGCGCCTGACGAGCAAGGTGATCCCCGTCGAGATCCCGATCGGTGAAGGTCCCTCCTTTCGGGGGATCATCAACCTTTTCTCGCGACGCGCCTACATCTACAAGAAGGGAACGAGGACCTGCGAGTTCGACGAAACCGACATTCCCGCCGAGGAGCAGGAGCGGTTCGAGCAGTACCACCAGCAATTGATCGAGGCGATCTCAGTAACGGATGACACGCTGCTCGAGCGCTATCTCGAAGGCGCGGAGATCGGACGCGACGAGGCGATTTCCGGAATGAAGGAAGCGATGAAGCGGGGCGACCTCTTCCCGCTCTTCTGCGTATCGTCCGAGCTCACGTATGGCACCAAGGCGTTACTCACCGAGCTCGTGCAGCTCATGCCGTCGGCATTCGAAATGGAAGAGCTGCACGCCTTCAAGGGCGCCGAGGGGGATCGCACGGTCGAAATCCACGCGAAGGATGAGGCGCCGTTCGCCGCTATGGTGTTCAAGACGACATCGGAGCCACACGTCGGGGATGTGAGCTTCTTTCGAATCTTTTCCGGCGCGGTATCGAATGGCCAGGAGGTCTATAACGCGACGCGCGGCGGGGTCGAGAAGCTCAACCACCTGTCGGTGGCCCAGGGCAAGGACCGATTGGAGGTAGGGAGGTTGCGCGCCGGCGACATTGGCTGTGTGGCGAAGCTCAAGAACACGCACACCAATGACACTCTCTCAACCAGGGAGCATCCGGTGCGGCTGCCTCAGACGCACTTTCCGGAGCCGCTGGTATCCTTTGCCGTACACGCAGCCAATCGCGGGGACGAGGAAAAGCTGCAGGCGGGGCTGCACCGTCTGCATGACGAGGACCCGACCTTCGAGGTGCACTACAACTCGGAGACCCACGAAACGGTGGTGTCGGGAATTGGCGAGCGGCACCTGGAAATCTCGCTGGACAAGCTGAAGCGGAAGTACGGCGTCACCGCGGAGCTTACCCGCCCGCGCATCGCCTATCGCGAGACGCTGCGTGGCCGCGGTGAAGGGCAGGGGCGGCACAAGAAGCAGACCGGGGGACGCGGGCAGTTCGGCGACTGCTCGATACGTATGGCGCCGTCCCCGCGCGGGTCAGGATACATCTTCGAGGACAAGATCGTCGGCGGGGCGATCCCTAACAAGTTCATACCGGCGGTGGACCGGGGCATTCAGGAAGCCGCGCAACGCGGTGTGCTGGCCGGTTTCCCGCTGGTCGATTTCAAGGTCGAGTTGTTCTTCGGCTCATATCACTCGGTCGATTCGAACGAGATGTCGTTCAAGATGGCGGGGATCCTCGCGTTCAAGAACGTTGCGCCCAAGTGCAATCCGGTGATGCTGGAACCGATCGATGAACTCGAGGTGACAACGCCGGACGACTACCTTGGTGACGTGCTCGGCGATCTCTCGGCACGGCGCGGCCACATCCTGGGCACCGAGGTCGCTCCTGGCGGTCACGGACTCGTTGTGCGCGCGACGGTGCCGCAGTCGGAGATGCACCTGTACGCCTCGGATCTCAACTCGAAGACGCAGGGGCGCGCGAATTTTTCGCGGCGCTTCCACGGCTACGAAGAGGTACCCCAGGAAGTAGCGACCAAGATCATCGCCGAAGCTGACAAGGAGCCGGCGTTGGCGGAGGTGTAGGACGAGGGGCGAGGGGCGAGGGGCGAGGGGCGAGGGATGCGGGACGAGGGAAGAGGGTCGAGAGCGCGGCGAGTGAATTCGCCGCGCTTTTTGCATCTGGCGCGAAATTCACGTTCGAGAATTGTCTGGGGCGTGTTGGTGTTTGCGCCGGACGCGACAATTCTGTCGTCTCGGCGACAGGATGCCCGCTTCTTGCGTTGGCCGCGGGCTCGTGCGCGTGCCCATCGGCGTCGCGCAACGGCGCGCTTCGAGCGCCAGTCGAGTCGACGCATTAGTATGCGCCAATTCCGTTGCAGTCCTGGCGGGATTCTCAGAACTCCCCAACGAAGGAGGAATTTCATGCACTTGAGATGTGCGCGATGGCTCGCGCTTCTCACCGCTCTGCTCCCCGCCGCGCTAGTGGCTCAGGGACCGCAGACGGGAATTGTTCGCGGCCGCGTTACCGATGCAATTGGCGGACAGCCGGTGGCCAGTGTCCAGATCGTGGTGTTAGGTACAACGACCGGCGCGCTATCGGGCGCCAACGGAGAGTACATCATTCCGGCGGCGCCTCAGGGACCACAAACGATAGTCGCAAGACGAATCGGCTATGCGGAGGCTCGCCAGCAGGTCACGGTCGTGCCTGGCCAGTCGATCGAGGCGAACTTCGCGATGGGAATCACGGCGATCAACCTGTCCGAAGTCGTCGTCACCGGTGTCGCGGCCCCGACGGCGCGCCGGGCGCTAGGCAACAGCATTGAATCGGTGGCCGGTGAGGAAGTGAGTGAAGCTCCGGGTGTCACATCGATCGATCAGGCGCTTCAGGGTAAGATCACCGGCGCCGTCGTCAGCGAGAATTCGGGACAACCTGGAGGTGGTGTGAGCATCCGGCTTCGCGGCACCAACTCGATTCTCGGCGGTGCTGAGCCACTATACGTGGTAGATGGGGTGATCGTCGACAATTCGTCCGACGCGCTGGTCAGTCTCGGTGCAAACGCCACTCGCGGAAGCGCGGCATTGAGTAACCGGATCGCCGACCTCGATCCCGCCGACGTCGAGCGCATCGAGGTGCTGAAAGGCGCCGCGGCCGCCGCGCTGTATGGGTCGCGCGCCAACAACGGAGTGATTCAGATCTTCACGAAGCGCGGCCGCTCGGGCGCCCCGGTATTCACTCTGTCCACTGAAGTGTCTACTGGCGAAACGCCGGAGACGTATGCGCTGAACATGGCACCCACCGCGACGTTCGCCGACGTGGCGATTCGACCTGGATTGGCTATCGGCGATCCTGTCGAACGGTTCGATCCGCAAGGCGATATCTTCCGGCGCTCCACGTCCACGAACAACCGGCTGTCGGTAGCCGGAGGAACGGGTGGCACCAGCTACTTCTTCTCGGGCGGTTATCAGAACGAGCAAGGGATAGTGCAGTCCAGCGATTACTGGCGATTGAACCTGCGCGCGAACCTGAGCCAGGAGATCTCCGAGAAGCTGGACATAACGGTGCGGTCGAATTTCGTTCGGTCTCATGCCGATTTCATCACCGAAGGCGAGCAAACGAACGGGGTCCTTACGAGCATCGTCTTTACGCCGACGATATTCGACGCTTCGTTCGACGAAACGACGGGGCAGTTTCCATACAATCCTGTTCTCGGTCCCAACCCGTTCGTCCTTCTGAATGAATTCGAGGCGCCGGAAGACGTGACGCGGTTCGTGGGAGGGTTCGAGGCGCAGTTCCGCCCGATCCCGAGTCTGTCCATTCGTTACCTGGCCGGCGTGGATGACTATCGGCGTGAGGTGAGGTTCCTCCAGCCGCCGCGCTCCATCAGCGCGAGCTTCGGTGGCTCGGTACAGGCGCCGGTTCAGTTCTCGCGACAGTTCAACAACGACCTGCTCGCCATTCTGGACTGGTCCCTGAGTCCCACGGTTGGAATGGCTACGGGGGCAGGGTTGCGCTACACCTCCGATGACCGCCAGGTGATCCGGGCCGCGGCCACCGCACTGCCTCCTGGCCAGACGCTGGTCGATGGCGCATCACAAACTGCGTTTCAGGAAGTGACGGAGATTCGGACCGCCGGCGGCTATCTCGAGCAGAGGATGAGCCTCAACGATCGGCTCTACTTCACCGGCGGGATAAACTTCGACGCGTCATCGGCGTTCGGCGAGGACGCACGGCTTCAGTTCTTTCCGCGGTTGAGCACATCCTGGGTGTTAGGCGAGGAGCCTGCGTTCGCCGATGCGGTCGGCAATCTTCTCAGCTCCTTCCGGTTGCGGGCCGCGTATGGTGAGACGGGCGGCCAGCCGCCTGGCGCGTACACGCGCTTCGACAATTTCGTGCCGACGTCATTCGCCGGACTCCCCGGACTCGTGGCGAGCACGATCGTCGGCAACCCCGACCTCAAGCCCGAGCGTCAGCGTGAGTACGAATTCGGCTTTGACGCCGGCGTTCTTGCCGACCGGGCGCAGCTCGAGGTCACCTACTACGACAAGCTGACGAAGGATCTGGTGCTGAGTGTGCCGGTAGCGCCGAGTACGGGCGCCCTCAATCAGTTCCAGAACATCGGCGTGCTCTCCAACAAGGGAATCGAGATCGCGCTCAATACGATCAACATCAACCGCCCGAACTTCACCTGGCAGTCGCGCATCAGCTATGCGGCAAACCGGAACAGGATCGAGCAGCTCGCGTCGAGCACGGATACGCTGCCTTTCGGGTATCTGAACGCCGTCATCGAAGGACAGCCGGTCGGCGTGTTCTATGGCGGAGTGTACGCGCGTAATCCGGACGGCAGCATCACCTACGCCAACGTCACAGCCGATTCGCTGCTTCTGCCGGTGCGCGGCCGGGACACGGTTACGCTGGCGGGTGGTGTCACGGCAACGCCGTTCGCCAACCGCGTGATCGGCGATCCCAATCCGGATTTCACCGCCACGTTCAGCAACACATTCGACTTGCCGTCAGGCGTTCAGTTCAGCTTTCTGCTCGACGGGCGCTTCGGCAACGACGTGGCGAACTTCACTCGCCGCATAACTGAGTTTTTCGGCTCGGACGCGATTCTCGAATTGGAGGCATCCGGTGACACAGTGCGCCAGACCTTCGGAAGAAATCCTGCCGGTCGAATCGCGATCTACGAGGAGTACATCGAGGATGGTTCATTCGTGAAACTGCGCGAAGTCGCTCTGTCCAAGCGGTTCGAAGGCGCGTGGCTTTCGCAGGTTGGCGCCGAGTCGGTCACCCTGCGGCTGGCCGGCAGAAATCTGCACACGTGGACGGATTATCGCGGGTTGGATCCAGAGGTGAATCTGTTCTCCGCGCAGACGGTGGCGCGCGGCGTCGATTTCGCAACGATTCCCCTGCCACGAACGTTCGTGGCAAATCTCACCTTCACATTCTGAGGAGGGCGCGATCATGACCTTCCGGTACACGTTGTTCAGTGTGCGTCGCGCGCTCCTGCTCGCGATGACCAGCGCGGCAGCTGCCGCCTGCAGTCTGGATCTGGAGAACCCTAACGCACCGACCCGCACCGAGGTGGTGCAGGACGCCGACGGCGTGTTGGCGGTCGCCGTCGGCATGCAGGGGCAGTTCGCCCAGACGATCGAGGATTACATGGTCACCAATTCATTGGCGACCGACGAATGGGGCACCCGGGGCATCGCACTCATCTCGTACATCTCGCTCTTTACCGGCGACAACTTCGATGACAGCTATGATGTGGTGCGGGCGCCGTTCGCCAACTCGTATCAGGTGATTCGTTCGGCCAACACGGCCATTGCAGGCACCGGTCAGGTGGAGCTGGGCGCGGCGACCGAGGCCGGCGTACGCGCGACTGCCTATCTGTTCAAGGCGATGGCACTCGGCTTCCTCACACAGCAATACGAGGAGGTACCGGTCGATGCGAGCGAGCTTGGCGGCACGCCCGCACCGCGCGATGAGGTGCTCGATTCGGTGCTGGTATTGCTCGAACGTGCGCGCACTGAGTTGCAGCCGTTCACCGTTGCGGATCTGGCGTCGTTCCGCTCTCGTGCGCTGGCGCCCGGGTTCGATCTGGGCAACACGATCGATGCGATGCTCGCGCGCTACTACCTCATGGATGGCCAGTACACCGCCGCGATAACGGCTGCGGACCGGGTGGATCTCACCGTTCTCTCGGTGCTGGAATATCCCTCGCCGACGCGCAATCCGATCCAGAATCTGGCTTTCCAGCTCGGATATGTGGGTGGGCTGCAGAGCTTCATCGAAGCAGCGGAGGCAGGTGACCAGCGTCCAGGATATTGGGTGGATGCTGCCGCCGCTCCTCTGGCGGCCAATCCGATCGACAGCGTCATCAAGCCACTGCTGCGGTATTCGACGGGGAGCGATCCGTTCCCACTCTACCTGCCTGACGAAATGAAGTTGATCAAGGCGGAGGCGTACACCAGGCTTGGACAGTACAACCTGGCGGGACCGCTGGTAAACGAAGTTCGGACGCAGACATCGGCACCCGTCGACGAACCGATCGCGGCGTTGCCCGCATTGCCGTTGACGGATCTCGATTCGGAGGCAGAGCTGCTAGCCCAGATCGCCTACGAACGGCGGTACGAGCTGTACATGCAGGGGCTGCGGTGGGAGGATACTCGGCGGTTCGGCACGGCGTTGACCACCGATCCTACCTTCGATTTCCTGCCGCTTCCGCAGCAGGAGTGCCAGACGAATCCGGCAGCGGAGTGCTGAGGGACTAGGGACTAGGGACTAGGGAATAGGGAATCGGGAATCGGGAATCGGGAATCGGGAATCAGCACTGCGTTTTAGCTCCATTCCCATTCCCGTTTCCCATTCTCTTTTCCCTAGTCCCTATTCCCTATTCCCTATTCCCTATTCCCTATTCCCTACCCCAGCCCTCCCGCCTTACGCTTCC
>CAZPCC010000436.1:0-8841 GCA_964584905.1 uncultured Gemmatimonadaceae bacterium | reverse complement strand
AGGGGGCGTGCGCTCGAAGTGGTGGCCTACGGGCGCCCGGAAGGAATGACCATTGAGCACTGCGTTCTCTCCGCCGCATTCGATCGGGAGCCGAAGACCTGCCGCGACCTCTGCGTAAGCAAGCACCCCCTGGTATCGCTGACGGATCCCGCGGGATACACCTTTCCCGTTGCGACCGACACCGACTGTCGAAACAGACTGCTTCATTCGCGGCCAATAGAGGGTTCCGAGTTCCTGCCTGGCCTCTGGAGCGCCGGGCTGCGCCACTATCGGCTGTTGTTCAACTTGCCGGGAGATCCCGTCCCCGACATCGTCGGAGCATTTCGTGGAGCGCTCGACGCTCTCCAGGTGGGAGAGGTTCCCGACACCCGTCGGGCACGCGTCCTGGTAGGCAGTTCATTCACGCGCGGTCATTTCGTTCGCGCCGTCTGACGCGCCGGCCCGCGGCGTTTTGATGGCGGCCCTCGACCGCGGCGGAGCAATGGTCGCGTAATGGCGACTATTGTGGAAGCGCGCGCGGCGCTGCAGCAGCATTTCGGCTATCCGGCATTCCGCGCGGGGCAGGAACGCGCCGTGTCGGCGGTCCTCGCCGGCCGCGACACGCTGGTCGTGCTGCCTACCGGCGGCGGCAAGTCGTTATGCTACCAGGTACCGGCGCTGCTGCTTCCGGGCCTCACCGTCGTCATCTCTCCGCTCATCTCACTGATGAAGGACCAGGTCGACGCGTTGACGAAGCGCGGACTGGCCGCTGCCTTCATCAACTCCTCTCTTTCACCCGCCGAGGTGTCTAACCGGCTCGGACGCGCCCAACGAGGAGAACTCAAGCTGCTGTACGTCGCACCCGAGCGATTCGACGCCGGCGGCGCTGCCGAACGGCTGAAAGCGATCGGCGTGAGCCTGCTTGCGGTCGATGAGGCGCACTGCATCAGCGAGTGGGGACACGACTTCCGTCCCAGCTACACGCGCATCGGAAGCGTGCGCGAACGGCTCGGCATGCCGCCCACCATCGCACTGACTGCTACCGCCACTCCGCACGTTAGGCGCGATGTCGTCGAGCAGCTGCGGCTTCGCAGTCCCGAAGTCGTGATCACCGGCTTCGACCGCACCAACCTCCGCTATCACGTCGTCGGCGTCCGCAGCGACGATGACAAGGACCGGGCGCTCATCGAGACGCTGCGTCGCATCGAAGGACTGTCGATCGTGTACGCGTCCACCCGGCGTGCGGTCGAGCGGATTGCGCAGACACTGGCCCTGAGCCGCGTAGGAGGCGCCATGGCCTACCACGCGGGGCTCGACGACGCCCGCCGCAAGGACGTGCAGGAAGGCTTCATGAAGGAGTCGGCACGCGTAATCGTTGCAACGAATGCGTTCGGAATGGGCATCGACAAGTCGAACGTGCGTCTCGTAGTGCACCACGCCATGCCCGGAACTCTGGAGGCGTATTATCAGGAAGCCGGGCGAGCCGGGCGTGATGGCGGCATGTCCGATTGCGTGTTGCTCCACGCCTTTCGAGACCGGTTCACGCACGAATATTTCATCAAGGGAGCGAACCCCGAGCGCGATACAGTGGAGCGCGTGTTTCGAGCGGTACTCAGGAATTCGACGAACGGCCTGGTCACCGCCGATCGTGTCACGCTTGCGTCCGTGGCGGGGAACGGTCTGACGGAGCGCGACGTGCAATCGTCCCTTCGTGTGCTTGCCGAGGCCGGCGTGGTTCGAGATGAAGCGCTCGTTGCCCGGCTGGAGGTTACGCTCCTCGCGACACCCTCTCGCATCAAGCGCGAGCTCGACTCCGATGATCAGCTCGCTGAGCGCGAGCTGTTGCGCGCGCTCTGGCGCGTTGCCGGAGAAAAGTTGTACTCGGGTGCGCTCATCGATCCAGACGGACTGCCGCCGGGGTTTGGCGGTGCACAGTCGGTGACCTCCATGTTGGAGAGGCTAAGCGCTCGGCAGTTCGTCTCGGTCAACCGGGGAGGCGGTGGCCTGCGGCTGCTCGCCCCCACGCTCCCCGTGAACGAACTTCCAGTGGACTGGCGGCGGCTCGACCGCAGACGTGAGGCTGATCTGGCAAAGCTCGATGCCATGCAGCGTTACGCCTATGCCAAGAGTTGCCGCCGAGCCTTCGTCCTTCGATATTTCGGAGATACAGCGGCCAAGCCTCGCTGCGATGGTTGCGACCGCTGCGTAGGTTCAACACTCGGCTCGGCGACGGCACCTCGCGCGGAGCGGGGGAAGGAACGCAAGAGCCGGCTGAAGAAGCATCCGGTGGTCGACGCGGCGGCCAATGCCGACCCTGAGCTGGCCGCGGAACTTCGGGCGCTGCGATCGCAATTGGCGCGCGACGGCAAGGTGCCTGCGTACGTGGTGTTTCCGGACCGGACCCTCGCCGCACTGGCGGCAGAGGCGCCTCGGACCCGCGAGTCGCTGGCCGCATTGCACGGCATGGGACCCTCGCGGGTCGAAAAGTACGGCGAGCAGCTGCTCGCGCTCATCAAGCGGGCGACCGCGAAGGCATAACGAATGGATGACTCGCTGTACTTTTCCGAACAACAGATCGCAGTCCGGAATCTCGTGCGTGAGTTCGCGCGTGAGGAAGTCGCCCCAGTCGCCGCCAGACTCGATGCCGACGCGACGTTTCCATGGGACAACGTCAAGAAGATGGGCGAGCTCGGCCTGCTCGGAATGCCGTGGCCCGAATCGCTGGGAGGGGCAGGGCTGGATCTGCTGAGCTACGTCATCGCCATACACGAGATGGCCAAGGTCGATGCGTCGCACGCCATCACCATCTCGGCACACACCACGCTTGGCACTTCGCCGATAGTCAACTTCGGCACGCAGGCGCAGAAGGAGCGCTACGTGCCGTTGCTCGCGTCAGGCAGAGTGCTCGGCGGCTTCGGCCTCACCGAGCCGGGAGCTGGAAGCGACGCAGCTGGCACGCGCACGACCGCCGTCCGCAAGAACGGCCATTACCTGCTCAATGGCAGCAAGATCTTCATCACCCACGCCGGCGTCGGCGAAATTTTCGTCGTGACGGCGGTGACCGAGCCCGGGCAAGGATCCAGGGGCATTACCAGCTTCATCCTGACCAAGGAAACGTGCGATCTCGCCCGCGCTCGTGAGGTGGGTATTGGCCACGAGCCATCGCTCGGCGCCATGCCAGGCTTCAGCTCCGGGCGCAAGGAAGACAAGCTCGGCTGGCGCGCCTCGGATACGCGGACCCTCGTCATGGAAGATGTAGAGGTACCAGCGGAGAACCGGCTCGGCGAAGAGGGGTTGGGGTTCGTCAACTTCATGCGCACACTCGATGCGGGACGCATCGGGCTGGCCGCCCTGTCTCTCGGACTCGCCGAGGGCGCTTTCGAAGAGGCGACCCGTTATGCAATTCAGCGCCGCCAGTTCGGACAGGCGATCGCCGAGTTTCAAGGCGTGCAGTTTCCACTGGCCGATATGGCGACCGAGATCGAGGCCGGCACGCACCTGCTTTATCACGCGACGTGGCTCGCGGCTGCTGGCAAGCCGTTTGGCCGGGAAGCGGCAATCGCCAAGCTTTACTGCTCCGAGCTCGCAATGCGCACGACGATCAAGGCGATTCAGATTCACGGCGGCTACGGCTACACCAAGGAGTATCCGGTAGAGCGCATGATGCGCGATGCAAAGATCTGCGAGATTGGAGAGGGCACATCGGAGATCCAGCGCATCGTCATTGCGCGGCACGTGCTTCGGGAGCTCGCGGATTGAGTTACGCCGCCGTAGCGCAGCGTGTGCGCATTCCGATGGGCTTCCTGCTGGCGGCCTTCTATCTGGCATTCGCTCGCCCTACACCTCTCACGCTCATCGTCGGCGCACTCGTCGCGCTGGCCGGCGTGCTGTTCCGAGCCTGGGCGGCCGGCCACATCGTGAAGAATCACGAGTTGGCGACCACCGGGCCTTACGCTCATACGCGCAACCCGCTGTACTTCGGAAGCTTTCTCATCGCTGCCGGCTTCGCCATTGCCGCGCATTGGGGATTCCTGCTTCCCGTCGTCGCGTTTTTCGTGTTCATCTATGCACCGGTCATCGAGCGCGAGCGTGAGCACATCCGCTCCCGTTTCCCCGATGCTTTCAACGAGTACGAGAGGAACGTTCCGGCGTTCCTCCCGCGCCCCGTACCCTGGCGCACCTCAGCGACGCCGGGATTGCGAAGCCACTTCGATTTTTCGCTGTACCTGCGGCATCGGGAGTGGCAGGCCGCACTCGCGTACGTCGTCGTCATTGTCTTCCTGATCCTGCGCATGCGGGGCGCCCTGGTATGGACGCCATGATGCGCTGGCTGTTCCAGGTTCTCACCGGCGTCTGGCTCCGCGCGACTCGCGGAAGCCGGCGCCTTGCGGTCCCGGCGGCGGGCACCTGCGTGCTGTCGCCGATGGAAACCGCACCGTCTTCGCCCCGCGCGTACGCCGGCTTGTTCCTGCGGCGGGAGCGCTCGCGGTCATGGTCACGCCTGACGCGCCGTCGCGCGCGCCCTGGTGGCCGGACCGTGGGACCGCTCGCGCGCGTCCGGCAGTCGCATCCGGCGTTAGGTGGAGGCCCGGCACCGGCCGGCCACGTTCCACCGCGGCGCCACACCCTTTCCGCTACCAATGTGCCGTTCGCCGAGTCGCGGCGCGGCACGCACGTAGCTGGATTCCATGAAGCGAGAAATTCTCATCAACGCATCGCCGCGCGAGACGCGCGCCGCGATCCTCGAGGACGGCCAGCTGGTCGAACTGGCGATCGACCGTCCCGACCAGCGTCGTACCGTGGGCGACATCTACCTCGCCCGCGTCGAATCGATCAAGCCAGGCATCCAGGCAGCCTGGGTCAACATCGGGTCTGAGAAAAGCGCCTTTCTGCACGCGTCGGACCTGGTGAGTGCCGAGGAGAGCGGGCGCGACGAGGATGACGATGAGGATGAGCCGGCGGAGGAGGAGCCGCGCGCCGGCGGCCGGCGGCGTCCGAAGGCGGGTCCCATCCAGGACGAATTGAAGCGCGGCGAAGACATCATCGTCCAGGTCACCAAGGAGCCCATCTCCACCAAAGGGCCGCGCGTGACCGCGCAGGTCTCGCTCGCCGGACGATTTCTGGTCTACATGCCCTTTGCCTCACGCGTGGGCGTGAGCCGCAAGATCGGTGAGCGCGGCGAACGGCAACGGCTCCGCGAGATAGGCAAGGCCGTTCTGCCCAAGGATTCCGGCGGAATAATCATCCGCACCGTCAGCGAGGATGCCAACGAGGAGACCTTCCGCCGCGAACTGCAGACGCTGATTGGACAGTGGAAGAAGATCAAGCGCAAGACGCACTTTCAGCGCGCGCCGGCGCTCGTGCATCGCGAGACCTCGCTCACCCGCGGCATCATCCGCGACCTGTTCAGCGCCAAGGTCGACTCCCTTACCGTCGACTCGAAGCAGGTGCATAACGAAATTGTCGAATACCTCCACGGCATCGCGCCGGAGCTCGTCGATCGCGTCAAGCTGTACAACGACACCATTCCGCTTTTCGACAAGGCGGGAATCGAGCAGGAGATCCGGGATCTCTACAAGCGGCGATGCGATCTCCCCTCGGGCGGCTACATCCTCATCGAGCAGACCGAAGCGCTCGTCTCGGTGGACGTCAATTCGGGGCGGTACACCGGAAAGTCCGATCCGGAAAAAACGATTCTCAAGACCAACGTCGAAGCCGCGCGAGAGATTGCGCGCCAGCTGAGGCTGCGCGACGTGGGCGGCATCATCGTGTGCGACTTCATCGACATGGAGACCAAGACAAATCGCGACCGGGTTCTGCAGGAACTGCGCACGTACCTCGTGCGCGATCGTGCCCGAACCAAGGCGTTCAACGTCAGCGAGCTCGGACTGATCGAGATGACGCGCCAGCGGGTGCGGACCAGTCACCTGCACGCCGTCACCGAAGCCTGCCCGATCTGTCATGGAACCGGCCGGATCTTCAGCCCTGAGACGGTTGCGCGGCGCATAGAGCGCGCGGTGCGCCGGATGGCGATAGAAGGGAAGCGCGAGCACATTTTCGTGCGCATCTACCCCGACGTGGCTCTCTATCTCCTCGAGGAGGAATCGGATTTCCTGGAGAAGCTGGGCAAAACCGTCCCATTCCCGGTAGAGCTCCGCGACGATCCGCTTCTCAAGCCCGACGAGTTCAAGCTCGTGATGAAGGGGGCCGGGAAGGATGTGACGCAGCAGTATGCGGTAGCCTAGGTCGGGGGTCGGGGGTCGCGGGTCGCGGGTCGGGTTCCGGGGTCGCGGTGGCTGGCTCGTCTCTACCCCCGACCCTCAACCCCCGACCCTGCATTGACTGTCCTCAGTGCCCCGGCTAATTTTATCAGTCTGTACTTGAAATCCTTGGCAAACCCGCATAACCCTATGTCGTACGCCATTATCCGCACCGGCGGCAAGCAGTACCGCGTGCAGCCCGGTCAGACGATCAAGATACCTTCGCTCCCGGCGGATGCCGGCGCCAGCGTCGAGTTCAATGACGTGCTCATGGGCGCCGATGGCGACAACGTGCAGCTCGGAGTACCCACGCTGTCCAGCGCCAAAGTGACCGCCGAGATCGTGCGTCACGGGCGGGGCGAGAAAATCATCGTTTTCAAGTTCAAGCGGCGAAAGGGCTATTCCAAGAAGCAGGGGCACCGGCAGGGCTTCACTGAAGTTCGCATCAACGAGATCTCGCTAGGTTGAGGCAGACCAATGGCACATAAAAAGGGCGTCGGCTCCAGCCGCAATGGCCGCGACAGCAACCCGAAGTACCGCGGCGTCAAGAAGTTCGGTGGCGAGCAGGTGCGCGCCGGCAACATCATCATCCGGCAGTGCGGCACCAAGTTTCATCCCGGACGGAACGTGGGCCTCGGCAACGACTTCACCATCTTTTCCCTGATCGATGGCGTCGTGAAGTTCGAGCACAAGAGCAAGCTGCGCTACAAGGTGAGCGTTTACGC
This sequence comes from uncultured Gemmatimonadaceae bacterium, assembly GCA_964584905.1. Taxonomy (GTDB): domain Bacteria; phylum Gemmatimonadota; class Gemmatimonadetes; order Gemmatimonadales; family Gemmatimonadaceae; genus JALZIF01. The sequence goes on along the minus strand of CAZPCC010000436.1, from coordinate 1,877 downwards.
GGCGGAGGCGGGCGCGGCGTAAGGACGGGCGCGCCTTCGCAGAGAGTCGAAAGGCGTCCCTCGGGGCGCCTTTGTGTTTTGAAGATGAGAGGTGCGAATTGCGAGGACTGCCCCGCGGCTCCGCTTTTCCTCGCAACTCGCTTCACTCATCTCTGTGATAGCTCAGTCCGAAACACTCGGATGCGCGCTTCGTAGGGTCACTATCCGAACGGAGGCACTCCATGGCTGTCTGGAACAAGCTGAAGGATGAACTCGATCGTGCCGGTCGCGCTGCGCAGGGCGCGATCGACGAGGGAAAGATCCGCCTTGATGCCATGCGCGCGCGGCAGCTCGCCGACAAGGCAGCCCAGGCGATTGGCTACGCAGTCTATCGCGCGCGAAAGCAGGGTGAGGAGATTAACCCCGACACGTATGCTCGTCTGAGCAGCACACTTGCCGCACACGAAGCGGAAGTGACCCAGATCGAGACCAGGCTCGAGGAGATCCGCACGTCGCGCGGCGGCGCCCCCGAAAAGGACGCGCCCCCCCCGCCTGACGCGGGAACGGCGGACGAGCCCCCGCCTCCACCCCCACCCCCCACCGAAGGACCTGCTTAACGCGAAGGCCGGGTGCAGAGATCAGGTCTCGCACCCGGGTTCGTGTCGGGCCGGCCAGCCTGGCCGATGATTCCGCCCGCGAGGGCGCTACGCGCCCTGTTCGAGCGTAGCGCATCCCGGAAATCAATGTCGGTATTGGATGTTCACCGGTCACGTGGGTAGTGGACATACGTGCGCAACTCCAATGGTACCTTTCCGACGGATGGCGGGCTCCTCCAGCAGATGGGGGATATTTTTGCAGAAGGTGTGCGCGCCATGACTGGTCCTGCACGGTAGTTGCTTCGGCATCCCTTAACCTCATGATAGGGCTTGCGGAGGAACTCGCATGGGACTTGTCGCGGCATTAGTCATCGTAATAGGCGGCGCGGTATCAAGTGCGTTCCTCTTCCGCGCCTTGTTGCGACACCGGATTGATGACTTGGATGAACACGGGGGGTTCGGTCCATCTCGTTTCTACATGCTAGACGTCATGAAGGTCACGAACTATTCGCAACGTGGGAAGCGATTACTTCCATGGTTTGTGGTTTCGCAGCTCGCAGTAATATTAGCCGGCATGTGGCTAATGATCGAAATCGCCATCGGATTTGCCAATGCATGACGAAAGCATTTCTGGGGTCCCCCCAGGTGCAGCGAGTTTGGAACGCGGAGGGCCCGCAGGTACCTCGGGTGAAGCGAAAGCGGCGGCGACGGGGACGACCGCTTGCGGTTGGCCTTGCGACTGAACCTCCCGCGCAGCACGCGGCGACCGATCTCACGCCCGCAGCACCCGCTGGCGGCGCCAGAAGCTCAATAACACTGGGCGCTTGCTTCATGACGTATGCCTTGGCGGATGAGGGCCGCTTTCGCACGCTCTCGGAAATTCTTAACGCTCATCTCTTCGATTCGCTCGCCGACGTCCGGGAGGTTACTGCGGCGTGGCTCCTCAGCTTCAACACCGAGCGGCCTCGCGACAGCCTCGGTCGGGTGCCGCCGCTACCTTCCTGGCGAGAGCGAACCCCACCCCAGAGTCCAGCAACGCCCTGTCTTCTTGGTGGGGGAGCTTACCCTACGGTGTCCCCCGATAGTCAGGCGGCAGCTCCCGGTATCGCTCGATCAGCTGGTCCTGCCGCGAGTTGCCGAGCTGCTGCTGCACTCCCCGGATGAACACCTGTTCGGCACGCGTGCCGAACTCGAAGGGATCGCCGCTCCACACGACGACGTTTGCGTCGAGGCCTGCTCTCAGCGTGCCGATTCGATCGGCTACGCCGAACACCTCTGCCGGCGCCAGGGTGATCGCCCGCA
>CAZPCC010000435.1:0-10951 GCA_964584905.1 uncultured Gemmatimonadaceae bacterium | reverse complement strand
CGTCGCGCCCGGCAGCGCCGCGATCACGTCGATCATCGGGACCGAGATCTGCGGCTCCTCTTCGCGCGGTGTGGCGAGCAGTCCGAGCAGCCCGAGGACCAGCGACGCGATGGTGACGAGCGGAGTGAGCTTCGAGCGCAGAAAGCCTTGCGCGACGCGCCCCGCGATTCCGGATTTCGCCATGGCTACATCTCCCCCGGTGCGGTCGGGACGACGATCCGATCACCCGCGCGCAGACCGGCAGTCACTTCGATGAGATCTCCTGCCGTGGCGCCGAGCCGCACCCAACGCGTCTCGTCGCCGTGCGCGGTGCGGAGCGTGACGCCAGTCAGATCACCTTCGCGCAGAATCGCTCGCGCCGGAACGACCAGCGCCAGGCGCTCGCCGAGCGGAAGCACGAGCGTTGCCGCGCTCCCGGCGAGAATCGCCCGCTCGGCGTTGGGCACGAGCGCGTTGATCGTGTACATGTTTCCACTCGCTCCCGGCACCACTCCTTCGATGATTGCGGTGACCAGCAATCCCTCGATTGTGCCCTCGATTTCGTTGCCGCGGCGTAGCCCGCGCACGGCGTCAGGCGCTGCGCTCACCGTCAGGCGGAGCTGCGACGCGTCCTGCAAGGCAACGAGCGGCGTGCCCGGCGCTGCGAAAGCTCCGGGATCCACGAATCGCCGCGTGACGATACCGGAGAACGGTGCACGAATGGTCGCGTAGCTCGAGAGCGCCTGGACCTCGCCCGCGGCGGCGCGCGCCGACCGCAGGCCGGCGGCGGCGCGGGCGAGTCCGGTCTCGGCGTTCTCGAGTTGCACGCGAGTGGCCGCGCTGTCCACCCAGAGTGCGCGAATTCGCGCAACGTGTGCCTCGGCATCGTTGTGCACCGCTTCAGCCTCGGAGATCGCGGCGTTAACCTGCGCCTCCTTCGCCCTGAGATCACGCGCGTCGAGCCTCACGAGCGGCTGGCCTGCCGATACGCGGTCTCCCTCTTGCACCAGCACGGCCGTGACCGTGGACATGAGCTTGGTGCTCAACGTGGATTGCTGCAGCGGCTCGGCGGTTCCGGCGGCTTCGAAGGTCGCCTGGACGGTGGTATCGCTTACGACCACCTCGGTGCCAGCCACGCGGGAGACGTCGCCGCCGGACGAGTCAGCCGGCGGCGCCGCAGACTGGGCCTCGTCAGGCGACGCGCAGGCGGCGATCGTCGTGGCAATCGCCATCGCCGTGAAGGTGGAGCGCCACCACCGGCCTGCGGCCGGTGCTGCATGGATCGGAAGGCGGAAAGGGAAGGACATGAGCGGCATTCCTCTAGTAGCGACTGACATCAGCTGGAAGGCGGAGTAAGCACGACGAGCATTGCGAGTTCTCCAGGATCGGCGCCGACAGCCTGACGGCGGTCAGCGAACGCGGTGATGACGCCATAGCGAGCGGCCGAATGGGCGAGCGCACTCGCCGTGGCCGAGGCTTGCGCGTCCAGTAGCTCCGTCACGGCTGCGAGGCCGGCGGCGTAGCGCCGTTCGACGAGCCGCTGCGCCTCCGATCCTTGCGAGACGGCGCGCTCGGTTATCGCCAGCCGCTCGAGGGCGACGGATAGCGCGGTACTGGTGCGCGCGTCGTCCAGCTGCGCCTGCGCGAGCGAGGCTTCGTGGCCAGCTTGCGCGGCGGCGGACTGACCGACCGCGCCCCGAATCGCCGCGAGCTCCCGTCCACCACTGAAGATCGGCAGTGATGCCATCACGCCTAACGTCCAGTTGCGCTCCCCGGCGAACAGCTGCGCGGGGGCGTTCCAGTCGTATCGGGCGAAGGCGTTCAGTCGGGGTAGGAGTGTCGCGCGAGCGCGAAGTTCGTCGGCGCGAGCCGCCTCGCGGCCGGCCTCCGCGGCTTCGACATCGGCCCGGCCACCGTTGGAGCGCGCTGGCACATCGGCTTCGGCGAGAGCGCGCAGTCGTGCGGTCTCGGGGAGTCCGGCAGGAACTACCGGCGCGTCGCTGGGACTGCGTCCGATCAGAACGGCCAGCTGCTGCCGCGCCGTCGTTGCCGCGCCCCGTGCCTCGGCCAGTTGCACGTCGATGTCACCCGCGCGGACGCTGGCGAGCAGCGCGTCGCTCTTGGTGACCATACCCTGGCGAACCATTGCCTGCGCCTGCGAAAGGTGCGCGCCCGCGGCCTTGGCCGCCGCTTCCAACGTGCTCACCTGCTCATGAGCGAGCACGGCGCCGTAGTAGGCACGAATGACGTTGGCGCGCGTTTCGAAGCGAGTCCACGTGGCGCGTGCATCGCTGGCAGCCGCGCCATGCACCGCGGCGCGGCGGCCGGCCCAGGCATCCGCATTGAACAGCGGGAGCTCGGCGACGATCCCAGCCTGATAGTTGTTGATTGGCGCAGGATGATTGAGGCGGGTCGGATCGAATGCCGCGGTCGTGACGTCGCGTTGACGGAGCGTCGTGCCAAAGGCGCCGATTGGATCGGTAGTGCGAACGAAGCCGGCTTCGACACGAGCGCTCGGCAAAATGCCCTCGAGTGGTGCCAGTGCACGGGCCCGATCGGCATCGGCAACGCCGCGCGCCATTCGATTGGCATACGCGCCACGATCCGCCTCTTCGAGTGCCTGCGGCAGCGTGAGCTGGCCGCGAGCGTCGCGCGGAGCCACGGCAGTTGCCGTGACGACAGCCAGAAGGAGCATCGCGAGCGGAAATCGAGTGCGTCTGATCATGCCACTGGGGGAAGAGTGAAATCCTACGTGACTATATAACTATACAGGCATATATTGCTCTGTCAAGTCTCTCAGGCTGGAACGGTCGGCACATTGCCACCTGATCGTTTCAGAGGCCGCTGATGGCTGGGTGCCATCCGGTATCGCGCCGGAAATCAGGCACGAGCCGTCGTGCCGTCGCCGGTCGCAGGGAACACGCGAACGCCGGGCTCCTGCCACCGTCGGTTCTTGCGGAGAACGGCCAGTGTTCCGACCATCCCCGCCACGAGCAAGCCGTAGTCTTCCGCGATGCCAAGCTGGAATGCCGCCGAGAAAGAGAGGAGCGACCACGCGGCGGGGATCACGAGCAGCCACCAGGGCACGCGCCCGCGTACCCAGAGAAGGAAGCCGAAAGTCGCGATCGTCGTGGGGCAAGGCAGCCCGAACGTTGGACCGTTAGGATAACCGTGGCCGGCCAGTGTGCCGATGATGGGATAGACGATGAGCGCGTACGCAACCATGACCGCTCCGGTCATGCCGTATCGGTCTGCCTGAAAGCGGAAGGAGAGTCGCTCGCGCGAAGCAACGACGGCGAAGGCGCTTGCCTGGAGCACGAACAGGCCACCGAAGAAATATGCCGCCGTGTTGATGCTCGCGAAGAAGCCCCAGTGATACACAACGCCCATCCATGCCCAGAGCAGCGCTAGCAGACGGCTGATCCAGCGACTGGATGTCGGCGTCGACCGGAGGGCGAGCACCACGAGCAGTCCGGCGACGAGATAGAACATGATCTGTGCGGGCCAGACTGCCTCGTTATACCTGGCGAACGAGTCGAGGAACTGCTCGACGGTGAACGGCGGTTGCATTGGTCGCCTCCTAGGCTAGCGCCTCGAGCACGTGTGCGAGGCGTGTCCTAACGTCCGCGGCGAGAGGTCGAAGCGCCTCGTTTCCAACGCGCGCCAGGGATACTTCGGGGTCGACCGCTGCGACCACGCTCCGGCCCGGCTCGTCCGCCGCGTACACGACCACGTTGCAGGGCAGGAGCACGCCGATGTCCCGCTCGGCCGAGAGTGCGTGGTGGGCGAGGGCCGGATTGCAGGCACCCAGAATGACGTACGGTCGGAAATCGGCGCCTAGCTTCTTCTTCAGTGTCGCGCTGACGTCGATTTCGCTGAGCACGCCGAAACCCTCGGCGGCGAGCGCGTTCCGTGTCAGCTCTACCGCTCGCTCGTATGGGAGGTCGAGCGTTCTGGTCATGCGATAGTCCGTGGCAGCATCCATGGCGCACCTGGTATCGACAAGGCCGACTCGGGTCAGCAGTGGGTCAACTGCCGCCGCCTTCGTTCGAGTGCGCGCTGAGTTCAGCGTGCATCACGTGTGGTCAATCTACGACCCGCGGCGCCGAAGTCAGTCGGGAGAGGGACGAACATTCGTCAGGTGATCGCTTACGCGACCTGAGCCATTCCCGTTTGCGTCGAGTCATGGTCGCGCGAGATTGGGTCGTACCTGCCGACTTCACGGAGTTCTTCTGCCTTTGACGACCGGAACAGCTACTGCGAGCGCATGGTAATCGCCGGGTCGATGCGGGCGGCGCGTAATGCAGGAATCCAGCACGCGGCGAGGCCGATCAACAGCATCGCCACCGCTACCCCGACGAATGTCGCCGGATCGTGCGGCTCTACGCCGAAGAGCAGGCCGCGGAGCACCCCCGCCGCCACATAGGCGCCTGCAACACCCAGCACCAGCCCGATCGCCAGGAGCGTTCCCCCTTCGCCCAGAATCATGCGCTGCACCCGGGCGCTGTCGGCTCCCAGGCTCATGCGAATGCCGATTTCGTTGGTCCGTGCGCTCACGGAAAAGGCGAGCACGCCGGCGATCCCCACCGAGGCGACCAACACCGCCAGAATCCCGAACGAGGAGATGAGTACGGCGTTCAGGCGGCGTGGGGACACGCTCTGGTCCTTGATCTGAGCGATCGTCATGACGTTCTCGATCGGTGCCGCGGGCGCGATGCGCCTGACGATTCGGGTGACGGCTGGCACGAGCGCGGCGACGTTGCTGTCGGCGCGGATGACCAGACCTCCGCCCAGCGCCAGCATCTGCGTGAAGGGAGTCCACACTGCCGGCCTCGACTCCGCGTCGAGGCCGCCGTCCCGGGTATTGCCGGCGACGCCCACGATCGTTCGCCAGTCTCCGCTGATCGGCGTGAATCGCAGCACGTCGCCCGTCCATGCGATCCGCTGCCCCAACGGATCCTCCCCCGGAAACAACCGCTCGGCCAAGGTCTCGTTGATGATCACCACCTTGCCGGAGCCCATCTGGTCGGTGGTAGCGAACGGCCTGCCTTTCAGCAGCGGAATGCCCGCCGCGCGGAAGAACTCGGGGTTGGCGGTGCGCAGCTCGCCTCGCGGCATTGCTTCCCCAACGCCTGGCGGCCTGTTCTCCGCCTTGACCTCGAACGCCACCCCGGACTGCCTGAGCGGTGTGGGCGAGCCGATGCCTACGTCGATGACGCCCGGGAGAGCCGCGATCTCGTCACGCATGCGATCGTAACGCTGCTTGGCCGATGCATCGGCACCTGGATTGCCTAGCAACTCCGCCGGTGTGAGCAGGTTCACCTGCATCGTGAGGACCTCCTCGGTCCGTAGACCGGTGTCCACATCGGAGAGGCGGATCATCGTTCGTGTCAACAGTCCGGCACCGGCGAGCAGTACGACCGATACAGCGATCTGAACGATTACCAGCGAGCGCTGAAGGCGAAGTCTGCGCAGGCCTCCGCTCATCCGATGCGAACCTGCGAGGATTCTCGACGTGAAGCTGCCTTCCCTCGGCAGTGAGCCGAGGAAAGAGAGCAGTAGCGCGACCAGCAGCGAGAGTGCCAGCGTGAAGGCCAGAGCGAGGGAGTCGAGGCGGATCTCGCTGGCGCGCGGCGAGTACCGCTCCACAAGAGACGTGAGCAGCCTTACGCCGCCGACTGCGATCGCAACGCCCAGCCCCCCGCCGATCACCGCCAGCAGGAGATTCTCGGTGAGCAGAAGCCGCCGCAGTCGAGCAACCCCTGCGCCCAGGGCGGCGCGGACAACCAACTCGTGCTCGCGGCGCACTCCTCGCATGAGCGTCAGGTTGGCGACGCTGGCAGCTGAAATGATGAGGACGAACGCGGCGGCACCCATGAGCAGCCATAGCGTCAGGCGGGCGCGCTCGTTAAGCGCGTCGCGAAAGGCAATTACCTCCACGCGATGGTTGGAGCCTGGATCGTAAGCGTCCTTGTACTCGTCCTGGATACGGGCGCTGACCGCGGCGACCTCACTTCGCGCCGACTCGAGACTGGCGCCGGGGGCGAGGCGAGCGACCATGTCCGTCATGCGGTGCGTGCGGCCCTCCACCATCATTGCGCTGACGTGGTGGTCGCTGATCACCATGTTGAACAGGGCTTCCACCCGGCCCGGAAAGAACGGCGCGGGTTGAAGCACGCCGATGACGGTGACCGGAACATTGTCGAGGCGCAGCTGCCGGCCCACGATGCTCGAATCGCTTCCGAAGCGTCGCACCCAGCTCTCGTGAGTAAGCACCATTACGGGCGACACGCCGGGTCCGTCGTCGCTCGGCATCGTCAGGCGCCCGAGGACGGGCCTCAGCCCCATCACCTCGAAGTAGTTGCCGGTAACCAGGCCTGCGTCCATTCGCACGGCGCCCTCGTTCCCCTGGTACACGAGCGTCCAGGGGGAGAACTCGGCGATGCCGGCCAGCGACGGCGCGCCGTCTCGGAAGTCGCGAACCTCGGGGACGGAGAAGGCGATGTTTTCGCCGCCAGGACCTTCCATGGAGTGCCTGAGGTAGACCAAACGTTCGCCGGCGAGGTGGGGCAGGGGCTTGAGCAGCACGCCCTGGACGACGCTGAAGATCGCGGTGTTGGCTCCGATGCCAAGTGCCAGAGTCAAGACGACGATCGAAGTGAAGGCGGGGCTCAGGCGAAGCGAGCGCAACGCATAGCGAATGTCGGACGCGGCGCTCTCGATCCAGGGGAGACCGCGCTGGTCGCGGATTGCCTCCGCTGCCTGATCGAGACCTCCTGCTTCGAGAAGAGCCTTACGACGTGCCCCGGCGGGGTCCATCCCGCGCTCTACGTACCCGGCAGTGGCCATCTCCACGTGCGACTGCAACTCTTCACGGAGGTCGTCGTCTGCGCGGCTTCCGGCGAAGAGACCGGTGATGCGGGCGAACGCGGCGCGAAAGCGGCTCATGGGATCACCTCGATGCGGCGCGAGATGCAATGGCCGAAGAGCGGGTCGAGCACGTGCAGGTTCGTGAGGATCACGTGGGGCGGATCGCCCTTCTTGATGCCGAGGCTGGCGGGCATGGAGCCTTCCTATTGGTTACCCATACGAGAGTACGCTCGGCGGCCGGGACGCGCAACAGGTTGTGCCAGGCGGCGCCGTTCGAGTCCTATGGGTTGCCCATACGGCGGAAGGTGCGGGCTTGTTTCAGCGCTCGGATTGCTGAGCGGTAAGCGGACCTGGTTATTACTTGACGGCGGTCGGAATCATGATGTGCGCGTACGGAGTACCCTTCCACATCACCCACGGGCCTCCGTCGTCTGGATCCGTCGAGATCCCGTCGAGAGCAGCCGCATTCGGAACGATGAGCATCAGGTGTGGCCCCGACACCACCCAATCGTTATCGGCGGTAGCCGCTACCGCGTAAGGATCCACGTTGCTGGCTCCCGCGTCCCCCGCCAGCATGTACGCGATGCCCGCACGCGTGATCGTCACCGGCTTCTTGTTCTGCCACGAGTCGACCCAGGACATCCACGGCTCATCGAAGCACATCGGGGCGTTCCTGGTGTTGGGCGGATCGGGAAAGCAAACCCAGCCATTGGTCCCCTCGCGCAGCGTATTGCCTTCCCAATCGGCTACGCTTGCCTTCTCCGCGATGGAAGCCGGAGCTGCCTTCATGGCATTGGAGATCGCGGCGGCCTTGTTCTGGGCGTCGGCGGGTGTGCTCGCGAAGATCGCGGTGAGCACGAGGGCACCAGCGAAGATATGTTGCATGCGTCTCCTTGGAGAGATGGAAAGAATGTCCCAGGCGACGCTGACCGCCGGTTCCCAGCGGTTCGGTGACGGACAGCAAAGGGACAATGGCTCACGGGAATTCCGTCGTCAAGGTGGATGCCGGAATATTCCGCGCCCGCACACTCGCAATGCATCGCCGCACCTAACGCCGCCCCTCCTCGGCCGAGGCTTGCGAGCCGGACTATTCCTGCCGCAGGGAGCGCGTTGCCGTGACGCGTTGCGCATGCGAAATTGCAGCTTGTGCGGGCCCTCGGAAATGGAGAGTAGTGGAATGAACGGCCGGACCCAGTCGATCGGTGAAGAGATAGCCAACAGCGTTACGCATGGCGCCGGTCTGCTGGCCGCAATAGTCGCTATCCCGCTTCTCCTGCTCGCGAGCACTGGACCGCGAGATGTCTGGCAAATCGTTGGCGTCGCGACCTTTGGTGCCGCGTTGGTGCTCCTCTACCTCGCATCCACGCTGTACCATGCGCTGCCGGCGAGCCGAGCCAAGCGGGTGCTTCGGGTGGTCGACCACTCCGCGATCTACATCCTGATCGCGGGCACATACACGCCGTTCACACTCGGCGTGTTGCGGGGGTCGTGGGGATGGGCGCTACTTGTGGCGATCTGGGCGCTCGCTCTATTCGGAATCGCTGCCAAGTGCACCTTTGGCTTCCGGTTCCCGCGCCTCTCGACACTGCTTTATCTGGGAATGGGCTGGCTGGTCGTGATCGCCATTCGACCGCTAGTCGCGAGCGTTTCATCGGCGGGGCTGGCGTGGCTGGTGGCCGGCGGGCTCTGCTACACCGGCGGCGTGCTCTTCTACGCGACGGACGGGAAATTCCGTTATGGTCACGCCCTCTGGCACCTGTTCGTGCTCGCCGGAAGTACCTGCCATTTCTTTGCGGTGCTCTGGCATTCGGCCCCCGCCTCGGGTTAGGCGAGAGCTTCCTTTGGCCGGCAGCGCGACGAGGGGTGCGCGACGAGACGAGGGACGCGGGGTGCACGAACGGTCATTCCGTCCTGAATGGTGCTCTGCATGTCAGCTTCCACTGATCGAGGTCGTCAGGATCCCCGTGACGAACGCCGCTCGGTCCGGCCCAGCTTCCGTCCGGCTTTTTCCTCGACGGACGTGATGTTTCGCCGAAGCTTGTCGGTAGCTCCCTGGTCGTCCTCGATCCTGATCGTCGTAATGACGTGTGGCGAGTCGCGGCGCACCCGCTCATGGCATTGGCGCACGAGTTCCATCACCTCGTCCCACTCGCCCTCGATGCACGTCCCCGATGGCGTGAGTTGGTAGGGAAGTCCGGAATCATCGACCATCTTAAGTACTTCGGCGATCTCGTCGCTCAGGTGTATGTCGCCCCCGAGGGGGACGACGGTCAGTTGGATGAGCATGGATCGGTCTCTCCTCTGTCGTTGGCGTGAACGCAACCCGCCGAAGGTGCCCGGCCGAGCCTCGGAGCAGTGCAACACCTATTCCGGGCATCGAGACCGGCCGCAGGTCCGCCGCCATGCACCTCGCTCGAGAGGCCATGGAGTGCTCGCCGAGAATTCGACGCCCGACTGATCTTGACATAGGGGTGGGGGGTATATAACTTCGGCCGTATGCAATACCCCTCATGGGTATGTGCGAGACAGATGTGGACGCCAGTAGAGGCGAGGATTGTGACTCGATCCACTTGTGGAGGTGGGGATGTTCGGGCTCGAGGCTAGCGAATGGTTGGTGGTCGCAGGTGGTATTGCAGCCATCGCCTGGGTGAACTGGTACTTCTTCCTGGCGCAGCGGACAGTTGTCGAGGCTGCAGGTTCGGCATCGAACGTCGCGGCTCCCGGCAGCGTTGCGTCAGCGGAGGCGACTGTCGTCGTCCATGGCGGCTACGAACCGGCAATCGTGCGCGTGCGCGCTGGAGCGCCGGTGCGGCTGATATTCGATAGGCAGGAAACGTCGCCGTGCTCGGAGGAGATCGTCTTTCCCGACTTCGGCATACGGCGTTTTCTACCCGCATTCGAGAAAACGACGATCGAGCTCACGCCCGATGCGCCCGGTCGTTACGAATTCACCTGTGGTATGAGCATGCTGCGCGGCGTAATGATCGCCGAGGAGCAAACGCAGTGACCACTACAGCATCGAAGGGATTGACCGATGCCGAACGCGAATCCGCGTCGGCGACGCAGGCGCGTGCCACGACGATCCGGATTCCAGTGAGTGGCATGACGTGCGCGGCGTGCCAGGCGCGCGTACAGCGTACTCTGCAGAAGGAACCGGGCGTCATGGATGCGTCCGTCAACCTGATGATGCAGAGCGCGAACGTCACTTACGATCGCGAGGCGGTGTCTCCCGACCGTCTGCTGGAAGCGATTCGGGGAACGGGGTACGGAGCGGAGCTGCCCGTTCAGGGTGAATCCGCCTTTGCCGAGCAGGAGGCTCGGGACAGGGCGCAAGAGGAGGAGTTTACCGCCTTGCGTCGTAAGGCGCTGGTGAGCGGAGCGGCCGGAGTGATGGCCATGCTGATCTCCATGCCCTTGATGTCGGCGACCGCCGTGCATGGCGTCGCGGTCGACCCGTTCATGAGCTGGGCGATGCACTCCCTCACGCCTGCATTGCGGTCGGCCGCACCCTGGCTCTATCGCGTGCCCGCGCCGGTGCTGTCCTACGGACTCCTGGCCATGACGGTGGGGATCATGCTGTGGGCGGGGCGGCACTTCTATACACGGGCGTGGGCGGCGTTCCGGCATCACAGCGCGGACATGAACACCCTGGTCGCGGTCGGGACTGGTGCAGCGTTTCTCTACTCGTTCGTTGCGACGGTTGCCCCCGGATTCTTTCTGGCACGCGGGGTGGCTCCCGACGTCTATTACGAGGCTGTGATCATCATCATCGCCCTCATTCTGACCGGTAACGCTTTCGAGGCGCGTGCAAAACGGCGGACGGCAGATGCCTTGCGCGGGCTCGCCCGGCTCCAGCCTGCGACAGCCCGGGTGGTGCGCGGCAGCGAGGAGCACGACCTGCCGATCGAAGCCCTCGTGTCGGGTGACGAGGTCGTGGTCCGGCCCGGAGAGCAGGTCCCGGTGGACGGTGAAGTGGTGCATGGCGAGAGCGCGGTGGATGAGAGCATGCTCACCGGTGAATCCCTGCCGGTGCAAAAGGCAGTTGGGGACACGGTGATCGGCGGAACGCTCAACCGCACGGGTGCCTTTCGATACCGGGCGA
>CAZPCC010000434.1:0-5589 GCA_964584905.1 uncultured Gemmatimonadaceae bacterium | reverse complement strand
GCTGACTGTGAGCCTGCGAGATCATGACCCGGATCGCCACCATGTCGGAGATGCTGCCGGACTGCCGCGCCTCCGCCAGGAGCTCGTGCCCCGCTTGGAGCGTTCGCGATGGTGGACCGCCGCGCAGCATTCTGAGGCGTTCTCGAAGTATCCGGGCGGGCAGAAACAGCCCGGCCTCCGCCGCACCGGCGGCATAGGTCGAGAGTACGAGATCGCACCCTTCCTGAGCGTCATCGTAGCGGCCCGCCATTTCGGCGACCTTGGCCAACTCCCATCTCGACTTGGCGAGCTGACGCTCCGTGGCTGCCTGACGATGCGCCACTTTGAAGTGGGTTCGTGCCTCCTCCAGTGCATGCGCGGCGACGGCGCGCTGTCCAGCGAGCATGGAGAAGCGATAGGCCGGCTCGGGGCAGCCGCCGTCATCGTAATGACGAGCGATGAGCGCGACCGCTTCGGGCGAGCGTACCTCCAGCGCACGGGCGACGCGCTCGTGATAGCGCCTGATACGCAGCGGGTTGGCCGACTGCAGGACGACGTCGACCAGCAGCGCGTAGGAGAAGGAGAATCGCGCTCCGGAGCCAGCGGCGCGGGCCAGAACTCCGGTGGCGAGGGCCTGATCAAGAGCTTCCAGCACCGCCTCCTCCCCTCCATCGAGGGCGGCGTCGAGGACGTCGGCATCGAAGTCCCTGCCGAGGACGGCGGCCGCCTCCATGACGGTGCGCGACTCCGGAGAGAGCCGGTCGAGCAGGCGCGTCAAGAGGACGGACACCGCAGTGGGAAGGCGCCGGTCGCAAGCCGGCTCGAAGATCCAGTCGTCACCGGTAAAGCGGAGCACTTCCGATTCGCACAGCGCCCGAAACAGCTCCGACGTGATGAAGGGATTTCCCTCGCCCTGCACGTACAGGTGTTCGACCAGGTGTTCGGGTGGGGAGTACCTTCCGAACGTGGAATCCACCCACTGCTCGACCTCGGCGCGCGAGAGTCGTCGCATCTCGATCTCGGTGTATTGCTCGTTGCGCGCCAGGCGCCGCCGACGCTCCCTGGCAGTGCCGCGGAGCTCATCGCCGCGCAGCGTCAGGCACACGAGCAGGCCCGAAGAGTCGTCGAAACTGGTCGCAAGATGCTCGAGCGCCCGCCACGTTCCAGCGTCGGCCCAGTGCATGTCTTCGAGAATCAGCACCAGCGGTGCCGGCTCGCTCGCCAGGCGCAGGTACTTCGCCAGCTCGTCCAGGAACACCATCGATTCGTCGTCGGCGGCCGAGGCCAGTCCGTCGCCGAGGAGCGGAAGCAATCGCGGGAACTCGCACCAGCGCCGAGCCGGCACCAGCCCGCGGGCATGGATCGCCGACAGCGCCTCGATCCACGCTCCGTATGGACGCGCCGTCGCTCCCTCGACGTGCTGCACCCGCACCAGCGAGCCTCCTCTTACGCGAACGTCGGGCTCCAGCTGGCGCAGCAGCGTCGACTTTCCGATGCCTGCTTCGCCGGCGACCATCACGACGTGCGGACGGCCCTCATCGCTCTTCTCGATCAGCCTCGTCAGGCGCGCTCGCTCGTCGCGTTGTCCGACGAAGCCGTCGAGCATCAGTTGGGTATCCGGTCCGTGGCTGCTTCTGGCGGCCGGGGCCACTGAGTTGCGGCCGCGTCGCTTGGCGTTATACAGCGCTGCGTCGGCGGTGGCGAACAGCTCCTCGAACGTCTCGCCGTTGGTGGGGGCGGTGGCCACCCCGATTGAAAGCGTTATGGAGATCGGCTCTCCGCGACCTTCGCGCCGGCGGCACTTCAGGCCGGCCACCCCCTTGCGGAGTCGCTCTGCGAACGCGCACGCTCCGTCGCCATCGGTGCCTGGCAGCAGCACGACGAATTCGTCGCCCGCATAACGGCCGACGAAGTCACCACCTCGGGTGTGTTCCTGAAGCTCCTGCGCCACCGCATGCAGCACATCGTCTCCCTGCATGTGCCCGAAAGAGTCGTTGACGAGCTTGAAGTGGTCGATGTCGACCACCAGCAGCGACACCTTTCGACCACTGGTATGGCGGGCGTCGAGCACCTGTCCCGCCGCTTCCGTGAACGCGCCGCGCAGCGGAAGGGCCGTCAGATCGTCGAGCGCCGCTGCCGGGGATCCGTCGCTGATCCGGCGGCCGGCTTGCAGGACTGACGGCGGTTCGTTGCTGATCTCGGAAGCCGCTGCCGCGGCATCGTGCTGGGATCGCCGCATCACCGTTTCGAAATGCTCGAAGACGGTCGCATCGAAGGCGTGGCCCACCTCGTGGCGCATCAATGCCAGCGCCTCACGCCGGGTGAGTGCCTTCTTGTAGCTCCGATCCGTGGCCAGCGCATCGTAGATGTCGGCGATGCACAGGATCCTGGCGGAGAGCGGAATCGCCTCACCGACAAGGCCGTCCGGGTATCCGCTGCCGTTCGACCGCTCATGGTGGGACCGCACGATCGCCAGGACCTCATCGGGAAAGCCGGCATCCCGCAGCATGCGAACGCCCTCGATCGTGTGGGATCGAACGACCTCCCATTCCCCTTCGGTCAGGCGGCCCTGCTTGTTCAGCAGCGGTGCGGGAACGACGACCTTCCCCACGTCGTGAAGGAGGGCGCCGATCCGGATCCAGAACAGGTCCCGGCGGCTGTATCCGGCCTCGGCGGCGATGAGCGAGGACAGATCGGCCACCCTGATGCAGTGACCCTGCGTGTAGCGGTCCGAGGCCTCGATCGATTCGCCCCATCGGTGCGCCGCTTCCGTGAACTCCCGTTCCAGTGCGTTGAGCCGCTGATCGATGTCCGACACATCGTTGCCGGCGCGCAACTGATGAAAGCGCGCGTATGAGCGATTCAACCAGAGCAGCCTGCCGCTATTGTCGCCGCGGAGCCGGCACAGCTCGGCGCGCTCGCGCTCGATCTCCGCGACCAGGCGTACTTCCTGTCGATTCGAAGCTTGCTCCTCGGCGTTCACAAGCAGGGACTCGGCGAGCGAGTAATCTCCTCGCTCCCGGGCGATCATCCCTCGGAGCTTGCACGACTCGGCCGCGGTGCTCGCATCGTTAGCAAGCTTGGCCGAGGAGGCGGCGGCGGCGACCAGCTGTTCAGCGCGGGCCAGGTCGCCACGGCTGACCCACATGGCGGCCGCGTTCACCGCGATCGCCGCCTGGGTGCGAAGGTCGCCGCCCACGATTGCTCCCGACGCGGCGGCTTCGTACGCAGCCTCGGCGGATGGCCAGTCTGTTCGCGAGGCATACAGCAACCCGAGATTGTTGAGAACGATGCTCGACTCCCCGTCCAGACCTAACGTCCGATAGCTGGCCAGACTCTGCTCGTAATGCCGAAGCGCGGCGTCGGCGTCGCCGCGGAGGCTGGCCAGCGCGCCCAGGTTCTGGGCGGTCATTGCCGCCAGCATCACGTCGCCTGCGGCCAGAGCGTGACCGTGCGCTCGCAGCAGGCATCGTTGGGCATCATCGGAGTCGCCCTGCCGCCAGCGTACGGTGCTCTTCACGTTGAGCGCATGACCCCTGCTCCCCTCGTCTCCCGCGGCTTCGGCGATAGCTAGGGAAGCCTCCAGGCAGTCCAACGCGGCCTCGGCGTCGCCGTCGACGTCGTAGGTCCGGGCGATCCAGCGGAGAAGCGCCGAGGCGCGGGCACATGCCCCGGGCACGCCCGCGGAAAGAGTCCGAAGCGCGCGCTCGTAGCTGTGCCGAGCGGCATTCCCGTCGCCTCGCCGCTCGGCCTCACGGGCGTCTTCCGTCAGCGCCTGAATGGCATCGATCAGCGCGCCTGGCGATTGCCGGCCCGGAGGCTCGAAGACAGACCGCCCGACGCGGTCCTCCCGACGCAGCGGCGGGCGGATCGTGCTCATAAGCGGAGTGGCGGTTCGAGGGACTGAATCGGAGGGCGCCCGGGAAGTGATATCACGGAGCCAAACGCATGGATATGCACGACATAAGGACTACTTGGCTCGACGATTGGTAAAAGGAATTCCAGCCTGTGGCGGGTCCGAGGGACGCCGTTTCGGCTAGCGATCACCAACACCTGTCCTCCTGGATACGGAGCGGGGTGCCGCGGTCACGCCGCGACACCCCGCCAACTTCCGTTTTACGTCCGCTCATCCAGTGGCCATGATGTGGCCGCGAAGAGCTTCACTCCGGCCGGGCTGGAAGGGTCGTTACACCGCATCGAAAGGGGTCTAGCTCTCGAAAGGGGCTGAAATTACGCACGCCAGCTGATCCGGCAGCGCAGTTCAGAAGGCAACGTGGTAGCCACTGAAGTGATCAATCCAGGCATCTACGGTCGCATCCTCATCACGATCTGCCGACGGCAGCCAATCGACGATCTCTCCCTTCAGCACGTAGACGATGCTCTCCTGCAACGATGCCGGCCGATTGCAGTGCGCGTAGCTCAGCGAGAGCAGGACCTGTCGCTCGAAAACGAGGCCGTGCGGCGAAAAAGCCGCCTCGACTGCTTCGGAGACCGGTGCTTCCGCCGTAACCACCGTGTACCCACTTAGTGCCCGCGGAGGGATGCTCAGCTTGTGGGGGCCGAACTCGACCTCTCCCCCATTCGGACCGACGATCTTCACCGTTGCGTCGTACTGAAGCGGATCGCAGTAAAGCACCCGGGAGACCCTGCGCCCGTTCCTACGATTCATCTGCTTCCAGTCTCTCTCCAGATGCCGGTACTCCGGCTTGCTCGATCTCTCCACCGCCGCGACCCGCTTCAGCTCGACATCCAGCCACCGCAGCAGTCGCGGGTCGGAATCGCTTGCGTACACCACCGGCTTGTTCGAGGCCGAGATCAAAGCCGATGGCGCGGCCATCTCCTCCGGCGCGGTGAGCGGGCTGTCGGCGCACGCAGCGATACTCGTGCTGAGCAGCGCCAGCAAGCCGAAACGTATATATCGAGTGTCGATCATTAGCTCCTCTGCAGTCGGAAGTAGAACACGCATGCGCCGGTGACGTAGCACCGCGCGTACCGCGTTCCGTCCACGAGAAGCACTCAATGTTCGTTTGTGATAGCTCGAGACCGCCGCGTGATGAAGTTCGGCTGCCCCGGCCGCCTTTCGAGTACCAGCGAGGAGCCAGGAGACGGTTACCGGCTCGCCGCAGAGGAGGATGGCGTGCCCTTTGAGGCCACAACCGCGCACCACATCGACATTTCTGTGGCGGCGGACCAACAGGGCCAGGTCGGAGCTCCTGATTCCGAGTGGAAGGAAATAGGAAATAGGAATTGGGAACCAGGGGCGGAACGCGTGGCGGCTGCGCCGCCACGCACTTTTAGAATGCGAGCGGCGCCACCGGCGCTGCTCGCAATACCGCCCCAAATTCCTGATTCCTAATTCCTATTTCCTGCTTCCTGATTACTCGTTCCCGACTCCTGCCTGAGATTTCTCGCAATCCAGCCGAAGCTCGCCAGCGAGATCGCGGCGAAAATCGAGAACGCCAGGTACTCGCCGAAAAGCAGCTTGCCGATCGCGAACAGGGAGCTGTAGACGGCGGCGACACCTGCAACCCAGTTGGTCCAGGCCAACGACCCTCCCGCCATCACTTCGCGGCCGTAGCCCGCCGCGGTCGAAATGCGCGTCCACCCCGG
>CAZPCC010000433.1:0-1730 GCA_964584905.1 uncultured Gemmatimonadaceae bacterium | reverse complement strand
GCTGGTTCAGGAATACGACCTCGGAATAGCGACACGGGACCCCGCCGAAATAGCGGCGTTCATTCGGTCGTTGAGGAGCAACGGCCGGCTTCACCGCGGCGCAATCCCCCTTCCACTCACGCGGCGCTACCAGCTGTCCAGGTTATACGACAAGCTATTGGAGGTGATCCCCGACCTTCGGGCCGAGGCGAGGCGGAGTGCCAGCGTCGGCGGCGTGCAGACATGAATGCACGTGTCACGCACGTGATCACGGCGCTGAACCTCGGAGGCGCAGAGCGGGCACTGTACTCGCTGCTGACCGGGGGATTGGCGAGCGAATTCGAGTCGCGCGTGATCTCGCTTACCGATACGGGACATTTCGGACCGCTTCTGCGCGCCGCGGGGATCGCGGTGACGTGCCTGGGCATGAGGCGCGGGCGGCTCGCTCCGGCGGCGCTCTTCCTTGGGCTGCGCAAGGCGCTCCGCAACGCTCCGAGCGATCTCCTCCAAGGTTGGATGTACCATGGTAATCTCGCGGCGAGCATGGGGTCGCTGGCCGCGCCCCGGACGGCCGTGGCATGGAACATCCGCCACTCGCTCGAGGGCCTTCCGGAGGAAGGTCGGGGCACCCGCTTCGGCATCCGGGTGGGCCGATTGATTTCGCGCATGCCGAAAGCGATCATCTACAACAGCGATCGATCGCGCCGACAGCATGAGGAGGCGGGTTTTGCCTCGGCCCGTGGCCACGTGATCCCGAACGGGTTCGACACGCAGGCCTGGCATCCGTCGGCGAGCGATAGGCTGGAGGTACGCTCCGAGATCGGATTGCGCGATGAAGAGTGCCTGCTCGGTTTCGTCGGGCGGCACCATCCGCTGAAGGACGTGCCGAATTTCCTGCGCTCTCTGCGGCCCGCGATGTCCGAGCGATCGAACCTGCATGCCGCGCTGGTCGGACCGGACATAGGCCCGGCGTCTACGGATCTCCGTCCGCTCCTGAGCGAGCTTCCAAGCGACCGCGTGCACGTGCTCGGGCGCCGCACCGACGTTGCTCGGCTGATGCGCGGCTTCGACCTGCTCTGCCTGAGCTCGTGCGCCGAAGGCTTTCCGAACGTGCTGGGGGAGGCGATGGCGTCGGGCGTTCCCTGCATCACCACTGATGTCGGCAGTGCCGCCGAAGTGGTGTCCGAAACGGGATGGGTCGTCCCTGCCAGAGATCCCGCGGCACTTGCCGCAGCGATCGTGGACGCAGCCTCGCTGAATCCCGCGGCCCGGCGTTTCCGGGGCGAGCGAGCGCGAGAGCGGATATGTCAATCCTTCTCCCTGGACGCGGTCGTCGACCGGTACCGTTCCCTTTATCGCGAGATGTTGCGGGTAAAATGATGTGCGGCATTGCTGTCGGTCGCGTCCGAAGGAAGAAGGTGCACGGAAGATGCGCGTCGCGGCAGGCCGCCTGCCCGAGGAGGACGTCCCGATCACGCGGCGCGTTGCGGGTTCTGGTATGAGCGCCGCTCCGGATTGCGAGGGCGGCACCATCGGCTGCCGGGTGCTGCTCGATGCCGGCAGCACCCGGGCTTGCGCGCATCCGAAATGAATTCTCATTCGATCCAGATTTCCCGAGACGCGCTGGTTCTCTGGTCCCTACCAGCAGCCGCTCTCTATTTTCTCCGTCTTGGAGAATCTTCCGTTTACGTCTTCGAGCTGTTTTTTCTGGCTGTCTTGGTATTTGGAAATCTCACAATCCCCGCTTACCT
>CAZPCC010000432.1:0-13531 GCA_964584905.1 uncultured Gemmatimonadaceae bacterium | reverse complement strand
AGCGTTACTCCGGAATTCAACACCTCACGGCATCGCGAGGTCATCGCCCGGGGTGGATCAGGAGGCGGCGGCGGTGCTGCGGTCGCGGCCCCGCACCCTCCATTCGCCTCTGCGCCCCCCGCGGAGCAGTCGACCGCGGCGCAGGAAGACGCCGCGCGCGTACTTGCCGGCGAGTTCGTTTCGCAGCTCATGCGCCGTGAGTCGCGGGAGTTGGCTGGACTCGCGGACCAGAACGTGGACCGCCGCCGCATTGCCGCGGCCGAGGACGGCCTGTTCAAGACCAATCGTCAGCTTTCGCAGCTTCGGCTGGCGTACCACAACTCGCCGACCGACAGCGCCATCGGCAAGCAGATCGAGGATCTGTTCGACCGGCGCCTCGCCCTCATTCGCGCGGCGGAGGGGGAACGTCAGCCGGAATAGCTCGTGAGAACGGAAAGCTGGAGCGGGCGGCGCAGCACGCCGGCTTAACGAAAGCGGGAGACGGCTTCAGCCGTCTCCCGCAATCCGATTCTCACCCGCATCCCGCGTCGCGCGTCCCTCAACCCGCGTTCCGACACCCCTCCCGCTTCTGCGTGTCGGCCAGCGCAATGATCTTCCAGCCAGCCGGACCACGCGCAAGCTGCATTGCATCGTAGCCGCAGTGGCTGAAGCGAGAGTTCAGGTGAAAGTCGTAAGCGGTCCAGACCGTCGCCAGATTCCCGTCTACGCGTACTTCCGTGTCGTAGATGGTCTCGTTAAGCGTGTCCGCAGCCGGGGAGCGTCCAATTATCGTAATGAAATCGGACATTTTCGTCTCCCGGATCACCGGCGCGCCGTTCTGCGTTCGCGTCGTGACCAGGCGCGCCGATGAATCGAACAGCGTGCGCATCATCGCCGTATCCTTCGTGCGCATGCCGTCGAACAACTTCTTGACTATGGCCAATACCTCCTGCTCGGAGTCATCTGACGAGGCTTGGGCACCGGCGCCCGGAGGTGTGGTCGCGAGTGCGGCGATGACGATCGCCACGGGCAGGATGATCCTTCTCATGGATGACTCCGTGTGCATATCAGGCAGTCGCCGCTCTGGCGTCCGCGAAGGGTCAACGATGCCCGCCGGAACCGGCTTCGAGCAAGCGTCTTTGCCGAAGGCTTACACTCTGCGGCCGGAGCTACCGCTCATTTCCACGGAACCAATTCTACGAAATAGGAAGTAGGAACTGGGAATTAGGGGAGGTGTGCGAGCGCGCCTACGGCGCTAGTCGCTGGTTGAAAAGCGTCGACCCACCAAAGGTGGGGCGACAATTCCTTCCCTATTTCCTATTTTCCAATTCCTGTTTCCTATCTTCATGCCCACTGATGCAATCGCTGAAACGACTCTGCTATGGCGCCGGCTGGACCATCCGGGGTTTGAACACTTCAGACTCGCCGGGGATGCCGGTGGCCCTCGGTTGAAGGGTGTAGTGATCTCGAAGCTTGCTGATACACCGCTGCGTGTGGACTACGACATCGAGTGCTCGGCGAACTGGCAGACGCGCCAGGTCCTGATCGCAATGGAGCATGGCATTCGCTCCGAGCGACTGAAACTCACCTGCGACACCCAGCGACAATGGCGCCGCGACGGCGTGCACGTTGCCGCTCTGGACGGATGCGAAGACGTGGATCTCAGTGTTACACCCTCGACAAATACGCTGCCGATTCGGCGATTGGCGCTCGAGATCGGCGAGCGCCGCGCGGTGACGGCGGCGTGGATTCGGTTTCCAAAGCTCGACATCGAACCGCTCGAACAGGTCTATGAGAGGACCGGCGAGCGACTCTATCGCTATTCGAGCGCCGGCGGTTCATTCACCGCGGAACTGCAGGTCGACCGGTTCGGCCTCGTAATGAACTATCCTCCCGCCTGGGAGCGGGTGATGCGGTAATTTCAGCGGTGCGCCAGTCGGTTCGATTTCGATCGGCTCGAGCTGATTACGTCCCTGCCTGACGCAGCCGACTCAACCGGCGAATACTGGCGATTCCTAGCAGCGGACCCACGGCAAGAAAGGCGAACGCCCACCGCCAGCCGACTGCCGCCGCGAGCGGCGGCACGAGCTGAATCACGACCGCCGTCAGGAGAAAGCCTATCGACGTCTGGAGGGTGAGAGCAGTGCCAACCGCGTGAGGCGGCACGCTTTCAGTTACCAGCACGCTGAACTGCGCGGAATCGGCGACCACGAAGAAGCCCCACGCGAGCGCGATGGGAACGAGCATCCAGAGGCTCGCCCCAAAGGTGAATCCGATCAGCACCGCGCACGCAGCACTTGCCGCCATCGCGACCGTCACCAGCCACTCGCGACTTCGCCGGTCCGCGGCGAGTCCGCCCCAAACGCACCCCAGCCCGCCAGCCGCGAGCGCGGCGAAGGCCACCGCCGACGCGATCGATTCGCCAGAAGCACCAGCGCCCGGATCTGCGACGGCGATGCTCGATGCGATGAACACCGGTAGCCAAACCCAGGCTGGGTACAGCTCGATCATGTGGCCCAGGTACCCGCCCGTCGCCAACCTCCAACGCCGCTGCGACACCACTTCGCCGACCAGCCCCCAGGAGAACGCGCGCGGCGGAAAGGGATACGGGCCTTCGCGATAGCCAAACCAGACGAGCGCTGCCGCCGCGACCGCCGCTAGCGATGCGGCGATCGACACTGGCCTTATGCCCGCTCCAGGAACTGCATGTACCAGGTATGGGAGCGCCTTTCCCACCGTCAGCGCACCGACAATGGCGCCCACGGCCAGTCCTCGCCTGGCCCGGAACCAGGTGCTGATCATCTTCATCGCGGGCGGATACACCCCTGCCAGGCAGGCTCCGGCGATGAATCGCCAGATCAGCGCGCCCTGCAGACCGTCGGCGGTCAGCACCATCGCATTCGCCGCCGCGCCGCTCAGCGCACTCATCGCGAACAGGCGCCGGGTGGGAATCACATCCGCGAGATTCAGAATGGCGCTGGCCGCCGTACCCGCGACGAAGCCCAACTGAACCACCGTCGTTAACCAGGCCGCGTCCGAGGCGGTCAGTTGCCACAGCTCTCTGTATTGTGCCGAGACTGCGCTCGTCGCAAACCAGAGCGACATGCCAAGCAGTTCCGCTATGGCGAGTAGTGCAAGCATTCGCCAACGCGCCGGATGCGTATCCGACGGGGTCGCATCCGACCTCCGTTGGGCGTCGCGAGATAGCTCTGGGGTAGCAGTCATCGGCGGCCGCCAAGGTAGCCGGTTCGTGTGATTCCGGCGAGCGCGTCGGGGTAGGCTGCGCCGGACCCCCAACAGGGTTACCGGTTGGCGCGTATTGAAGGAGTTGATCGTGCCCCAATGCGGGCACGATTCGTCTGTTGGCGAAATTCATGCGGATCGTTAAGCAATCTTCCTTCGGATCAATAGATCGTCATGCTCTTTTCTCACCCTCGTCTTCTCGCCCTCGCATCACTGGTCGTGGCTACCGCAGCTTGCGGAAGCGAGAATAGCGAGGCCGCCACGCCAGCCGGGGGCCGGGGGGGCCGGGGGGGCCCCGGCGGTCCCCAGATCGTTCCGATCGACTTCGCGGTCGCTGAGCTCGGGACCGCTGCCCGCTCGGTGAGTGCGACGGGGACAATCGAACCGATCCGGGCCGTGGGTATCAATAGCCAGCTGTCCGGCGCACTGACCTCCGTTCATGTCGAGGAAGGGAGTGCGGTTCAAGCCGGCGCCGTACTAGCCCGGCTTGATAGCCGGGAAGTGGAGGCGCAATTGGCCAGCGCCGAAGCGTCGCTCGAGCTTGCCCGGCGCACGGCGCAGCGATCGGAGCAGCTTCGCGAACAGCAGATCGTCACCGCCGCCGAGTACGATCGTGACCAAGCCGCACTCACCGCCGCGCTTGCTACTCGCGACCAGCTGAAGGCGCGGGTCGGCTTCGCTACCATTCGCGCCCCGATTGCCGGCGTCATCACCGAGAAGCTGGTGGAAAGGGGCGATGTAGTAGGCACGCAGACCCCGCTGTTCACGATTGCGGATCGCTCCACGCTGGTTGTGCGCGTGCAAATCTCCGAGCTAGACGTCACCGCGCTCAATACCGGAGACCCGGTCGAGGTTCTCGTCGATGCGCACCCGGATCGCACCTTTCGCGGACGGATACGGCGCGTGTTCCCATCCGCCAATCCGGAATCGCGCCTCGTTCCGGTAGAAGTAGCGCTCACCGGCGGTGATGCACGCATCCTGACGATGGGTTTCCTGGCCCGCACACGCTTTCAGCTTGCCCCGCGCGAAAACGTGCTGATGATTCCGGCAACTGCACTGATCGAGACAGCTGGACAGCCTGCAGTCTATCTGCTCCGCGGCACCACCGTCACTCGCCGAACAGTCGAACGCGGCGAGGCATATCAGGGACGTGTCGAGGTCCGCAACGGGATCGAAGTCGGCGATTCGGTCGTGGTCGCCGGACAGAACAACTTGCGCGACGGCGCCGCAGTCCGTGTAGTGCGCACGCCCGCGGGCGATGCGGCTCAGCCGGGCATTAGTGCCCAGAGTACACCGCAGGTGACCCAATGAACGAGTCAACTCCTCCACGGAAGCGCTCCGCGCTTCCAAGCTGGTCGATCCGCCGCCCGATAGGCACCTTGGCCCTGGCGAGCGTAATGCTCGTCCTCGGCGTCATCTTCGTGTCGCGCCTACCGCTCGATTTGCTGCCGCGAATCGTGTATCCGCAGATCCGGGTTGGCGTGAACAATCCCGGGGTGGAGCCCGGCGTCATGGAGGAGACGGTGGCCAAGCCGCTGGAGGCGGCGCTGAGCACCACCGAAGACCTCGTCCGTCTGGAAACCGAGGTTCAGGAAGGACGCGTTGGCCTGAACCTGCACTTTCGTTATGGCACCGACATCAATTTCGCGCTCCAGGAAGCATCCACCAATCTGGATCGTGCCCGCAGCCGCCTGCCGGAGGAAGCCGACCCGCCAACGATCTACAAGTCGGACCCATCGCAGATTCCCGTCTACGAAGCCGGCTTTTCCTCGCCGACCCGCGATCTGATTGCGCTGCGGTCCTGGATCGAGGACCGGCTGCGGACACAGCTTCTCACAATTGAAGGGGTTGCTTCGGTAGATGTGTCAGGCGGTCTTGTGCGCGAAGTGCAGATCATCCTGGATCAGGAACGGCTTCAGTCGTACGGTATCAGCGTCGCCGAGGTGATTGCCGCGGTCCGCGCTCAGAACCAGGACATTGCCGCAGGGCGTATCGCCTCGATGGAGCGGGAACTGATCGGCAAGACGGCGGGGAAGTTTCGGAGTGTCAATGACATTCGTGCGGTACTGATCGATATAGGAGGCGGCCGGCGGGTGCCGCTGTCTGAAGTCGCCACCGTGACCGACACGCACCAGGAGCAGCGGCTGTGGGCCCGCCTCGACGGCATTCCGGCCGTAAAGGTGTCCATCCGCAAGCAGCCTGACGCCAACACCGTTCGCGTTGCCGACCAGATCGATGCGCGCATGATGTCCCTCTCGGCGAGCGGCTTCGTCCCCGCCGACATAGAGTTCCGGGTGATTCAGAACCAGGCGAACTTCATCCGGAATTCGGTGAACTCGGTGCGCAACGCGGCACTGCTCGGCGCGCTCATGGCGATGATCGTGGTACTGCTCTTTCTGCAGTCGCTTAGAAAGACGCTGGTTATCGGAATGGCCATTCCGCTGGCGATCCTGTCGACCTTCGTGTTGATGGGCATGGGCAACCTGACGTTGAACATCATGTCGCTCGGTGGCTTGGCGTTAGGAGTGGGCCTGCTGCTCGACAATTCGATCGTGATGCTCGAAAACATCTTCCGCAAGCGCGATGAAGAAGGGATCGAGGATCCGGAAGAAGCCGCTCACGCGGGAGCCGCGGAGGTCACCAGCGCCATCGTCGCATCCACATCGACGAACCTCGCTGCGGTCGTGCCGTTCCTGCTCGTAACCGGGTTGTCGGCGCTGATCTTCCGCGAGCTCATTCTCACGATATCGTTCGCGATAATAGCGTCGCTGACGGTGGCGCTCACGCTCGTACCCATGCTGTCGGCGCAACTCGCCAAAGTCCGGTTCACCAGCGGGCTGTCGTCGACGCGATTCTTCATGGCGTTCGATCGCGGCATGGACCGGATGCGCGACGGGTATCGGCGCGCCGGAAGCTTCACCCTTCGCTGGCGGTGGGTTACGCTCGGCGTCGCCGTCCTGGCCCTGTTCGGCGTTACGCGCCTGACGAGCAATCTGGGAAGCGAGTTCCTGCCCCAGGTGGACGATGGCGGCGTAGGCGCCTTCATCGGGCTGCCACCCGGCGCCACCCCGGAGCAGACAAACGCACTCGCTCTCGAGATCGAGCGCATGGTGGGCGACATGCCCGACGTGCAGAGCGTCTTCACCACCGCCGGCGGGTTCCTCTTCGGCGGAGCGACGGCTGACCGCTCCGGCCGTGGGTCATTCGACATCCGGCTAGTGCCGGTTTCCGAACGGACGATGACCGCCGACGAATGGGTGACTACCCTGCAGGAGAAGATCGACGCGCGGGGGTTTCCGGGCGCGCGAGTAGGTGTGAGGCCGCCACGCATCCGCGGGCTCCGCACTTCGTTTTCCGGCTCGGATGTTTCGTTGAGCATCCAGGGGGATGAGTTAGGCGAGCTGCAGCGCGTCGCGAGAGAAATCAGCGAGCGGGTCAAGGGGATTCCGGGGCTGGAGAACCTGGAGGCCAGCGCCGAGGAGGGCAGCCCGCAGATCGCCATACGCCTCGATCGGGAGCGCGCCGGCCATTTGGGTCTCGATGTGGCTCAGGTCGGACAGACCCTGCGAACCGCGCTCGACGGCACCATCGCGACGCGCTTCGCCGAAGGAAATCGCGAGTTCGACGTCAGGGTGATGCTTCCGCGGAACAAATTCACCAGCCAGGAACAGCTCGGATCGGTGGCTCTCTTTCCGGGAGGAGCGGGCCGTGCTCCGATCTATCTGCGCGATGTGGCCGAAATAGCGATGAGTCTCGGACCCACGGAGATTCGTCGTGAGAACCAGAATCGAGTGCTTCGCCTCAACGGCGATGTCATCACCGAAGTCGCATCGGTCGGCGTGGTGAACGACTCGATCAGGGCGCGACTGGCCTCGCTCGAGCTGCCTGAAGGCTACGGTCTCATCTACGGCGGCGAGGAAGAGGCAATTCAGGAGAACAACCGGCAGCTGACCATCGTCGTGGTACTGGCCGTCTTTCTCGTGTTCGTGGTGCTCGCCCTGCAGTACGAGAGCCTGGTCAATCCACTGGTCATTCTCATCACGATTCCGTTGTCGCTCATCGGCGTGGGAATCGGCCTGGCGACGACGGGAACCCCCCTCAGCGCACCCGTGCTGCTCGGCGTGATCCTGCTGGCCGGAATCGTCGTGAACAATGCGATTCTCCTGGTGGAGTACGTCGAGGAGTACCGCCGTGACCATAACGTGCCGATCGAGGAAGCGCTCATCCTCGCCGGCGTCGTGCGGCTGCGTCCCATTCTGATGACGACGCTGACGACGATGCTCGGAATGCTTCCGCTGGCGCTCGGGCTGGGCGAAGGCTCCGAGCTCATGCGACCGCTGGCCATTGCCGTCGTGAGTGGTCTGCTGGTATCGATGCTCCTGACGTTGTTCGTGGTGCCGTCCACCTACATGCTGATGCACCACGGGGCGGGTCGCCTCCGCGGGTGGGTGCTGGGCAACGATCGCAGCAGGGCGCCGTCAGGCGAGCCGGCTCCTTCGGCCGGGGACTGATACACCCGGTCCTGCCGGTCGTCGGGTTCGCGCGCGGCAGGCCGGTGGCCCGGCGGCGCGTCCTGGCTCCCGCAGTAGCGTCAGGCGCCTGACGCTACTTTGCCAGGCGCAGTTCCGATCGGCGAGGCGGCCCGCGGCGGCTTCCGCCCTTCCGCCTGAGCGAGGTAGAGCACGCTGTTGATCAGGCCGATGTGCGTGAACGCCTGCGGAAAGTTGCCGAGAAACATTCCGTTTCGCGGATCGATCTCCTCGGCGTAGAGCCCCAGATGATTGGCGCGCCGGGTCATCCCGCTGAACAGCTCCCACGCCTCATCCAGCCGGCCGCATAACGTGAGACCGTCGACCATCCAGTACGTGCACAGTCCGAAAGCGCCCTCGCTGCCGGGGAGGCCATCGTCGCCCAGATAACGGTAGACCATGCCGTTATGCGTCAGGCGTTCGAGTGTCAGGTCGATCGTCCTGACGACCCGGGGGTCCGTCGCCGGAAGAAACTCGAGCACTGGTATGAGGAGGTTCGCGGCATCGAGATCGTGACTGCCGTAGGCCTGCACGAACGCGCCGAGCTCGGGATCGTATCCATTCTCCAGCACGTGCCGGTGGATTGCATCACGCTCCCGCGTCCACCGGGCAACGTTGCCGCGCAGGCCCGAGTCTCTCGCCAGGCGGATCGCCCGGTCGAGCGCTACCCAGACCATCACTTTCGAGTAGACGTAGTGCCGCGGCTCACGTCGCATTTCCCAGATTCCATCGTCAGGCGTCGGCCACGCCACGCTTGCCTGGTCGGCGACGCGGGAGAGAAACGAGAGCAGGTCCGGCTCGAGCATCCCCCCGGACCTTACGAACTGGTGTGCCGCGGCGATCAACTCGCCGTAGATGTCGTGCTGGCGCTGACGCGCGGCCGCGTTGCCGATGCGCACTGGACTGGATCCCCGGTACCCGCTCAGGTGGGGAAGCTCGCGCTCCGGAAGGTGCGTCTCCCCACGCAGCCCGTACATGATCTGCAGCCCCCATAAATCATCCCGGGACATGGCCGCCTGCTCGGCAAACGACAGGAAATCCAGTGCCTCGGCGCGATGCCCCACCGCCATCAACGCCTGCACGGTGAAGGCCGCATCCCGAATCCAGGTGAATCGATAATCCCAGTTGCGCACCCCGCCTATCGACTCTGGCAGCGACGTTGTCGCCGCCGCGGCTATCGCGCCGGTAGTAGGATGCGTCAACAGCTTGAGTACGAGCTCCGATCGCACCACGTTCGGCGCGCAGTCACCGGCCCACGAGCGGTCTCGCGTCTCCGCCGATACCCAGCTCCGCCACGTTCTGATCGTTTCGCCGAGCTCCCGGCAACCGGCGTCGACCGAATGCGGAGCGTCGTGCTCGCCATGGCGCATGACTAGTGCGATGCGCTCGCCGGCCTGGACCTGGAACACTGCGCGGACGACGCACCCCAGCGTGCCGCTCGCGATCTCCGCTACTGCGCGCAGCCCACCGAGCGCGGCGCGCTCATCGCCCTGCACCGCCACGAATCCCGATTCGCTCGGCTCGATCAGCGTCGGCAGTTCCGCGTACCCGAAGCGGGGAGACCATTCCAGGGCGAACTCCACCGATCCCGACTCGCAGTGGACCACGCGGTGCAGTTCAGCCCGCGTCTCGGGATCATCACATCCCACTATCGAGCCCCGGAGCGGCATGAAGTCCGTCAGCGTAGCGAGACCGCCATCCACCGAGAAGCGAGTCTCGAGCACGTTTGTATCGCTCAGGTAGGTTTGTTCCACCTCGAACGGCGCCGTGGGTGCCACGCGAAAGCAGCCGCCTCGATCGGCGTCCAGCAGCGCTCCAAACACGCTCGGACTGTCCAGCTCCGGCAGGCAGCACCAGTCGATTGAGCCATCGATCCCCACCAGCGCCGAGGTTCTCAGGTTGCCGATTACCCCGTAGTCGGCGATCGGCGCATAACCGTCGATCCGCGTGGGCCGCCTCACAGTGGCGGCCGCGTGGCCCGAACAGTCTCCTGCGAATTCGCTGCTGTATCGAGTCCCAGCATGGCCCTCCCCGCTTCATCCCTGTCGCGTGCGACTTCACTGACCCGCCCCTCGAAGGTCACGAGCAAGCGGTCTGCCAACATGATCAGCTCGTCGAGATCGGCGGAGGCGACGACCACCGCAGCGCCCTTCTCGCGAGCGGCGAGGAGACGCTCGTGGATCGCGGCTGATGCGGCGATGTCCAGCCCCCGTGTGGGCTGTTCCACGACCACCAGCGGCGGATCACCAGCCAGCTCTCGCGCCAGTGCCAATTTCTGCTGATTCCCGCCGGAAAGCGTCTCGACCCGGGTACGTGGTCCATCGGCTCGCACGTCATAACTACTGAGGAGCGACTCGGTTGTCCGTTCCAGCGCGCGCCAGCTCAACCGGCCTCGTGCGGCGCCCGCTCCTTTGAGCGCGACGTTTTCCATGACCGACCATTCCGCCACCAGGGCATCACGAAGGCGATCCTCGGGTACGAAGCCGATCTGTGCCGGTAGCTCGAGAGTACCGCTCACCACTGGCATCCTGCCCGCGAGCGCTCGCACGAGCGCATGAACTCCCGACCCCTCCACGCCCGCAATGCCTACGATCACACCGGCTCGGAGCTCGACCGTCGAATCATGGATGGCTTGAGTGCCACGCGGTCCGGCGATGACGATTGCACGAGCCGCCGCGACGATAGGCGCATCGACGGGGGTCTTCCGCGCCAATCGCTCGCCCAGGAGCTCGCGTCGCCCCGAAGGTGGAGGTGCGTCGCCCAGCATCGCCCGCGCGACCATCTCCTCGGTCGCCTCGTCCCGCGCGACCGACAATACCGTTCGGCCACGCCTCATCACGGTGACGAAATCCGACACACTCAGCGCCTCGCGCAGCTTGTGGGTAATGAGCACCACGGCTCCGCCGTGGTCTGCAAATCCGCGCAGCACCCTCAGGAGTTCGTCCGACTCCTGCGGCGTGAGCACCGCTGTCGGCTCGTCGAGAATGAGTGTGCGCGCACCCCGGGCCAGCGCCTTGACGATTTCCAGCCGTTGCTGTGCCCCCGTCGGGAGATCCTCGACTCTCTCGTCAGGTTGAACGTTCAGGTTCGCTCGGCCGGCGATCTGTCGCATGCGCTCGGCGGCATTTCGCGCCGAGAACCATCCGCGGCCACCTAACGCGACGTTCTCAGCGGCCGACAACGCCGGCACCAGCGCGAAATGCTGGTGCACCATTCCCAGGCCAGCCCGCAGCGCGGCAGCGGGGGACGATGCCCGCAACTCCCGGCCGGCAACCCTGACGATGCCGGCGTCGGCCTCGACCATGCCGAACGCCACCCGCAGGAGTGTCGTCTTTCCAGCGCCGTTCTCACCGAGTACACCGACGATCGCCCCTCGCGGAACCTCGAGCGATGCCTCACGAAGTGCCTGGACCGCTCCGAAGCGTTTGGAGATCCGGTGCAGCTCGAGCGCCGGCGCTTCGCTCACAATCCCGTTGGCTCGTGCACGAACTCCCATGGGATGCCGAATGTTTCGGAAACCCGCCCGGCCAGAGCCTTCACACCTAACGTCTCAGTGGCGTAGTGGCCTGCGTAGACGATGACGATTCCCGCCTCCTCCGCTTCGATCGCCGTGTGGTGCGGCCCTTCACCCACGATCATCGTGTCGATCCCCCGCTCGACCGCTTCGGCAATGGAATCGTTCGACGCGCCAGCTCCGGTGATGATCCCCCACCGCACTGTCCGGCGTCCCGCGCTCACCGGCGATGTCAGCACGGTACCGTCGTAGTCCGCGGCGAATTTGCGCGCTCTGGCAACGAGCTCGGCCGTGTTGAGGGGCTCGAGTTGGCCAGTCACCCCCACTTCCACTCCCATGTAGCGACCGAAGGTACCGGTAGGATTCAGCCCGAGTGCACGGGCGAGCAGTGCGCCGTTTCCGATGTCCGGATGGGCGTCCAGGGGCAAGTGAGCGGCGTAAACCCCAATGTCGGAGCGAAGCAGGGCGCCGAAGCGGCGATGCTGGGGTCCCTGCAGCGGCCGGAGTCCGCCCCAGAACAGTCCGTGATGCACGAGCAGCAGGTTCGCCTGGGCATTGTGCGCAGCGGCAATGGTTCGCTCGCGCGCATCCACCGCCGCGGCAATTTTCGTTATGTCCTTTCTACAGTCGACCTGGACGCCGTTCAGCGCGCGCGTGGAATCCGGAAAGCCGTGGACGCCGAGCAGGTCATCACAGTATCGAGCGATTTCAGCGAGCGAAGGCATGCGTGCTGTCCGAAGAGGATGGCGGATTCCAGGACGGGACGAGCTCCCCCGCGCGCAGCTCGCCGTCCAGTGAATCGAGCCGCGCCTGGACGTCAGGTGGTATGCGAGCGGCGAGCGCGGGGTTGCGAACGAGCCTGACGATGGCCGACGAAGGGCCGAAGCGGATCTGCTGCGCCGTGAACGTGCCGTTCCGAACCTCACGAGCAATGCCGAGGAACGCGCGCGGCAAGTCGATGACGACACTGCCGATAATGACGTCGGGGGCGACCGGGTTCTGATCGACGTTGGTTCCGAACACGAGCACGTTCCCTGCCTGACGAGCGGCCTGGAAGATACCGAGTCCGGCGGCGTCAGCGTTCTGGAAGATCAGATCCGCGCCCTGCCTTACTTGCGCGAGTGCGAGCTCGCGGCCGGCACTGGCGTCCTCCCAGTTGCCGACGTAGGCGGAAAGCAGGCGAACGTCGGCGCGCACCGACCGTGCGCCAGCCTCGAACGCGTCGAAGCTGCTCTCCACCGGGGGGAGCGCTGTTCCACCTATCACGCCCAGCACACCGGAGCTCGTGAGCGAGCCGGCAAGGACCCCGGCGAGGTAGCTCGCGCCCTCGAAGCCGAACGTGACCCCGGCGAGATTGGGCGGCTGCGACCTGCTTCCGGAGGTCACGATGAACACCGTGCCCGGAAACTGGGGCGCGACCCGTTCGGCGGCATCCTGGAATTCGAAACCATGGCCGAAGACGAGATCGTACCCCTGCGAGCCGTACTGTCTGAAGTTTTCTTCGAAGTCTGCCGGCGTCCTGGTCTGAATATGGCTCGTTACTGCTGCCATACTGTCGCGAATTGCGAGGAGTCCGTCATATGCGCCGCCGTTCCAGGAACGGTCCGAGATCGGTCCGGGGGTGAGCAGCGCGACCTTGAACACGTCATCCGAGGAGCCCGACGAATCGGCCGAGTCACCCTCGTCGCCGGGGGCACACCCAAGCGCGGCAAGCAACATGAGAGCGTGGACGGACGTGGAGATTGATCGCATGCGGAGTGGGTTTCGGAACGAGCAGATACCGTGAACCAAGCTAACGACCGACTGCCGGCCGCGACCAACCGATCGCGAAAGTCGTCAGGCTGGCAGGCATGTTCCACGTGGAACCTCGCGCCCGCTCAGACTTCGCGCTGCGCACCCATGATGAGATCGAGGAGGCGATCCAGATCCTCACCGGAATAGAATGAGAGCGCGATCGTACCCTGCTCTGGAGAGCTAAGGGATATCTTCACATCGGTCTGCAGATATCGCCGCAGCTGATCCTCCAACTGGCGCGCTTCCTTTGTCTGCTGGCGTGCGGCATGCTGCGTCTTTCGCGGGCGGCGGCGTTCAGGGACCTTTGCCATCACGCGTCGCTCGACCTCACGAACGCTAAGCCCTTCCTCGATGGTCAGGCGGGCCAGGTCGGCCATTTGACGCTCCTCTCCCAGTGCGAGCAGCGGCCGGGCGTGACCCAGCGAGAGCTTGCCGGCCTCCACCATCCGCCGCACCGATATCGGCAGTGACA
>CAZPCC010000431.1:0-2422 GCA_964584905.1 uncultured Gemmatimonadaceae bacterium | reverse complement strand
GAGCAATCTCGTGACGATGGAGGTGCAAGCGACGGGGCCGGCCTACAACACTA
This sequence comes from uncultured Gemmatimonadaceae bacterium, assembly GCA_964584905.1. GTDB lineage: Bacteria > Gemmatimonadota > Gemmatimonadetes > Gemmatimonadales > Gemmatimonadaceae > JALZIF01. Next base: position 2,369 of record CAZPCC010000431.1, on the reverse strand, counting down.
CAGAAGCCGTCTTCGCCAACCACGACCGCATTCGTGAGGCCGTACGCGCGCTGCCGGGTGTTACAGGGGTGGGGCTGGCCTCTCAACTCCCGCTAGGCGGCAACTTCGACCGATACGGTGCTTCCGCGCGCGACAAGCCGCTGGACAATCCCGAGCTGGCACCCTCGGCGGACCGTTATGCGGTGACCGCCGACTACCTGCGCACCATGGGCATCCCGATCGTGCGTGGCCGCGTCTTTACGGAGGCCGAGGCGGCCGACTCCACCCCGCGTGTCGCAATCGTGAGTAGCGCACTCGCCAGGCGAATCTGGCCGGGCGAGGATGCGATCGGAAAATACATCAGATTGGGCGGACCGGACGGGCCTTGGAGGGAGGTTGTCGGCATTGCCGGCGACATTCGGCACACCGGCCTCGACGCAACGGAAACGCTGCAGGCATACGTTCCCGAGCGCCAGTGGCAGTGGGCGGGTACGGTGATGGCTCTGGTAGTGAGAACGAACGGCGATCCCGCCGCGATGGCCGGCGTCGTTCGTGACGCGGTGCGGAGCGTTGACCCGCTGCAGCCGATCGCGAAGGTAGCGACGATGGATCAGGTCGTCGCGCGCTCGACGGCGCAGCGGCGCCTTGGTCTTCTTCTGTTCGCGGCCTTCAGCTCGATCGCGCTGGTGCTCGCATTCGTGGGGATCTACGGAGTGCTCGCCGGCTCGGTCGCGGAGCGAACGCGCGAATTCGGCCTGCGGAGCGCGATGGGCGCCACTCCGGGTGCGATCATCGCGCTGGTGTTAGGTCAGGCGGGGCGTCTGGCGGGTATTGGGATCGTGATCGGCATTGCCGGTGCGCTTGCACTGTCGGGCTATGTGCGCGCGCTGCTTTACGGGATCGAGCCGACCGACCCGGTGACGGCGGTCGTCGCCGTAGCCGCAATAGCGGGAATCGCACTTGCGGCATGCCTCATTCCCGCGCGACGCGCCGTGCGGGTGGATCCGATGGTGGCGTTGCGCGCGGAGTGATCTCGATCAGCCCGTAAGCGGCGGCCGTATATTCGTGGCCGAATTCACTCTTGTGGTGCGCTAAAATCAACGCGCCATTCGCGAGCACGCATCCGGCGACCATCCACAACGCGGCCCGGTCGCCCCAGATGGAATCCGCCAGAAACATCGCGAACACCCACAGGAGTCCATGGAGGAGATAGATGAGCACGAGGCGCATGATGGTCTCTGCATTCGCGGCAGCGTGGCCATCCCCCGCCTCTTTGCCGCGCACGCGATTACTGCCGCGCGACAACATTGCCTGGCTAACGGCCACGAGTCCGAACGCCGCGAGACCAACCAGAGCCGAGATGAGCATGACGTGTTCGGCCGGCGCGAACGCCCACAGTGCCACGAACACGGTGCCGGCGAGCACGAAGATCCTTCCAGCGAATCGATCGGCCGCCATCACCCTGGACGGGTCGTTGCCAACCGTCCTGAGCGGCCGCACGAGCTTGGGCAGAGCGTTTCCGATGATGAGCAGCATAACGCCGAACCCCATAGCGACCACTCGGCGCGCCACATCTGGATCGAGTATGCCCTGTTCGCGCGCCACGGCGAAGGCCAGAATGACGGTGAAGAGACCCGCAAGGGTCATCATCAGCGGCTTCATCGAGGGAGAGGAGAACGCGTCCCTGTTCATTCGGCCAGAGCCTCCTGACCGGACGCGGTGGCGCCGGTCGGTTTGTTGGTTGTCAGTTCCCAGCCGAACGCCTGGGCGAACGTTAGGAGCGCTTCTTCGAGGACCGACATCTTGATCTGGTAGACGACCGATTTGCCGTGCTTCTCGGATGCGACAAGGTTGGCCTCGCGCAACACCGCAAAGTGCGCCGACATGGTAGGTCTGGACACCTTGAATTGCGCGGCGAGGTCGCCTGCAGTCATGGGACCGCTCTTTAAGAGCTCCAGCACACGACGCCGGGTGGGATCTGAAAGGGCTTTGAAAACCGTGCTCATTACAATGACATTTAGCTAAATATCGAAATGATGTCAAGGGGGGGTGGCGGAGACGCCTTGATACGGCCGCGCCACCGATTTCGATAACAGGTTTGGAGGCGCGAGCGCGCTCCGGCGGCCATGCGCCGCACGAACCTGATCGAGGCGACCCGCGTTGGGTACGCCGAGGAGGCGCATATGGTACGGACCCGCACGCTGCGCATGTGGCTGACAATCGCGATGGCCGCGTCTGCGCTCGGCCGCCTCGACGCGCAGCGCGCGCCGGACCCGGTCGCCGAGGCGCAGTCGCTGTTTGACAAGCGGCAATCGGCCACGAATGTCGCGGGGGTGCTCAAGCAGAAGTACTCGAGCACGATCACGCAGAGCTCGACCATCCTTCGCACC
>CAZPCC010000430.1:0-7303 GCA_964584905.1 uncultured Gemmatimonadaceae bacterium | reverse complement strand
GTGGTTGAAGATTCGATCCGCTTCGATGTATTCCCGGTACAGCGGCGTGCCGGGCACGGGAGTGAGTATGTACAGGCGTGGCAGCGGCACGCGGCTGTCCATCAGGAAGCGGTAAGTGTGCTCGAAAGTCGCCTCCGTATCGCCGTCAAGGCCGACGATCATCTCGGTGGAGACGGTAATGCCGCTGTCTGTTATGCACCGCACCAGTTCGGGGTATCGCTCGGGGTGGTTGAACGTTTTGCTGACGGACGCGACGCTTGACGCGTTGACCGACTCGAGCCCGAACGACAGGATCCGGCAGCCGCTGCGATGGGCGAGCGCGAGCGAATCAGGCTTGTCGGCGATGTGAATACTGCACTGGCTGGCCCAGAAGATTTTTTCCGGAATCAGCGCTTCCATGAGCTGCTGGAAGAACTTCCAGTCCACACCTATGTTGTCATCGATGAACGTTATGTAGTTGCTGCCGGTCGCCTTTGCCGCCCGCACGTCGCGGATGATCTCGTCAACCGGTCGCTTCCGATAGGAGCGCTCGAAGTAGGCCTGAATCGAACAGAATTCACATGGGAACGGACAGCCGCGCGTGGCCTGAACGGGCCGCCACATGCCTTTCTCGCCCGCCGACATCAGGTCGTAGCGCGGGAGTGGAAGTCGAGCGACGTCCGGTCGCTCGCGCATCGGATAGACTGGTTTGAGGTTCCCGGCGAGGAAGTCATCGACCACGATCGGCCAGGTGTACTCGGCTTCTCCCGTTACAATCGAATCGGCGTGCGGCATCGTCCATTCGGGTGGCGCCAGGCTGGCCGCGATTCCTCCTATCACGACCTTGCTTCCCCGTTGGCGAAAGGCGTCGCCGAGTTCCCAGGCGCGCTTCAATCCTGAACCCATGCCGGTCAGTCCGACGAGATCCCAGTGCTGATCGATAGGCAGGTCGTGAATCGGCTCGTTCACTAGCGTCAGATCGACCGTGTCCGGCGTAACCGCGGCAAGCGAAACCAGAGTGAGCCCGGGCAGATAGAGTCGTTTCTTCTTGATTGGCGCGCCTTCGAAGTCGAGCGCGGCGGGCGAGACGAGCAGCACGCGAGGTTTCATTGGCGATGACTCACCAGAATTGTGAAATACGCGAGCTCGATATGCGGCGCCGGTCCGATCGAGAACTGTTCGTCGGCCTGCCGTTCGAGCTCGCGCGCGACCACGCTGCATGGCAACCGGGCGTCCGAATGTTCTTCAGCCAGTTGCTCAATCCACTGAAGAACCCGTTCTGGAAAAGCCACGACGCATGGTTCTTCATTGCGCGGCGGCGCGGCCGCGTGGTGGGCCGCATTGGACTGCTCGACATTGGAAATGTGCCGGAACGCCCGGGCGCCGCGACGTTCGTCATGCCTGACTTCATCGATGACGCCGATGTCGTCGGCGCGCTGCTGGATGCCATCTCGGAGCGCGCTCGGCAATGCGGGGCGCACGAACTCATCGGCCCAATGAATCCGAGCATTCACCACGACCTTGGCATCCAGGTCAGCGGATTCGATCGTCGCAACACCATCTTCATGGGCTACCAGCCCGCGCATTACGCGACTCATCTCGAGGCCGCCGGATTTCGCGGGATTGCAGATCTCCAGGCGTGGAGCCTCTACCGCGACGCTTTCGCTCAAGACGGCAAGCTGCGCCGCATCGTTATGCGGCTGGAACGCAGGTCCGAGCTGCACATCCGCAGCGCCGATCTGAAACGATTCGATAGCGAGCTCGAGCTGTTTCATCGCTTGTATTCCGAGAGCTTCGCCGACCACTGGGGCTTCGTTGCGCCAACCCCGGAGGAGTTCAGATTCATTGCCGGCGACATCCGGTTCGTGCTCAGGCAGAACATGGCGCTCATTGCGGAATGGAAAGGGGTGCCTGTCGGATTCGTGCTCAGCGTGCCGGACCTCTACGCGATTCTTCCCAGGCCGTCCAGCGGCCGTCTCACCCCCGTCTTCATTGCCCATGCATTGCTCCGCTGGCGTCGCGTTAGGGAAGTTCGTGTGATGATTGCCGGCGTGCTGCCCACCCATCGGCGTTTCGGCATTCACTTGCCCCTGTTCTATCGCATGGCAACCAGCATCTTCGACCTCGGCTTCGACGGCGGCGAAATATCCTGGGTGATGGAGAGCAACGCGCCTATGCTCAAGGCATTGCCACTGCTCGGCTCGCATCCAACCAAGACATACCGACTCTACTCGAAGCCGCTCGAACCCTCTCTCGCCAGGCATCCGAATTGAGCCGGATATCCAGAAAACCGTGCTTCCGCGCCAGGTCGATTGTCTGCAGCACGCGGTTTACGGACAGACTGCCATAGCTGCCGTGTGCTCGCTCTCCTTCGAATCCCATCAACACAGTCTCGGTCATGCACGCGAACATTTCGCCCCGATCCAGTGGAATACCAGGTACGTACCAGTCCGGATTGCATGGCGTTCGAATCACTCCGCCGCGTATGACGTACACATCCGGTCGCTCACGCGCCACACTTGCATCGACATCGCCCGGTACGGCCAGATCGATGATTACCGCTGGCGCATCGCCCAGATGCTCTGGGAAGAGGATCGATCCCGCCTGATTGGATGTCGTCACGATCAGCTGGGCCCCGCGGCATAGCAGCAGGTCGGTACCAACGGTTATGCGTGACTCGCCACCGATCTCGCGCGAAATTCGCGACGCCATCGCCTCCAGCTCGGACAAACGCGAAGGTCGTCCTAACAGAAGCACGGACCCGACCTCTCTGGCCAGCAGCTCGGCGCAAATGCTGCCGATGTTGCCCGTCGCACCCACAACGGCGGCGCTTGCTCGCTCCCATATAATGCGCTGCGATTGCGCGGCCGACTTCAGGGCGTGCAGTCCGGCCCCGACGGTGAAGCCGTTGCCCGTCGTCACCGCCAGGCCATGGGGTCGGAGGTCCTTGCCGTTGCGCGTCAGGATGGCGGTGTAGCCGCCGAGTCCCACGACCGAGCACCCCTCATCCGCGGCGAGATCCACGGCACGCTGCACGAGATCCCGCAGCGAGTGGCGCTCCGGTGTGCGCAGCGCGTCATAACATTGCTGAGACGAAACCGGTATGCCGATGAACGAGACTGTCGTCGCGGCGTCCGTGATCGAGCGCACGTGATCGCGATGGGTTTCCAGTGGTTCCGCGAACGGGCGGAGCTTCTCTAGAAATCTGGCGCAACCGTCAGGCGGCAGCCGCGTGAAGCTCGGATCCCACTGCGCGACGCCCTCCGGATCTATGAAATGTCCAATAAACGCCACGTGCGACGGTAGTGGCTTTTTGAAGGTGGCCGGCGGTGACGGGCGTTGCCACCGCTCCGTGACCAGCCCGAGGCATGGACCGAGAATACCGGCAGCATCCTGCTGTTCCACCAGTGTACACAAGGCATCGAGCCCGGAGACGAGGTGGTCGAGTGCGGCGATGGGAATCGAGTACGCTGGCTCGAGACGAAGTGTCGTGCCGCGCGAGAGCGCCGGCGCGACGCGTAAGGCGTGCGCCCGCAGCAGGTAACCAGCGAACGCGTAGCCGAGCCAGCCGTAACGCTGATGGAAGCGCAATGCGTGCGATCGCTCGAATGACTGCTCCTCCCATTCCACTCCGATCAACAGGCCGCATCCGCGGACATCGCGGATGATGCCGGGATGCCTTTCGGCCAGGTCGCGCAACGCAGACAACAGAATTTGTCCCTTAAAGGCGGCCGCACCGAGCGCGTCCTCACAGTCGAGGAGCGCCAGCGACTGAAGAGCGACCCGTGCGGACAGTTCATCCTCGGCAAACGTCGACAGGTGCTGCAGCCCGAACCCGGAGACGAGCATATCGCGCCGGATAGCGATCGCGCTGATCTTCGCGAGCCCGCCGCCCAGGCTCTTGCCGAGCAGCACATAGTCGGGCTGCACGCCCAATTGCTCGCAATGGAGAAACGTCCCGGTCCGTCCCATACCCGACTGTATCTCGTCGGCCACCAGTGGCACGGAGCGCTTTCTGCATTCACGCAGCCAAGTCTGCGCGCTGACGGCGTCGACCGGGTGTATCCCTCCCTCGCCCTGGATAGGCTCGATGAAAACGGCCGTGACTTGCGTCCAGTCGCGCAGCTCTAGATCCCACGCCTCGCCCCGACGCACCGGACGCAACAATGGCCGGGTCAGCTCCGCGAGAAGCTCGGAGAGACCCGAGCGGCGCGCCGGATCGATGAAGCGAACTGCGGATTCATGCGGCCGCTTTCCGAAACGACCGTCGGGATCATGGGTCAACTCGAGCGCACGCGACGTCATGCCGTGAAAGCTGCCCCGCAACGCTATGTGCGTCGGCGCCGAATCGAGAGCGAGCATATTGTGACGCCTAATGCATTGCAGACATGCATCATCGCATGGAATGTCGAGGGCCTGAAGCGTAGCGCGAGCCGCGGTCGTCCACGTTGTAAATCCCGCCGTGTCGGGCTCCGCCGCCGCCCATTCCAACGCGCTTTGTCTCTTGTTGAAGTACGCCTGCTCTGCATGCTTCGCCGCCACTTCCACCGCTTCCGCACCCGTATTCGCGAGGACGATTTCATAATCCGCCTGCAGCGAAGCGTGGAGCCGCGCCGAAAGCTCGCGACAGAGCTGCTCCGCTCCCCGGCGAATACTCGCCTGCGCGTGAACCACGCCGTCTTCATTCAGGAATTCGACGATGACCTGCTTGAGCGACGGATGATTGTGCCCGAAGAAGCAGGAGCCATAACCGCCGAGGAAATCGAGTACGGCGATGTCGCTGTCGCGCTCATAGAGCACACTGCCGCATCCGCGCTCGAAGACTGCGTCCAGTCCGAGCACAGCTAACGCCTGAGCTTTGGAAATCCCCGGTAGCCGCCGCGTCGTGTCGTTTGAGTTCACGGTTCAGACCCAGGCACGAAAGCAGGCAGGAAATCGACTTCTGATGGAGCGCGATGCTCACGATGTTGCGCGCGCCGGGTGCGCTGTCAAGCCTCGCTATTCCTCGTGCGAAACGAGCCAGGCGTTCTCTTCGCCGCCGGCCTCTGCCATACCGGTGGAGCGCCTCTCATCAAACGCAGCGAACGAGCGAAGCGTAGCGTCGTCTAATTGGTGCGAAGCGCGCGCACCGGATCTACGCGCGTAGCCCGGCGGGCCGGCCCGTAGCTCGCACCGGCCGCCACGACGAGGAACAACAACGGCACCAGCGCAAACGTCAGCGGATCGGTCGCCGAGATGCCATAGAGAAACGATTCGAGCGGGCGCGTCGCGGCGATCGCCGCGACGATGCCAACTACAGCGCCCGCGGCCGCGAGCCCCACTGCTCGCGTCAGCACCAATCCCACCACCTGCCGCGGCGGTGCGCCGAGCGCGATCCGCACACCTATCTCCTGCGTCCGCTGGCTCACCAGGTAGGCCATCACTCCATAGATGCCTAACGCACCCAATATGAGCGCGGTGAGCGCGAACGCCCCGACCAGCAGGGTGGTGAACCGCGCGCTCGTCAACGAGTCCGCGATCACCGCGTCCATCGTCCGCACGTCGCTGACCGGGACCGAGCGGTCGGCCTCGCGCACCACCCGGCGAATCGCCTCCGCCAACGAGCCCGGGTCCGCCGTCGCGCGCGCCACCAGCCACATCTCGCTCCCCGACATCCGCGTGCGCTGCTGCCAGGGCACGTAGATCGTTCCGGCGAGCGTGTCCGTCAGGCTGTCCTGCCGATTGTCGGGCACGACGCCGATGATCGATAGCCATGGACTTTCCCACGGGTAGCCGATTCGGCGGCCGATCGCATTCTCGCCGGGCCAAAAGCGCCTGGCGACGCTTTCGCTTACGATCGCGACCGGCTGCTGCCCTTCGCGGTCGGCGTCGGTGAAGCCGCGCCCGCGGAGCACCGGAATCCCCATCGTCGCGAAGTAGTCGGGCGTCACCTGCTGCATGTGCGGCACGTCCGGAAGCGTACGGGTGGCGTCCTCGAATTGCCCCTCGACGCGAACCGCCGTCCCGTACACCGGCTGCGCGATAGGCAGGCGGTCGACGGCGCCGACGCTTTGCACGCCCGGCAAAGTTCCAACTCGTTCGAGAACGCCGGCATACAGCGCAGTCGTTCGGGCCGGATCCCGATACTCGGCGGCCGGCGGCGTGAGGCGCGCGGCGATGACCCGTGCCGGCTCGAATCCCGGATCGACAGCCCTCAACTCCTGGAAGCTTCGGACGAGGAGTGTGGCACCGATCACGAGCATTACGGCCAGTGCCATTTCTCCGGCCACCAGCATGCCCGATAGGCGGTGGTGGGAGAGGCTGGCCGTGGAGCGCGTGCCACCGCTCGAGGCGGATACGGCGGCGAGCCTGGTCGCCCGCAGCGCGGGCACGATGCCGAAGAAAAGGGTTGCGAGCAGGGCGACCGCCGCGGTGAAGGCGACGACGGTGCCGTTAAGCGCGATCTCGTGGGCGCGCGGGATCGATGGCGGCAGCGCGCTGGCGAGCCACCGGACGACGGCCGCCGCCAACGTTAGGCCCAGCGTGGCGCCTATGCCGGCGAGGAGGAGGCTCTCGGCGAGGAGCTGGCGCACCAGACGCCCGCGGCCGCCGCCCAACGCCGCGCGCACGGCCAGCTCGCGGCCGCGCGCCGTGCCGCGCGCGAGCAGCAGGTTGGCGACGTTCACGCACGCGATGAGCAGAACGAGCACCACGCAGCCGAACAGCAACCAGACCACTCGGCCGGTCGTGCCCACCGTCTCGGCCGCGAGCTGCTGGACGCTCGCATTGCGCCGGTATTCCGGGCCCGGATCCCACATCGGGTTGAGCGAGCGCAGGGATGGCCAGGTCGTGCTCAACTCGCCATGTGCCAGCTCCAGCGTCGCACCGGGCGCGAGCCGGCCCACGAAGCTCTTGCCGCCGACCGCCCATGTGTACGGCACGTTGGCGGGATTGAACGCGTACGGCTGCCAGTACTCGGTGGCGCCACTCGGGAAGCGAAACTCGGGTCCCATTACGCCGACGATGGTGTTAGGGACACCTTCGACCCGAATGGTACTGCCGATCGCGTCGGGCGAACCGCCAAACTGCCGCTGCCAGAGATCGTGGCTCAGCAGCAGGACGGCGGAGTTGCCATGGATTCCCTCCTCCTCGGTAAACGTCCGTCCGAGGACCGCCGATGCACCGAGGAGGGGGAAGAGATTCGGGGTCACGGCGGCGCCCTCCAGGCGGCTAGCCGTAAAACCGTCGTCAAGCGGGTGCGTCTGCGTGGAGTAGAGGGCGAGCTGCGGGATCGTGCGAAGCCGCTCTCGTAATGCAAGGTATTCGCCGCCCGAGCCGCTACCGA
>CAZPCC010000429.1:0-2152 GCA_964584905.1 uncultured Gemmatimonadaceae bacterium | reverse complement strand
CGCCCTCGCTCAGCCCGGATGGTCGCCGGCTCGCGTTCACATCGGGGCGCTCCGGGCATCCGGAGATCTACACTGTCGATGTCGATGGAGCGAATGCGGAGTTGCTGACACCATTCAACATCGGCGACCAGAGTTACCGATCGAGTCCCTCGTGGTCGCCTGACGGGCGGTTGATCGCCTTTCAAGCGCGCGTGGCCGGACGCTTTCAAATCATGACGATCAACCTGCGTGACCGTTCGATGCGCCAGCTGACGAGCGAAGGTGTGAACGAAGATCCTTCGTGGGCGCCTGACGGGCGGCATCTGGTGTTCACATCCACACGCTCGGGCGTCCAGCAGCTCTGGATCCTCGATGCGGAAACTGGCCGCGCGCGGCAGCTTACCCGGCAGGGTGGCAGCCGATTGGCAGCGTGGTCCCGCGTACTGCCCCCCACATCGTAAGGCTGGCATAATTCCATGCACCACCCCCGACCGGAGAAAGCAATGACCCGTACGTCTCGTCTCATCCCAGTGCTGTCGCTGGCCGTCGTAGTCCTGGCAGGCTCCGCTTGCCGGCGCCAACAGGAGCCGGAGCTGCCGCCTACGCCGACGGTGAATCAGGACAGCATCGACGCCGCCAATCGCGCCGCCGCCGATGCCGCCGCCCGCGAACGCGCCCGGCTGGATTCGATCAACCGGGCCAACCTCGCGGCCGAGGAAGCGCGGCGGGCCGAAGCGGCACGGATGGCCGCGCTGCGCAACACGATCATGGCGCCTATCTATTTCGACTACGACAGCGACGCGTTGAGCGCCGCTGCGACCGCCGAGCTGGATGCAAAGCTGCGCATTCTCAACGCGAACGCCGCCTTGCGACTGCGTGTTGCCGGACACGCCGACGAGCGTGGCTCGGACGAGTACAATCTGGCGCTGGGCCAGCGCCGCGCCTCGGCGGCAAAGCGCTATCTCACTCAGCGTGGAATCGCCGACGCTCGAATCGATGTAATCAGCTACGGTGAGGAGCAGCCGGCTGTGCAGGGCTCCGACGAGTCGGCTTGGTCGCAAAACCGTCGCGATGAGTTCGAGATCACTGGCGGTGGCGACCAGTTGACGTCGCCGAGCGAATGAAGAGGCGGCACCTCGCCCTGGTACCGGTCGTCATCCTGACGACCGGTGCCTGCTTCGCCACCCGCGAGGATGTAAGGGCGCTCGACCTGAATCTCCGCGAAACGCGGGCAGAGCGACTGCGCTCCGATTCGCTGTTGAACCAGCAGCTTCAGCAGGTGGTTTCCGCGGTTACCACGATGAACGATTCGGTCTCGGTGCTGAGCAACCGCCTTACGTCGTGGCAGGGAAACGTACGCGGCGAGCTGTTCGAGATTGCGCAGCAGCTGGTGACGATTCAGGAGCTCAGTGGGCAGAGCCAGCGCCGGTTGCAGGAGGTACGCGCGAGCCTGGAGCAGCGGCTGAACGTCGCACCTCCTCCGGCGGCGACCGACAGCACCGCGGCGGCACCCGGTGCCACCGCGGTAGCTGCTCCGGCCACGCCGGTCGAGCCGGGGCCTAACACACTCTTTCAGCTCGCGCTGGATCAGTTGCGGCGCGGCAGCGCGGGAACGGCGAGGCTCGCCTTCCAGGAGCTGCTGACGAAGCATCCGACGAGCGATGTCGCCGACGATGCGCAGTTCTATCTTGCCGAGGCCTACGCGGCCGACAATCAGCCGGCAGCGGCGGACTCGATCTATGGCGTGGTGGTGATCGTCTACCCCGAATCGCCACGTGCGCCAACGGCGCTGTTCAAGCGCGCGCTGGCACGTGTATCGGCAAACGATACAGAGGCAGCCAAGACGCTGTTCAACGAGCTGATCGCCAGGTATCCGCGATCGGACGAGGCGGCGTTGGCTCGCGAGCGGCTGAGGACGATACCATAGAGATGAGAGATGCGAGTTGCGAGGAATTCGCATCTTTGTTCGCTTTTCCTCGCAACTCGCAACTCTCGTCTCTTTTTCTGTCTCCGTGAAACCGTCCCGCAGTTCCGAAATGCCCTTCCTCGAACACCTCGAGGAGCTGCGGTGGCGTATTCTCTGGTCGCTGCTGGCGCTCGCGGTCGGGGTGATGATCGGATTTTTCCTAGTCATCAAGTTCAACGTGATCGGGCTGCTCGCGCGCCCGATCAC
>CAZPCC010000428.1:0-5596 GCA_964584905.1 uncultured Gemmatimonadaceae bacterium | reverse complement strand
GACACCATCCCCAACGACACCATCCCCAACGACACAATCCCCAACGACACAATCCCCAACGACACAATCCCGAACGACACGCTCGTTAGCCACTTCGACCTCACCGTCACCGTCGTCGGCGCCGACTCCACCGGCGATACTCTTCACACGGTACGGCTGAGTGGAGCGCGAGTGACCGTCCACCGGTATCGCTCGACGCCCGACAGCTCGCGTGCACCTAACGCCGTGTTCAAGGTCGGCAGAACGGATCAGAACGGCCAGGTACGATTTCGCGGGCTGCCTTCGGCATGGTATCGCATAGAGGTCCACCCTCCGCCACTCAGTCCATATCTGGAATCGGCCGCGCTCATCGCGCCGCCCACGAGCATCCACGTGCCACTCCAGGTGCTGCTGCCACGGAAGCCGTAGCGCACCCGGACGATGCGAGTTGGAGACCCGGGTTGTCCCGGGTCTCCACTCCGGCAATCGACGCCGTTTGTGACGGTCCCGCCGCTGCGAAGGTTTTAGGAATTGCGGGGTGCCCGGCAGACGATCCGATCCGTTGCAACCGACGGGGTGTTCGCATGCGCGCGTCAAGAATCTGGAGTACCGCCCTCATCGTCGCCGTGGCCTTGCTGCCCGCGACGACTCTTGCGCAATTGACGTCGAGCGTGGTTGCCGGCGGGGAGCTGTCCAGCGCCGCCTCTAGCGAGCGATGGCGCGGTTGGTCCTCGCTCGGAGTCTCCATGCGGTACGACCAGCCGCGATGGTCGCTTACCGGAGAGGCTTCGTTCGCGACGGACACGGAGGAGACAGGCGGAGCCGGTTCGCTCGGAGCATCGCTCGTGTCACCGGTGCTCGGACCGCTGCAACTGTTCGCCGCCGGCTCGTTCGCACGCTCGAGTTTGTACTTGCTGCCTGCGAGCGAGCTCTCGGCGAATGCGGGGGCGTCGCTGCGTTTCGGACGATGGGGCGCCTGGACGGGAGTCGGCGCGCGGAGCACGCCTGGCGCCGATTCGCTCGCCGAGCATCCATCACCGGTGTTCGGGGGATGGCGCCAACTCGGGGCAGCGGTCATCTCGCTCTCGTTTTCACCCCGGCGAGTTCACATCGAGGGAAGTGCCGCGTCGATTCGTCAGGTCCTGCAAACCGACAGCATCTTCAACGACACGCTCGGCCGCTGGGACACGTACCAGCGTCAGGTGACGGTGGGCGATAGCGGAAGCGCATCGAGGCACCAGCGGTGGGATCAGGCCGAAGCGCGCCTTTTCTGGTCGCGCGGACGCGTGGCGGTGGATGCGACGTTAGGTGGTCGGATCGCCTCCTCCGACATGGAAGACGAGCTGTGGGCGGCGGTCAGCGGGCTGTACGTGCTCACGCGGCGCGTGGTAATTGTCGGCGGCGTGGGTAGCCGCCCGGGGGAACCGAGGACCGGTTGGCAGCGCCGGTCCTTTGCGACGCTTGGCGTGCGGTTGCTGGGGGCACCCGAGCCGCCGGCTCGACCGCCCGAGCTTCGGCCGGTGACCTCGGACTTCCGTGTTGAACCGCGCACTGCCGGACAATATCTGCTCCGCGTGAGGGTTCCACATGCCCGTACCGTCGAGCTGTCGGCGGACTTCACCGATTGGAAGCCGGTCTCGCTGTCGCGGGTGGCGACCGATCTCTGGGAAGCCACCGTCGCAATCACACCCGGAACTCACCATGTGAACATCCGCATCAATGGCGAGCGCTGGTCGGCTCCGCCGGGAGTTCCCGCCGTCGAGGATGAATTCAACGGCACGGTCGGCCTGGTCGTCGTGCGGTGAGGCGAAAGTGGGAAATAGGAATGGGGCCGTCGGTCCATGTGACGCGGAGTGCCCTCGCACGAGTACAACGCGATGGAGGTGACCGACGCCTCCCTCGTCGGTCGAGTGCTCGGGGGAGACAAGCGAGCCTTCACCGCCCTGGTTGACCGGCATTCGCCCGCGTGCCTGCGGTTCGCAACGCGCATGCTGGGCAACCGCGAGGACGCTGAGGACGCGACACAGGAGGCGATGATGCGCGCCTATCGAGCGTTGGACGCCTTCGACGAGCGGTCGGTATTTCGCACGTGGCTGTTCGCCATTCTCGTGAACCAGTGCCGCACCGTGGCACTTCGGCGCGCGCGCCGCTGGCGCCGGGTGGCAAGCGACGAGGGCGAAGTGGACCGCGCCAGTGTCGAGCCGGAAGCAAACGAGGTGGAGTTGCATCACGATCTCGAGCGGGCGCTCCATGTGCTCGATCCGACGCACCGCGAAGCATTCCTGTTGAAGCACGTCGAGCAGCTCGAGTATACTGAGATGGCAGCGGTGACCGGCGCGAGCGTCTCGGCGCTCAAGATGCGCGTCAAGCGCGCCTGTACCCGGCTGCAGATGGCCCTTGGAGGCGTTGCCGATGTCCGACCGTGAGCCCCCCGATCACGACCTGCCGGAGGAGGTCGCCCAGCTCGCCGGCGCCTTACGCGCCGGTGTTCCTGTGCGGGCGGAGTGGCGCGAAGAATTGCTCCGCGAGATAGAGAGTACGCCGGCGCCTGGTAAGCGCGACCGGCGGGCTTTCGGAGGGGGCAATGCCGGCAGGCGCCTCGTCCTCTCGCCGCTCGCCGCGGCTGCGGCCGCGCTGGTCTGCGCGGCACTGGGCGCGGCCGGCGCACTCACGCTCATCGGGACGGCGCGAGAGGTTGATCCACGCGCCGCGGCGCCGCCGGCGGCCACGGACCGCGTCCACACGATAGCCGACGCCAGAACCATGGGCATGGTGGGAGGCGGCGGGACCTCGGTTCGCTTCGTGATCGTTGCGCCTAACGCCTCACGAGTATCCGTGGTGGGCAATTTCAACGGCTGGGACCCGGGCGCTGCACCCATGGAGCGCCTGGGCGGCGGGGATGCCTGGGTTCGGGACGTCGTCCTCGAGCCGGGACGCCACGCCTACGCCTTCTTCGTCGATGGCGCGATCCAGGTCGATCCGTCCGCTCCTCGGGCCGCTGAAGACGACTTCGGCATTCCCAGCTCGGCTCTCGTCGTGCGGGCGGTGCCGCAATGATGGCTGCTACCGTTAGGTCGATGCTTGGCGCGCTGGCGGTCCTGTCCGGCAGCCTCGGAACGGCGATCACGCCGGCGACCGTGCCCGCCCAGTCTGGCGTGGGCCGGCCGGAGCTTCCCGGCCGGCTGAACGCGAGCACGCGCGCCGCGATCGAGCGGCTCGCCGACTCACTTCGCCAAGCGAATGTTCCGGTGGACCCGCTCTACGACAAGGCTGCCGAGGGCGTGCTCAAGGGGGCGGATGACGAGCGGATCCTGCGTGCCGTCCGCTCGTTGGCCACCGAGCTGACCGGGGCCCGCTCCGCTCTCGGAGGCTCCGCGACGGTGGCCGAGATCCTTGCCGGTGCGAGCGCGCTCCACGCCGGGGTTGCGGCGAGTCATCTGCGGAGCCTGGCGAAGGGGCGGGGCGCCGGAAGAGGGGGCGTGCCGCTCGCCGTGCCGCTCACGGTCCTGGCGGACCTCGTCACCCGCCGGGTGCCGCCTAACGTTGCGATGACGTCCGTGCTCGCCCTCATCGCTCGCGGGGCGGCCGACGACGATTTCGCCGCGCTCCGGACGGAAGTTCAGCGCGACATCTCATCCGGACTCGCCCCCGACGCGGCCGCGAAGGCTCGAACTCAGGCGTTCATTCGAGCTAACCCGCCTCTTCGGGTGCCAGTGCCACAGCATCGGTAGGAGAAGGTACTCGCCATCTGCGGCGAAGCTGAGGCCGGCCGGCTGACATCAAGGCTGGAGGGTGCGACAGGTGAGGCGGATTGGGCGAATGAGGCTGATTGGTTTCGTCTGGAACACTGATCAGTGTCGTAGAGTGGCTCTCCGCGAGCGGGAGTCTGGGAAGTTTTCGTAACAGTAAGAAACAACGACAACCCAACCATCCTATCGATGGCTCGCGCGGTGATCTTCCCCTCACCCAATCATATGCGCCTCATCAGTCAAAGGTGCCGGTTACTCGCAAGGCACGCCCTCCCGGCAACTATGATCTCGCCGCACCGCGACAGCTGAATGCGCTTCGAATAGACCTTCCGTGCCGCCTCGGTGCTTCGGCGGCGGCAATCCGCTGATCCCGCACTGCCCATCGTCGGGAGCGACTACCCAGTTGAATCCCGGTGAACGATATTATTCACCGGACCTGAGCACGGTTGCGTCGGGTTCTCTGCCGCCCCGACGGGCCGACCCGGGAATCGGCGCACGCGCGCTCGCTCGTTAACGCATGACGATGAGGCCACCATGATCCGCCTGTACGACACCGAAAGTGATGCGCTGCTCGGGAGCATCACCGAGGTTCAGCTGGAGTTCCTGATGAACGAGCTGGAGGAAGAGTCGTCGAGCGATCGCGATTACTTCATTACAACCGAGACCGTCGACATGCTGGAAGAGCACGACGCCGAGCCCGCGCTGTTGACGCTCCTTCGCGAGGCGCTGACCGACCGCGAGGAAATGGAGATCCGCTGGGAAGCCGACTGACCGCGATTCAGTACCGGAACTGCGCCACATCACGCAGCGATTCTTTGGTGACGGGCGCTGTTGGGGCCGGGTCTATTGTTCGGGAGCGCATGTGACCGGCACCCAATGATCTCACCAGGAGCTTTCCCATGCGTTTCCCTGCGATGTTTCTTCTGTCAGGAGTCCTGATCGCCGGCGCGTGCCGGCCGGAGTCAGCTGCGCCGTCCGGGCCGGAAACAGGCAGCTTCTCCGCCGACGTCGCGGCCACCCGCGTGCCTGGCGGCGTGCGATTGACCAACGACACCGATCAACCTGTCGCCTACGCGGTGTGGAACAGAGGCTGGCTGGCGCTGTTCGGTCCCTGCGTCGATACCGGCCCGGACTGCCCGCGGCTCGCGCCGGGCGCGAGCATAACGACGCCCGACTCCGAGATCGACGGATGGTCACCGGGTGCCGTGGAGGCGGTGGTGAGGTGGTGGCGCGTCGTACCCGACGGAGCCGGCGGAGTGCGCGCGGGGGAAGTGAACGAGATATTCGTTACGCTCTAGCATTCAAAAAAGCGGGAAAGGGGAAAAGGGAAAGGGGAAACGGGAGATGAATTCCGTTTCCCCTTTCCCTTTCCTTATCCCTCCCTTTCCCCTTTCCCGTTTCCCTTTTCCCGCTTTTTGTTGCTCCTAACGCGAAGCAGTGCTTAGATCCCGTACCGCTCCCGCTAGCATGCGGACCTTTGCCGCATCCGACGACCCGCTTGCCTCACCGTCGAGCTGCGTCGCCAGGCGCGTCAACGCGTCGCGCCGCTGCGAACCCGAAGCGTTCTCGGCGCTCGTGAGTGCCTGACGCACTGCGGAAAGCCTGGTTGACGCCAGTCCGTTCGACCGCGCCAGTTGATCGACGTAGGCGCGCGCGAGGGAGAAGCTCGCCGGCCACTCCAGTTTCGGCTGGCCCTGCGCGTTCAGATACTCGAACTCGACCGTCTTCGCCGCGTCGATCTCGTTCTGCGAGATGAGCGCGCTGGGCGTGAGCTCGAGAATGTCGAGACCGCGAGCAATCTCCGAGCTGACGATCTTGCCGTTGTACCAGTAAACCGACCACGACCCGCCCATCACCATCCGCGTCGA
>CAZPCC010000427.1:0-3378 GCA_964584905.1 uncultured Gemmatimonadaceae bacterium | reverse complement strand
GCTGCCGAACCAGCGGGAGACGCCGTCCACGCGGATGACGGGCGTTGCCGGGGCGATCATGGTGCGAGCCTCCGGTAGCGCCACCACAGAATGGCGCCGGGGATGAGCGTCCAGGCGAAGTACCACAGCCACTTGGTCATCGCGGGGAGCTGCTGCGCTGGAAAGTCCTCGGTGGCCTCGCTCGGGCTGCCGAAGATCACGTCCACGACGTACAGCGGGATGTTGGCAAGGTTGAACATCGAGATCCACTGCCCCACCGGCCCCTCGATCTCCGACGCGAGCCCGATGGTGAACGGCGTCGTGATGACGAACAGGCCGACGAGGAACACCGACGCGTACGCGCGCCGCAGCGTGAACGCGGCGACGAGCATCGCCAGCGTCGTCGCGTACGCGGCCATGATCACGCCCGACAGGAGGAACTTCGGGACGTCGAGCCAGTTCTCGCGCAGGTAGACAAAAGGATCGAGCGCACCGCCCGACAGGCCCAACAAGAGGATGATCTGCGGCAGCCAGGCGGCGGCGAGGACCACGCTGAAGAACGCGAGCCAGCGCCCGGCTACGTAGTCGCCGCCGGTGAGCGGCCTGACGAGATAGAGATTGATCGTCCCCTCGCGCCTGTCGCGGCAGAGCAGCTCCGGGGCGACGACGGCGGCGAAGATGAACAGGATCGTCGCCACAATGCCGTAGTAGTCGCCGTGCGACGGCAGCTGCGAAGCCGCTTCCTCGCCGCCGAGCCGCCGAGCCGCGCCGGCGATGAGCGCCATGACGAGGCCGATGAACGCCAGGATGGCGATAAAGAGCCACGGGAGGACCTTCGCTCGCGGCCCTCGGCCCAAGCCGAGGGCGATGCGGACGCCGTCCTTGTAGACGGCGCGCCGGGAGCGTGCGCGTCCTTCGCGTACGCCGGTGTAACGCTGGTAGCCGATGTCGAAGACGGTGCCGCTGCGACCGGTATTCGGCTCGCCGGTCTCGATCGCTGGGGTCGTCGTCATGCGTCGGCTCCGTGCGCGTACGTGTATGTCGTTCCCTCGACGTTCGCGGACTCGGAGAGCCCGCCTCGCGCGCTCACATCTCCGTGACCCTCTCGAACGTCGGGATCCAATTCGAGCCGCCTTGCAGATTGATCTCGCCGAGGTCTGCCCGCCAGTCCCATACCTTCTTCACCTCCGACTTCCCTTCGTAGGTCACCCCAGTGCGCCGAGCCGGCGAGCGGCCTGTCCAGTCGGGGCAGCTTCATCGTCCACGTGCCGAACTCGAAATCGATATCCCGTTGGCCGTCCTGCAATGCGAGCGGTGGCGCGACCGGCCGAGCCTGGCCAGGACGGGTCCCGCGAACACCCAAGCGCTGCCTGCGAGAATTACTTGTGCCGTACGGATCGAACGCATTGGGGATTCGCCTCCGCAAAAAAAGAATGGGAACGGTTCAGGACGCGAGGGCGGCGCCCGCCGCCGAGTCGCCCGAGAGTGGCGCTTCGGCCCGGCAGCAGCCCGGCGAGAACGAACGGCATACCGGAGTCGCCAGCGCCTCAAAACCAGGCAGCTCGGCGAGTAGCGCCGGATAGCCGCTCGCGAGGTCGGGAGCCGGGCGTTCCGGATCTGGAGGCCGTACCCATCGACGGTCGCAATAGCGACGCCCGATTGTGCAGATCGCTGCCGGAATGCAACATAGAGTCCTCCTGAGGCGCGCTGCCTGACACCAGCCCAACGGTTGTCACTCAGGATTGTCAATTCACTGGAGCCGACGGGTCGGCCAACCGCTCCGATGCACCCAGGCGTCGCCCCGGCGGCCCCGCGCTCACTTCGGGCGTTAGGGTAACCTCTGGATATGCGCCTCGTTGTGGCGGAGGACGATTCATCTCATGACCAACTGTGTTTCCAAGGCGTACGAAGTACGAGAGATGATCTCGCCTGCTGAAAACGGGGATTGATGGCGGAATCAACCGGGCGGATCGTCTGCGCGCCACGTCATCTTCCGCGTCACGAATGGCCCAGAGCGGCAACGAACGCGATCGCGGTGAATCCTGGGAATCGGCCGCCTGGCCTCGAGGAAGATGAACTGCCGATGGGCAGCGAGGGAGAAAAGCTGGCCATCGACATCACTCGCTACTGGGGCAAAGAGGGCGCGCACTTGACGGTCGGGTTTTTCGAAACGCCTGACCATGCACTGCGCCGGCGCATCCTCCTGCACCTCAACGCCTGGGGCCACAGCGCGAACGTCGTTTTTGTCGAGTCTGACTACGAGTCCCAAGTGCGGATCGCGCGGTGGACTGCGAACGAGGCTGCTCCTGGAGAGGATGGATACTGGTCGAACCTCGGCACCGACATCCTGCTCATCGACTCGGATCAGCCGACGATGAATCTCGAGGCCGTTACCATGCAGACACTCGATTCCGAGTTCCATCGTGTCGTGCGCCACGAAGCTGGTCACACGCTCGGCTTCCCGCACGAGCACATGCGGAATGCGATCGTCGAGCGGCTGGATCGCGAGAAGGTGATTCGTGATTACATGAAGACGCAGGGCTGGACTCGGCAGGAGGTCATAGACCAGGTGCTCACGCCTCTGGAGGAGTCCTCGCTGCTGGGCACACCAATGGCGGAGGCGGACTCGATCATGTGTTACGAGATCAGCGGTGACCTTACGCTGGACGGAAACCCGATCGTGGGCGGAACAGATATCACGCCCGGCGACTACGCGTTTGCCGCGCAGGTTTATCCAAAGCCATCCAGGTAGCCATGCCGGGACGGCACCATGTCCTTCTGATCGGCATCGACGCATACGATGGCGGCGGGATGCTGACCGGGTGCGTCAACGACATCGATGTCGTTCAGCGCCTGCTCATCGATCGCGTCGGTGTTCCACGCGAGCATATCAAGCGGCTTGCTGCTCCGCGTACGGGTACGCCGCACGAAATTGACGTGCCGGAGGAACTCCCTACGCTCGTCAACATGCGCGCTGCTCTGACGCGCTTGGGCAGCAGTGAGGTGAGCGCAGACGACCGCGTCTTCATCTACTACTCGGGCCACGGAACGCAGTGCCTCGTCGCCGACAGAGATGGACGTCGCTTCTCGCGCGAGGCATTGCTGCCAAAAGACAAGAAGTCCGGGGCCGAGTACCGTCTCTTCTTCGACTGGGAGCTGAATACACTTGTCGCGCGCATGGCGTCGCGCACGCCGGCACTCACCGTTGTCCTCGATTGCTGCTGTGCCGCAGGGGCCACGCGCGACATCGCTTCGGAGGCATCCACAAGCGATCGCTTTTGGCCGACTCGTGAGGTGCATGAGTTGTCGAAGGGACATGCGGCAAACGCGGGCGCGATCCGGGGAGTAGCTGCAGCACTCGGGACGCTTCAGCGATGTCAGGTTATCTCCGCCTGTCGC
>CAZPCC010000426.1:0-2621 GCA_964584905.1 uncultured Gemmatimonadaceae bacterium | reverse complement strand
CATCCTCGAGTTCATCGACTACTACAATCGCTGCCTCGCCCATCCGTATCGCTGGACGTACACCGGCGCTGCGTGCCGTTCCTGATCAAGGCGGCGCGCGAGCAACGAACTGGGCAACTTCCCGAAGCAACAGCACAGCATCCTACATTCCGCGGAATAGATCGGCGGTTGCGAGGCCATGATGGACACGATCACGATCAGAGCCCATACGCACGTTCGGGCACGCCTAGCAGTTGAACTATGTGCTTCGCGACGGGAGTCAGTGGGTCGTAGAAGGTTCTGACGCGGCGACCGTGGGAGTCGATGAGGTGGCTGCGCCGGATACCATCGAACGCCTTGAGAATGAACTCGGCGGTCGGCGCCTTGCAGACGCGTTCCTCGGGGTAGAGCGGAAGGGACTCAATGCCGCGTTCCTTCATCTGATTGCGCAGCTCGCGCTCGATGAGTGCCATCAGGAGCACGGCGAGGAAGTAGACGAAGAGCATAGCGGCGACTCGCTCCGGCTTCTTGAGCCAGATCGGGGCAATGGAAAGCACCGACTTGAGTTGCTCATTGCGCTTCTCGAGGAAAGGCTGGTACTTGTAAGCATCGAGGAGCTGTCCCGGTGTGAGGCATTCGTCGTTGGTCATCATGCCGAAGAGGCCGTCACACGTCGCGTCCGCCTGGATGACGTCCGCAAGTTCCTCAACCTCGAAGAGGACGACCGGGTGGTTGACCCGCCGGTACTTGGTGCTCTTGCCGGGACGTCCATTTCCGAGTTGCTGGAACTCCTGCACCTTCTCCTCGTGCACCTGGATCTTGAGCCATCGGCTAGCGCCTTCCTCAGCGAGCACCGCGTCGGCAGCCTTCTGCGCGGTGTCGATCGACCTGAACCGATGTGCACCCGTGCGACCTTCGAGCTCTTCGACGCGCTGCCGCGCGCGCTTGATCCTGCGAGCCCGGTGCTTCTGGTCCTCCTCGGCCTTGACCGAGCTGCGATACCAGATGACTCGGTATCCGTCCGCCGAGCGTCGATCCCACGCGTGGGCGTCGTAGACACTGTCCGGCTTCTGCGCGTTCCTGGGATGTCGCGTGCGCCGTACCTCGTGCCATGGGACCGGACTCTTGGCCAGGTGCTCGCGGAAGTCGTCATCCTCTTTGCGCGAGCGCGGCACCACGGTCAGGAAACGTCCGCCGCGGCTGCTGATGTGCCGCATGTTGGACTTCGTGCACAGCTTCGAGTCGGCGACGTAGAGAAAGTCGGCATCGCCGCGCAGCCTGCGTACTGCCTCCCAGGTTTCTATGTGTGTCTTGTCGTCCGTCGTATTCCCATCGTAGGTCTTGTAGTGGACCGGAACAGCCCCGTCGGCGCTGATGGTCAGCGAGTAGACGAGCTGTTTGAGATCGGGGCGATGGTCCTTGTTGTAGCCAAACGTGATAAGCGGCGGCCGCACGAGAGACTCCGGCTTCTTCTGGTTCTCGTAGGCGCCACTGAACGTCACCGTCGTCGTGTCATTGTGGATCTGCTCGAGCGCCACGTCGAACTCGCGAACCGCTCCAGTGATCAGTTCGGTCACGAACGACGCAGGGTCGATCTCGTAGAGTCGATCGAGCGCCCTTGCGATCCGGTCGTCGCTGAGCAGGCTGGTCTCCTCGGGGGTCAGGCCGAAGAACTCCGGCGCACGATCACGCAGCCATGTTCGCACGGCGTAGAGCGGCTCGCGCGAGACGAGGATGTTGTAGATCAGGACCCGAATCGTCTTGCTCGGCGTAAGCTTCGAGGGCCTGCCGAGCCGTTTCTCCGGCACATAGATATCGAGCATGCGCTCAAGGCCAAGTCGCGCGAAGAAGCGTTGCACAATTGGCAACGGTCCGATCTCCTGATTAGCCAAGTCGAGGTCTTCGTAGTTCACGCTGCTCAATGCTCGTGCTTGAGGGCCAATCGTCGGGATCCCGCGCTCTCCCTCTTCAAGAATCGGCAACGCGGCGCCGTCGGTTCAGCGGTTCCTTTTTTGCGCCACTGCCTGCGGGCACCGCCTATCGACGTTACTTCAATTGGGTTAACGACTTACGGGCGTGGCCAGCATTCGAAGAAACGCGTCGAAAAAAGTCCGACTGAACGCCGTCACGTCTCTTGCCGATTCTACTATGGCGCCTGTGCGACG
The DNA here is from genome assembly GCA_964584905.1 of uncultured Gemmatimonadaceae bacterium. Classification (GTDB taxonomy): domain Bacteria; phylum Gemmatimonadota; class Gemmatimonadetes; order Gemmatimonadales; family Gemmatimonadaceae; genus JALZIF01. The sequence goes on along the minus strand of CAZPCC010000426.1, from coordinate 477 downwards.
CTCTCTGGCGCTGGCACACCTGCGTGCAAAGCTCGCGGCCGCGCGGGAGTCGCAAACGCGTGGCGACGTGTCGAGACGACCGAACCTATTCCGCGGAATGTAGGATGTACTGTTCGCAGGGTCGCGAGAATCTGTGCCGCTGCGCTCGCTTCACGGGCTACCAGATCGACGGTGGCTACGCTGAGTACACGGTCGCCGATGCGCGTTATTGCTTCCCGCTTCCCGAAGGCTACGACGACGTGCATGCGGCGCCGCTGCTGTGCGCGGGTCTGATCGGACACCGCGCTTACCGCATGGCGCGCGAGGGTGAGACGCTCGGTCTCTACGGCTTCGGGGCTGCCGCACACATCGTCTGCCAGGTCGCGCATGCCGAAGGCAAGCGCGTGTTCGCGTTCACGCGCCCGAACGATGCCGAAGCGCAACGACTCGCGCGACGCCTCGGCGCCGAATGGGCCGGTGACTCAACGACTGCGCCGC
>CAZPCC010000425.1:0-8746 GCA_964584905.1 uncultured Gemmatimonadaceae bacterium | reverse complement strand
GAATATAGCCGGGCCGGCCACCCCCGGGCGGGCTACGCCCGGGGAGGACGGGCAAGCGAGGCGACGAAGAGCGCCACGAATCCTCCAAGCCATGCGATACCGAGGAACGCGACCGACATGCCATGCAGGCGTCCGAATTCCCGGCGCAACGGATCGTCAGGCGCGCGTGCATCCATTGCCCCGGCCTCGGCCAGCACCCCTGCCAATTCGGGCGTGATCCAGAACTGAGCGAGTGCGCAACCCAGGCTCATCACGCCTCCCGCGATCGCCAGTGCTCGCCTCACACGCGTGCCACTAGAGACCAGGCGAACGGCGCAAACCATCAGTACGAGTCCCATGCCGATCCCGGTGTAGAACAGCATCGGCAGGAGGCGGCCTACCAGCGCACCCGCGGCGGCCGGCGTGGGAAGCACGGCAAAGGCCGCGGGTGCAACGCCAGCGGCGAAGAACAGCACCGCACCGAGCCACGCTCCGAGCAGTGCGATGATTCCGCGCGGAGTCTTGTGCCCAACGCGCCGCCGCGAGCCGGTGCGCTCGTCCGATGCCATGGAAAGCTCCCGCTGCGGGCTGGTCACGACCGCCGATCGAGGATTCGCGCGGCGCCGCTGAGAAAGGGATTGGCAACCCGCTCCCGGCCGATCGTGGTTTCCGGCCCGTGCCCGGTGTACACTACCGTATCGTCAGGCAGCGTGCATAACCGCTGAAGGGAGAGGTTGAGCGCGCCCGGGCTGCTGAGCGGCAGGTCGGTGCGTCCGACCGATCCGGCAAACAGGCAATCGCCCACGAACGCCACACCATTGCCGACCAGCGCCACGTGTCCCGGCGCATGGCCGGGCACGTGCCAGACATCGAACTCGAGTTCGCCGACCTTCAGTACATCTCCCTCGGCGAGCTCACGGTCGGGAGGTGGCGGCTGCTCGATTCGCAATCCGAACATCATGCCGTGCTGCGCGGCGCCGTCGTACAGCGGCCGATCCAGCGGATGCACATAGACAGGTACATCTGCCAACCGCTTGACCGCTGCAATGCCTCCCACGTGATCGACGTGTGCATGGGTCAGCCAGATCGCCCGGACCGTTCCCCCATTCTCTTCGGCCGCGCGCACCAGACGCTCGCCCTCGTCGCCCGGATCGATGAGAACGGCGTCGCCGCTTGTGTCGTCGACGAGCACGTAGGCGTTCTCCTGAAAGGCACCGACGGGAACGGCGCGAACGATCACCGAACGGCCTCGGGACCTGGCACCGGCGCCTCCGCGGTGGGGAGAATTGGCGACTGGCCAAGCCCCTGGTGCGCCAGCCACCGCTCCGCTTCGAGCGCGGCCATGCACCCGGTGCCGGCCGCGGTGATCGCCTGACGATAATAGTCATCCATTACGTCGCCGGCGGCGAACAGGCCCTCGATGTCGGTGACGGTGCGCCATGGCTTGGTCTTGATGTAGCCGTGCGCGGTGAGGTCGAGCTGCCCATCGAGGAACCCGGTGTTCGGCGTGTGGCCAATCGCCAGGAAAAGGCCGCCCACCTCGAGGTCGCGCCGCTCGCCGGTGATTGTGTCTTCGAGCCGGATGCCGGTGATCTCGTCGTATCCCAGCACATCGACGACCTGGCTGTTCCATGCCACCCGGATCTTCGGATTGGACAGCGCCCGGTCGATCATCACCCTGGTTGCGCGAAACTCGTCGCGGCGATGCACGATCACCACTTCGCTGGCGAACTTGGTGAGATACAGGCTCTCTTCCATCGCCGTGTCACCGCCGCCGACCACCGCGACCCGCTTGCCGCGATAGAACGGCAGCGCTCCGTCGCAGACCGCGCAGGCACTTACGCCGCCACCGGTCTGAGCGAGCCTCTCTTCGTTAGGTAGGCCCAGCCACTTTGCATTCGCCCCGGTCGCCACGATCACGGTCATCGCGGTGCAGCCGTCTCCGTACGAAGGGGTGAGCCTGAACGGACGCTCGCTCGTGTCGATCGCCCGCACGTTCTCAGAAACGACGCGAACTCCGAACCGAAGCGCCTGTTCGCGCATCCGCTCCATCAGCGCCGGCCCGGTGATCCCCTCGGGAAATCCGGGAAAGTTCTCGACCTCGGTAGTGCTCATCAGTTGGCCGCCGGGGAGCATTGTGCCCATCGGCTCTCCCTCGTAGACGACCGGCAAGAGGTTGGCGCGCGCCGCGTAGATGGCCGCCGTCCATGCTGCCGGGCCGGAGCCAATGATGACTACATTCTCGTGTTTTCCCGCCATTGTCATTCTTGTTAGGGTCGCCTGGGTCAGCGGACGTGCCGGCCTCCGTCCACTACGATCGTGTCGCCTGTCACGTAGTCCGCCGTTAGAAGATAGAGCATTGCGCCCACGACATCATCCGGCGAGCCGTGGCGCGCCAGCGGAGTGGTGCGTCGAAGCCGTTCCCCATCGTCTTCCGTCCAGTCGTCTGGAAGCAGCACGGTTCCCGGCGCGATTCCGTTGACGCGAATACCCGGCGCAAGCGCGCGTGCCAGGCTCCGCGTGAGGTGAACGACACCGGCCTTGCTTATGCCATGTGGAATGTAAGCCGGCCAAACCTCCAGACCGGCCAGATCGGCAATATTGATTATCACGCCGCCACGCCCTTCCATGTGGGCCGCCGCCGCCTGCGCGCAGAAGAACGGCGCCCGGAGATTGAGTGCCATGATGTCGTCCCAATCGCCCGGCGTTACCTGGCCTACCGGCGTTCGGACCATGATCGCGGCCGAATTGACCAGCACGTCAAGGGTGCCGAATGAGCTCACGACGTCCTCGATGAGAGCGGCGCAGGCCGCCGCATCCCGCAAATCGGCGGCGAACGCGCGAGCTTCTCCGCCCGATGCGGCGATCGCGGCAACCGTCTCCTCCGCGCCGGACCTCGACGAGTGGTAATGGACGGCCACCCGCATTTGCTCGCGGCCTAACGCCTCGGCGAGTTCGCGGCCGACCCGCCGGCCTGCTCCCGTGACGAGCGCGACCCGGCCCGCGAGCTCCATCGCCTACCCGGCGACCGCGGCTACGATCTCCTGCACCGGCGGAGTGCCGCGCACGGCGTACGCCACGCTCCCATCGCGTGCGATGCCGATCACGCTGCGCTGAATGCCCTTCAGGTCCGGCTTGAGCGCGCCGTACGCGCGCGCGATGGCGCGATCCGGGTCGCTGAGCAGCGGAAAGGGAAACTCCATCTTCGCCGCGTATGACTGATGCCGGGCTATGCTGGCGGGATTCACGCCAACTGGCTGCACTCCAAGTTCCTCGAACAACGCTATCTCATCGCGCACGGCGGAGAGTTGGCGGTTTCAGCCAGCGGTATCGTTTGCCGGATAGAAGACCAACACAACCGGCCCCGTTTCGAGCAGACCCGTCAGCGTCACGGTGCGGTCATCGCTCGACTCGGCGGTAAACTCCGGGGCGGGCGATCCCACGCCGGGCATCTGCGGTTCGGTCATGCCACCATCCCCTTTTCGGCGCGTTCGCGGACGCGCGTTTCCTGTTGTTGGAGCCAATCGATAGGCACCTGCATTCCGCCGAGCGCGCGCGGACCCTCCGTTGCTCCGTGGCAGTCACTGCCGCCGCTCGGAACCAGCCTGTAATGATCGACGAGCGCCTTGAGCCGCACCGTATCCTCGGCGGTATGGCCCGGGTGGCGGACCTCGATTCCGTCACCCCCCGCCAGGATGAACTGATGCACCCGGTCGCGTGTTCCATGCGGTCCCGGGTGAGCCAGAATCGCCAGCCCGCCCGCCTGATGAATGATCCGTACGGCTTCGGAAATAGTAAGGCGCTGCTTGGCGAAAAAGGCCGGACGGCCCGCGCCGAGGAAACGGTCGAACGCCTCACGCCTGTCCTTGACGTAGCCACCTTCGATGAGTGCCTGCGCTATGTGCGGCCGGCCGATTGCACCCGGTCCGGCAATCTCCAGAACCCGATCGAGGCTGACCGGCGCGCCGAGCGACGCCAGCCGCTCGACGATGCGCACCGCTCGCGTCCGGCGCGAGGAGCGCAGCTCTGTCAGGTGCCGTTCCAGCTCGGCAAGATCCGAAAGGTGAAGTCCGAGAATGTGGATCTCGCGGGAACCTTCGTAGGCGCTGAGCTCGACGCCGGTGATGATCTCCACACCTAACGTACGCCCGGCCGATTCGGCCTCGGCGATTCCGTCGATGCTGTCGTGGTCGGTAAGGGCAAGCGCGGTCAGCCCAGCGCGGTGTGCGGCGCCGACCATCGCCGCCGGCGAGAGTGTTCCATCGGAAGCGGTGGAGTGCGCGTGCAGATCGACCCACTGCGCCGCTGCCCCAGGCGCGCTTCCGGTCACGCCCGGTATCCCGCCTCGGGTGACGTGAAGCTGGGCTGCGTGTACTCGAACAGCGTTACCAGCTGCTCATCGCTCAGCTCGGCCAGCGACTGCTCGCGCCACCGAGAGCCCTGTGGCGAATAGCGCGTTACTCGAATCTCGCGCTCCGCCCCTTCACCCCGAATGAACAACAGACTGAACTCGTCGCGGTCGTACTGCGTGATTCGTCCTGAATGGGTTACGGTCCAATCCTCGCCGTTCACCCGTATCGTGCGTTTCGGCATTAAAGGTCTATTTCCTCGTAGATTCGCGCGCTGCCCGGGCCCCGCTCCGGCGCTTTGCCAATGGCGGCGCGCAGTTTCTTGGGATCCGGCGCCTCGATGAATTCCACGAACGCGCCCTGCATGTCCTTTTCCTCGAACACCCAGTAATTACATCCCGCCTGAGTATAGTAGTCGCGCCGGGCGCGCAGGCGTTTGAGGAACGCCTCTCGCTCCGCCCCGAGCACAACAGATCGCTGTGACGTAAGCGCGCGCCCCACGTTCAGACTCCCCCCTCGGCAAACGACTCGATCTGCTGCTTCACGTAGGAGAGGAACTGGTCGGCGATCGAACCGTCGATGATACGATGATCGAACGACAACGAAAGATATGCGCAGGTTCGAATCGCGATCGTATCTTCGCCATCGGCGCCGGTCATCACCTTCGGCCGCTTTTCAATGACGCCCAGTCCTAGAATGGCGACCTGTGGCTGGCTGATGATCGGCGTACCCATCAGCGATCCGAAGACGCCGAAGTTCGTTATGGTGAACGTGCCGTCCTGCACCTCACGCGGGTCGAGCCGCTTGGACCGCGCGCGTGCCGCGAGGTCGTTGAGCGCCTTGGTGAGCCCGGTGAGCGAAAGATTGTCGGCTCCCTTGATCACGGGCACGATCAAGCCCCAGTCGAGAGCGACGGCGATGCCGATGTTGAACTGCTTGCGGTAGATGACCTTGTTGCCGGCGACCGACGAATTCAGGATCGGAAACTTCTTCAGCCCACTCACCACGGATTTGATGACGAACGGCATGTAGGTGAGCTTCTGCCCCGTCTGCTGCTCGAACGCGGCGCGTTGTTTGGCTCGAATGCGGGCAACGCGCGTGAAATCCACCTCGAAGAAAGAAGTGACATGCGCGGAGGTGCGGCGCGAGGCGACCATGTGGTCGCTGATGAGCGCGCGCATCTTGGACATCGGCTCCACCACATCGCCCGGCCACGGCTCCGGCGTTGGACCGTGTCCCGACCCGCTTGCTCCGCCCGGCGATTGCGCCGATGCCGCGGGACGCGCCGAGATCCCGGACTCGATGTACTCGACGAGGTCCTTTTTCGTAACGCGTCCGGCGATCCCCGATCCGCGCAGCTCGCCGATCTCGATTCCGTGCTCGGCGGCCATCTTGCGCACCAGCGGCGAGGAGCGCGTGCGGACGCGGTGTTCAAAGCTGTTGCCGTCGGCGTCAGGCGGGGATGGCGTCACGCCGGTACTGATCGCGGGGACTTGATGGGACTCGACCGGCGATGAGGCCTTAGATTCCGAAGTAGGGGGGGGGCCCCCAGCCGAGGCGGCCGAGGTGGCAGCTGCGGGCTCCATTGCTTCGGGGGCGGGGGCTTTGGTCCCTGCGGCGCCAGACTTGAACGCCGCTACATCGCTCTCCAGCCGCGCCACGACCGTCTCAATCGGAACGGTCTCCCCTTCCTTCACCAGCACCTCGGCGAGCACTCCAGCAGACGGTGACGGGATCTCCGCATCCACCTTGTCGGTGGATATCTCGAAGATCGGCTCATCACGCTTCACTTCGTCGCCGACCTGCTTCAGCCAGCGCGAGAGCGTACCCTCGGCTATCGACTCGCCCATCTGCGGCATGATGATGTCTACGCGAGCCACCAGATCAGCTCCTGTTCGTGCGGTTCTCGGCGGGCCCACTTCGGCTGGCTCGCCAGATCGTGACTGTTGGCAATGTAACGACTCCAATCAACGCGCCCACCAGGACGTAACTCCACAGATCACAGGCCGGGAACCCCTCGGGTGGGGTACACCCCCGCAGGCGGCCGACGACCTTGGCGATGGCCGCGGCGATCATGCCCCCGCCAAAAAAGCCCGCAAACCCGAACACGAACGCAATGCATCCATACCGCGGGTGTTCGGCGGACCCGGTTGGCGCCGGAGAGGGATCGGTCACGGCTAGTAGGCCGCAAGCACCCGCGCCGCCTTCACGATGTCGGCGGTCTGGGGAAGTACATAGTCTTCGAGTGGCGGAGAGTAAGGCAACGGCACGTCGGCCGCCGTCACCCGCATCACCGGCGCATCGAGCCACTCGAACGCGTGCTCGTTGAGCCGCGCGGTGATCTCGCCAGCAATGCCACCCGTGCGCGTGTCCTCATGTACGATCAGGGCGCGGTGCGTCTTCTTCACCGTAGCCGTAATCGCTTCATCGTCCATCGGCAGAAGCGACCGCAGATCGATCACCTCCACCGAGAGCCCGTCCTCCTTTTCCAGCTGCTCCGCGGCGTCGAGCGCCTTCCACACAGTCGCGGCGTAGGTGATGATCGAAAGATCCCCTCCCTCTCTCGCAAGGCGCGCCTTGCCGATAGGCACCACGTGATCCCCGTCAGGCATCACATCCTTCACCCGCCGATACAGGTACTTGTGCTCGAAGAAGAGCACCGGATCGTCATCGCGGATCGCCGCCTTGAGCAGCCCCTTGGCGTCGCTGGCGGTGGCCGGACAGACGATCTTGATCCCGGGCGTGTGGAGAAAGGCGGCCTCCGGATTCTGTGAATGGAACGGACCGCCGCGAACGTAGCCGCCGCTCGGCCCGCGTACCACCATCGGACAGGGAAGAAAGGCCCGATATCGGGAAGTGGCGGCGTAGTTGGTGAGCATGTCGTAAGCGCACGAGATGAAATCGATGAATTGCATCTCGCAGACGGGACGCATGCCCATGTGCGCGGCACCGGCCGCCGCACCGACGATCGCTGCCTCCGAGACCGGCGTGTCGATCACCCGATTGGCGCCAAAGCGCTCGAACAGACCGTCGGTGACCTTGAACGCGCCGCCATACGCGCCGATGTCTTCGCCAAGGCAGAATACGTTGGCATCGCGGTCCATCTCCTCGAACAGCGCCTGACGAATGGCTTCGAGATAGGTCGTCTCAGCCATCGAATGTCCCCCATCCCTGCGCGCGTTCGTGGTCGCGCACCACGCTCCCTTCCTTGCGGAACCAGAGCGGAGGGACCCGCGGCGGATCGGCGTAGATGCCGGCAAGCGCGTCTTCGGCGTCAGGCATCGGAGACTGCTCGGCGAGGTCGGTCGCCACGTCCAGCTCGCGCCGGATCCGTTCATCGATGGCGGCCAGCTCGTCGTCGCCTGCGCTCAGCTCGTTGCGCAACACCGCCTGATAGCGATCGAGCGGATCGTTGGCAGCCGCCCAGCGGTCGATCTCCCCCTCCGGGACGTAAGATTGATTGTCGTGCTCGGCGTGTCCCTTCCGGCGATAGGTCATGAGCTCGATGAGCGTCACTCCACCGCCGGACCGCGCGCGGTCGACCGCCTCCCTGGTCACGTCGTAGACGGCGAGCACGTCGTTGCCGTCGGCGCGCACGCCGGGGATTCCATAGCCGATCGCCTTGTCCATCAGCTGCGCCGCCGCCGTCTGCCTATCGAGCGGGGTGGAATAGGCGTAGCCGTTGTTTTCGACGATGACGACGAGGGGACAGCGCTGTACGGCGGCGAAGTTGATTCCCTCGTGGAACGCGCCGCTGCTGGTGGCGCCATCGCCCACGTAGACCAGCCCCACCCGCGGTTCACCGCGCAACTTGAAGGTGAGCGTTACCCCCGCCATGACCGGAACCATGTCGCCCAGGTGGGAGATCTGTCCAACGAAGCCGCGCACCAGATCGCCGAAATGGATGTTGAGTTCGCGGCCCCGGGTCGGTGAATCGCCCTTCGCCATGTACTGCCGCAGAATCTCCACCGGCTCGGCGCCCTGGACGAGCATCGAGCCGAGATTCCGGATCAGCGGCGAGAGCACATCGCCCCTGGAACGGTCGAGCGCGAATGCGCTGCCTACCGCATCTGCTTCCTGTCCTAACGAACGGAACAGGCCGCCGACCACCTTGGTCTGGCGATACAGATTCACCAACCGCTCCTCGAACGACCTCGTCAGCCGCATCCAGTAGTACAGTTCCAGACGCTGCTCTCGGGAAAGGGCATCCGACGGGCGGGCCGGAGCCCCTGCCAATGCTCCTCCCTTCTTCCTGCTCCCCACCTGTTTCGTCCCCGTCCGCACAGCCATCAATACGCGGCCCGCAGCGCGTGGGACGGATCGGCGGCACGGTGCACCATCACGAAGAACCGCTTCACGTTCCGGTCGAGGCGGCTCTCCCCCGTCTGATTCGTGGCGGCGTCGATGCGCGTGTAGTG
>CAZPCC010000424.1:0-41689 GCA_964584905.1 uncultured Gemmatimonadaceae bacterium | reverse complement strand
GACGCGGGACGTGCTCTCGGCTCCCGTCCGGAGCTCACCCTCGTCTTCGTCACCTGGCGAGGACGGCAGCACGCGCTCCATGAGTCCCAGCACGTCGGCAGTCAACTCCGGAAAGAGCGCCCGGCCAACGGCCGCAATACGATATTGCAACGGCATTACGAGCTCCGCATCGCCGTAGCGGCAAGCGTCGACGATCCTTTTCGCCGCTCGCCCCGCGCTGATGGTGAGCCCTGGCAAGGAACCGGCGATGCTGAACCACGCGTACTCTGCCTCGTGCCGTCCCCGAATCTGTGCGTTGATCGGACTGCCGGTGCGCATCAGCCCCGGAAACACCGTCGTCACGAAGATGTTTTCGCCGGCCAGGGCGGCCCGCATGCCTTGCGACAATCCGGCGAGCGCAAATTTGCTCGCGCTGTAAGGCAGAAGGTGGGCCACCGGAATACGGCCGCCGATCGACGAGATGTTCGCGATGCGCCCTCCCCCCTGTCGCCGCATGATCGGTAACGCGGCTTCCATCACGTAGAGGGGCCCCCAGAAGTGGACCTGCATCGTGCGTTCGTAGTCGCCTTCCTGCATGAGCTCTGGCGGACCCACCTGGATGATTCCGGCGTTGTTGATGAGCAGGTCCAGCTGGCCGAAGTGCCGGTCGATCGACGACATCATCGCGTCCACTTCAGCGCGATCGGTCACATCGCAGGGAATCGCAAGCACATCGGCCCCGCGCTCTTCCAGATCCGCCACCGCGCGAAGCAGTTCATCATGGTCGCGCGCGCAGATGACGAGTTTCATGCCGTGTTCGGCGAGCTCGCGCGCGATCACGAGGCCCAGTCCCCGGGAACCTCCCGTTACGAGTGCCACTCGGCCGGCGAGGTCGAGGGTGCGGGAACGGCGCGTGAGTGCGCGCAAAGCGAGCGCGCCGCCGGCAAGCGCCGCCAAGGTGGCGAAGAGGCGGCCGGTGCCGCGGTCGGATCGATCATTCTCGAGTGGCATACGTCCACTGGCCGCGAGCCGCGTGCCATCGCGTCCAGTAGCCTTCGGTCAGCATACAACCTCAGGCGAAGCCGGTGAATGCCGAGCGGACAATGCGACCTGACGAAGTCATGCCATCCAGTTCGTTCCGGCCTCCCGATTCCACTTCGTGGTCACCTTGCGCGTCCGCGTCCAGAACTCGATCGAGCCACGGCCTGTGATGTCGCCCACGCCGAATGCCGAGTCGCCCCAGCCGCCGAAGCCGAATGGCTCGCGAGGCACCGGAACCCCTACGTTTACCCCGATCATCCCGGCCGTCGCCCGGCCGGCAACGTAACGCGCGGTGGCACCACGCTCGGTGTAAACGGCGGCGGCGTTTCCGAAAGGCGAGTCCGATTCGATGGCGAGGGCGTCGTCCAGGCTTTCGGTGCGTATAATGGCCAGCACTGGGCCGAAAACTTCCTCACGCGCGATGCGCATGTCGGCCGTAACGCGATCCAGAACGGTCGCGCCTACGTAGAATCCGCCTTCGCGACCCGGCACGCTGACCCCGCGGCCATCCAGAAGGACGTGCGCACCGGCCTCTTCCGCTTCAGTGATGTAGCGCACGATCCGGTCGCGTGCCTCACGAGTGATCACCGGCCCAAGCGTTTGGCCGGGTACGAGCTGCCGTGCATGATTCACCACGCGATCGACGATGTCGCCGGTGTCGGCGACCGCTACCATCACGGACGCCGCCATGCACCGTTGCCCGGTACATCCGGACATGGAGGCGGCAACGTTGGCAGCCGTCATTTCCGGCTCGGCGTCGGGAACGACGATCAGATGGTTCTTCGCACCGCCGAGTGCGAGCACCCGCTTGAGGCTCGCCGTGCCGCGCCGATATACCTGCTGCGCGGCGCGGGTGGATCCGACGAAGGTGAGCGCGGCTATTCCAGGGTGATCGCATAGCGCTTCGCCCGTCTCCCGTCCGCCGTGAACGACGTTGAAAACACCGGCCGGTAGTCCGGCCAGCGCGAGCAGCTCGGCGATGCGTCCCGCACTGAGCGGTACCAGCTCCGAGGGCTTGAGGATGAAGCAGTTGCCGAGAGCGAGGGCGTTAGGAATCGTCCAGTGCGGCACCATGCTCGGGAAATTGAACGGCACGATCGACGCTACGACGCCCAGTGGAACTCGCTCCGTTCGACACTCGACTCCCGAGCTCACCTCCAGTATCTCGCCGGTTGCCAGCTGGGGAAGGGAACAGGCGAACTCGGTCAGTTCGATCGCCTTGAGGACCTCGGCTCGCGCTTCCGTCATCACCTTTCCGTGCTCCATGACGATTAGGGCGCTCAGCTCATCCAGATGTTGCTCGAGCAGAGTGCGATACCGATAGAGCACCTGCACCCGCTCTCGGATGGGACGCGCTGACCACTCGGGGAACGCGGCGCGCGCGGCTTTAACTGCCGCTTCCACCGCCGTAGGGGGCGAGAGTGGCGTGCGGGCAATTACATCTCCGGTCGCCGGGTCATGTACATCGAGCCGCGAACCGCCCGGTTCCACCCAATGCCCGCCGATGTAGTTGAGAACGTAGTGCGGCGCCTGCGGCGGCGTTTGGCCGTCAGCGGCGTCAGGCGAGCGAGTCGCGGTCATGGCAGCGGGTCAATGATAGTCAGGCGCTGCTTCGGCCTTCCATTTCCGCCTGAAGCGCGAAAAACTCGAGCAGATCCTTGAGTGACAGTATTCCGACGAGTGTGCCATTCTCGGCCACGAGCAGCCGCGAACGCTGGCCACGGCGCATTGCGTGAAGCGCGTCGAGAGCGTCGGCGTCCGGATGAATGGTGTTCTCCACTGAACATGCGCGCGCGATATCGGCGACGGTTCGATGGCGCCAGTCCTCACGCGGGAGTGTCTTGAGGTCTTCGGCCGAGACGCAACCCGTCAGGGTCCCGTCATCCACGACGGGATAGAGCTTGTGTTGATGCCGGGCGATAACGTCGTCGACAAGGGATTGAAGACTGAGCCAGCTCTGCACCGTCACCGGTTCGCTCCGGATGAATGCGCGGACAGGTTCCCCCTCCAGCGCGCGCCGAAGTAGCACCTGCTGGTATGATGAGTTGGCAGCATTGCGGACGAACAGGCCGATCAGCGCCAGCCACATCCCGCCGATGAACTCGCCTTGCGCCACGACCATGTAGACACCGCCGACGATCAACAGCAGCCCGAACGCGTTTCCGACGGCGGCAGCGGTGCGCGTAGCACGACGAAGATTCTTCCACTTGTGCCAGAGTGCCGCGCGCAGAATACGCCCTCCATCCAATGGGAAGGCAGGCACGAGGTTGAAGACTGCAAGCACGATGTTGATCGACGCGAGATAGTTGAGCAGCGCGGCGAGTGGGGTGGGCAACGGTAGAAGAAAGCTGACGACAAGGAGCAGACCGCCGAGTACGAAGCTGGCGACCGGCCCCGCGCCTGCCATCAGGAACTCTGCCTTGGCGCTGGGCGGTTCCGCATCCATCTCAGCCACGCCGCCGAAGATGAACAACGTGATTCCGCGCATCGGGATGGAATTCCGTCTCGCCACGATTGCGTGGGATATCTCGTGCGCCACTATGGATATGAATAGCCCTATCGCGCCGCCCGCACCCAAAAGCCAGTAGGTGAGAGCGGAGAAATTGGGAAGCATGACAGGGAAAAAGCTCGTTGCAAGCGACCAGGTTACGAGCACGGCAAGAATGAACCAGCTGGTATCCAGCCGGATCTTGAATCCGTAGATCGTGAAAAGGTGGATGCGCTTGCCGAACATCATGGATGTTGGGAGGGCTGGAACGCTCGTCGGGAAGCAAATCCCGTTGTCTTCAAGATAACATGTGGTGAAGTCACCCGACGAGCCGACCTGACGACCCTGGCGCTACGCGGTGAGCCAAACGGCGCCATCCCGTTCCTCCACTGTGTAGGTCGTTATGGGTTGCTCGGCAGGTCCGGCACAAGCAGCCCCGGTGGCAACGTCGAACTGTGAGCCGTGCCAGGGACATGTCACGGTACCGCACGCAATCAGGCCTCCGGCTAATGAGCCGCCCTTGTGCGGACAGCGATCGTCGAAGGCACGATAGCCGGCCTCCACCCGCGCAAGCACGATTCGGCGCTCATCGATGTGCAGCAGTTTCATCTGATCGATCTCGAGCTCATCACCTTCGGCAACCTTTACCGGTTTGCCCGCGTTCGATCCGACACGGGACTCGCTCCACTTTCCGGCTCGCGCATAGCGGTGATCCACGCCGATTTGATTCCGGTAGACGAGCGTGCCGCCCATCCATCCGCCGGCGCACAACAGCGCGACCGCAGCGCCTTCCACGACGAGTATGACTGGATCCGGCGCCACGCCCGCCGACCCGCGGACGAACGATGTGATGGCGAACAGGGCGACAGCGCTCAGGTTCACGAGCATGTGCCTGGTCGCGCGTGATTTCCCGCTGCTGTTGGGCGGCACAGTTGCCAAGTAGTCGATGAAACCCGGGATGGCCGCCAAGAGCGCAAAGACGATCCCCGCCCGCGCCAAGTGGGCTCCGGTGGTCCACAAGTCCGGGTTGTCGAGCCATCGGCCAGCCAGGTCGAAGGCGAAAGCGCCTGTGAGGAAAGCGAACGGGAAGGGAATCAGCATCGCATGCAGCGGATGGCCCTTGAAGCTGGCTCTGGAGCGCATGGGGGCGGGATCGGGGGTCGAGGGACGGGGTCGAGGGAGTGTAGTTGCGCCGGGGCGCGGTTGCCAGCACTTTGAGCATGGGACTCGGAGCGGCGGCCGCTCGGATCTCGACCCTGCCACGCCCTCGTACTTCCTCCCCGACCGTGATCGCATTCTTCGTGGCGTGCGCCGCCTTGGGCGGCGTTGTTCTCGTGCTCCAGCTCGTTCTCGGCGTTGTGGGTGGCGATCTGGCCGACCACGAGTCGAGCGGGCATCTGGACGACGGCCTGGACCTGATGAGCGTGCGGTCGCTATCCGCCGGCACCGCCTTTTTCGGCGTGGCCGGAGCAGGTGCGCTCACGTCGGGTTGGCCGTTGGTACTGGCACTGGGCGTGGCGATCGTGTCGGGACTCGTCGCGATGTTCTCCGTTGCCTATCTAATGAGAATGATGCGGAGCCTGCAGTCGGACGGCTCCGAAAAGATAGAAAGCGCGCTCGGACAGACGGCCACCGTCTATCTCCGAATTCCCGGCGAGCGCGGGGGCGCCGGCAAGGTGCACGTCCCGATGCAGGGCCGCACGGTGGAGTTTCAGGCGGTCACGCCGGGGGGTGAACTGCCGTCAGGCAGTATTGTAGTGGTACGCGATATCGTCGGGCCAGATACCGTGGAAGTCGTCTCTCAATCCGCTGGAGAATTGATCGATGGGATTCTATAACGCGCTCGCCATGCTACAGGACGGATTTTCAGCCGACTCGATGCCATGGGCGGCCGTGGCGGTAGCGCTGATCGCCGTCACGTTGTTCGGCATGCTCATGCTGTTCGTGTCGCGCTACAAGCGATGCCCAAGCAACAAGATTCTGGTCATCTCGGGCAAAGTCGGCGCCGGGGAAGTGGCACGCTGCCTTTCCGGTGGCGGTGCGTTCGTGTGGCCTGTCATCCAGGAATACGACTATCTGAGCCTCGAGCCGATTCAGATCGACATTCCGCTGAAGGATGCACTCTCGTTCGAGAACATCCGGGTGAGTGTGCCGAGCGTTTTCACCGTTGCCATCGGCACCAGCGACGAAGCGCGTACCAACGCCGCCATTCGCCTGCTCAAGCTCGATGGAGCCCAGGTGAAGCGCCAGGCGCAGGACATCATCTTCGGGCAGCTTCGGCAGGTCATCGCCTCCATGCGCATCGAGGAGATCAACAAGGATCGCGAAGCGTTTCTGCACAACATTCAGCAGTCGTTGGAACCGGAGCTCAAGAAGATCGGCCTGGTGCTCATCAACGTGAACATCACCGACATCAACGACGAGTCGGGGTACATCGAGGCGATCGGGCGCAAGGCGGCTGCGACCGCGGTACAGCAGGCACGCGGCGACGTCGCGGACCAGGAAAAGCTGGGTGAAGTGCGCGTTGCCGACGCCGAGCGTGAGCGGATGGTGCAGGTAGCGAACGCGACCAAGTTCCGCGACATCGGTGTGCGCGAAGCGGCACGCGAGCAGGCGGTACGCATCGCCGAGCTGGAAAAGGAGCAGGGGGTCGGCGAGCAGACGGCGGCCTTCGAGCGTGAGGCACAGATCAAGGATGCCGAACAGCGAAAGCGCATAGCGGTAGCGACGGCCGAAGCCAAGGCCATTGCCGGCGAAGCGGAGTCGCAAGCGGGGATCATCGCCACGCGGGCACAGCTCGCCTTACGCGAAGCCGAGGCGTTCCAGCTGTCCGAGACCAAGAAGCGAGAAGCCGAGGCAAATGTGCTCGAGAGCCAGAACCGTGCGATGGCTCGCGCGGCGGTGGCCCAGGCCGAGCGCGTGGAAGCTGAGCGGCGCGCGGCACTCGAGGCGCCGGCCAAGGCCGAGAAGGCAAAGACGATCGTCGAGGCGGAGGCGGCGGCGGAGAAGGTTCGCATTGGCGCGAACGCCGAAGCGGCGGCCATTTACGCCAAGCTCGAAGCCGAGGCCCGCGGCCAGTACGAGATCCTGGCCAAGAAGGCGGACGCGCTGCGGCAGATGGTCGACGCCGCCGGCGGGGCGCAGCCCGCCTATCAACTGATGATGCTGGAGCACCTCGATACGCTTGCCGAGACGGCGTCGAACGCCATCTCCAACATCAAGTTCGACAAGGTAGTAGTGTGGGACGGCGGTGGCGGCAACGGTCAGGGCGGAGCGTCCGGTTTCATACAGAACATGACCAAGATGATGCCGCCGATGATGCAGGTCCTGCGGGATATCGCCGGCGTCGAGTTGCCCGGTTACATGGGGACGATGAAACCGGACGCCAAGGAAAGCGTGGGAAAAGAGATCGAGCCGGTCGGCGGTTACAAGTTACCTGAAGTGAAGGAGCCATCGTCGAAGCGGTAGTCGGAACGGTAACAGACGCATGGGGCCCGGAGTCGCTGTCGCGATTCCGGGCCTCTCCGTTTTTACGGCCCATCATTCACTGCTCACGCACTCGTTACCGTTTCTTCATCCACCCGCCATTCGCCCCTCATCTGCCTGACGCATGTTGAAATCAGGGTGGTCGATGCGTACTCATGCGCGGAGGTGGGCGATGTTCACGGTCTTGCTGGAATCAAATCCCCGGCTCGCACGCCGGCCGGCAGTGACGGTGGCGAGCGCGGCGATGCATGCGGGATTGCTTGTGCTGGCGGCGTGGGCGACGGCGCAAGGCGGTATTTCGCCGGCGGAGAGTCCCCGCGAAGAATCCATCCCGGATATCATGCCTCATACCATCCCCGCGCCGGTGGATCCAGCGTCGCCGTCCGGTTCCTCGAGTGGCAACCGAATGCTGCGGCTTGTGCCTGACGCACCGAGGGTGCCACTTGCCGGATTGAACATTCCCGACGCTCTGCCGGCGGTCGAGGAGTCGCTAGGCGATCCGTTGGCCAGCCTGGCTGCCGGCAATCGCGGATCGGTCATTGGCATCGCGACCGGAGGCTCCGGGTTGGTTCCCGGTGGCGTGCTCGACAACCGGATCGCCGAGAAGCCCGCTCTCCCGCTCGAGAGCAACGCTCCGCCGGTATATCCGGACATTCTGCGTTCGGCGGCGATCGAAGGAGAGGTCGAGGTCGAGTTCGTGATCGGTCCCGACGGCGCGGTGCGTGCCGGTTCCGTGGTGGCGCTGCGGGCCGATCACCGGTTCTTTCTGGAAGCGGTGCGAGATGCACTCATCGGCTACCGGTACCTGCCCGCCGAAGTTGGGAGCATTCCCGTGGCGGTTCGCGTGCGCCAGAGCTTCTCCTTCAAGCTGAATCGCTAGGCGCCGACACGACGAAAAAACGGCGGCCAATCTCGGCCGCCGCGCATCTTGCAACTGGTTCTAAGCCCTCGGAGCGTCAGGATCCTCCTTCTTGCCGCCGATGAACCAGGTGACCGGAATCAGAAAAAGTGGCGTGAGGAACACGCCGAGGAGGGTGTTGATCCAGATCAGGGCAATGTAGAAACCGCTGAGGCCGAGACCGACCAAGAGAGTGCCGAGAGGTCCGTGCGTTTCCAAGGTCGAGTCCTGTAATTGGGAACGCAGGGGAATTTATCCCCACATGAATGCGGGGGGAAGATCGAGGGTGAGACGAACTTGCCGGGGCGGGGTGGAGCGGTGTCGCATTTTCTTTGCTCCGGATGCTTGGAGCTCATCGCCGGTAGGGGGCATCCATGCCAAGGGTTAGCAGGATGCATCAGGATTGAACGGATCAAATGGATCTGTTCTGGGGCGGGTTCGGCAGATCGTTCTATGGACGCGCGGCTCTGGACCGAAGTGGAGCAGCAAGCCGATGTCGAGATTGGTTGCTCGAAGGTAGTTGTAAACCTGACGAGTTGCTGCACGGTGGAGCTCGTATGTGGACTTGACCTCCACTACGACCCGGCGGTCGACCACCATGTCGAGTCGCTGCGTTCCGAGCACCTCTCCCTTGTACATCACCTTTACGCCTACTTCGCGATCGACGAGATGACCGCGCGCCAATAGCTCGCGCTCGAGAGCCATTATGTAGAGATGCTCCAGAAAGCCAAAGCCGAGAGTATTGTAGACCTCGTAAAAGGCGCCGATTATTGATCCCGTGAGGTCACTCTCCATCAAGTCTGCCACCGTCATGGAGAATGATGAGTTCGGACCGCATGACGCCAGCCACCAAACAATTGCGAGCCGTGATAAATCGCTTCGCACTCTGCACTGTCCGGGCTCCATCCTTTTTATCCGTTCCATCCTGATGCATCCTGTCAACCCTTGGCATGGATGCCAGCTACCGGGCAGGCAACTTTATGAATTCGGAGCACTGGCGTCCCTGTGGCCGCAACTAGAGCCGCTATCGACTTGCCAGCATTGAGTTCGACCGATCAATTGCGTGCATGGACGCCTCCGCTGCCATCGAGAACGCGGTTCGTGAATCGCTCACCGGACCGGAGCGCGTAGTCCTCGCCGTCTCCGGCGGAAGGGACTCGATGGTGCTGCTGCACGCCGCAGCGCGGTGTGTGCCCGAGCAGATCGCGGCCGTGGTGACTGTGGATCACGGCACCGGCGCGGCAGCGACGCGCGCGGCGGCGCTGGTGGAGCGAAGGGCGCGCGCGCTCGAACTGGAGGTGGTTCGGAGAAGGGTCGAGCCGGCGGCGCCGACCGAGAGCGCGTGGCGAGCGGCCCGGTGGAAGGTGCTGGGCGAGGAGTCGTTGGCGCGTAAGGCGCTGATCGCCACCGCGCACACGAGCGATGATCAGGCCGAGACGGTGCTCATGCGCGTAATGCGGAACGCCGGGCCGCGTGGGTTGGCCGCGCTCGCTGCGTCGTCAGGCAGGCTGGTGCGGCCATTGCTCGGCATCGGCAGGGCGAAGGTCGCCGCCTATGCCGAGGAGCACGCTGTCGAGTTCGTGGAGGACCCGTCGAACAGCTCGCTAAGCCACCTTCGTAATCGCGTGCGGCTTCAGCTGCTGCCGGCGCTCGTCGAAGTGCGTCCCGGGTTGGGCGACGAGTTGCTCGCGATCGGGAGGCAGGCGGCCGAGTGGCGCGCTGAGGTAGAGCACGCCGTCGATGCATTCATCCCTCACCACATCGATGCAGGTAGTCTGTCCGTGGGTCGCGAAGTGCTCCTTTCCTTCGCCCCGGAAGCGCTTCGTGTATTCTGGCCGGCCGTTGCTGCTCGCATCGGCGTAGTGCTCGATCGCCGTGGAACTGAACGCCTGGCCTCGTTTACTATTCAAGGTCGTCGCGGCGCCCGGATTCAGCTGTCAGGAGGGGTGGAAGCCGTTCGGCATCGCGATACCCTGTTGGTCCGGCGCGCCAATGCATCGGCCGGGAATCGCACGCGTCGGCTGGGCGAGTCGACGGATTTTGGGCCCTGGCGGTTCATTCGAACCTCCGCAGGCGGGGTCGACGCAGGAGATTGGGAGGCGGAGCTTCCTCTGACCCGCCCGCTGCACGTGAGAGTCTGGCGGGCAGGCGACAGAATCATCCCGGCGGGCGAAACGGGTGGCGGAGCGCGACGTGTCAAGCGCCTCCTCCGCGAATCGGGGGTCGAAGCGGGAATTCGGAGGGGGTGGCCGGTCGTCCTGTCCGGGGACGAGATAGTTTGGGTTCCAGGGGTGCGCCGCGGGCTTGCGGCAACCGTCCGGTCCGGTCGACCGGTCGCCGTCTACCGGTGTGAGCGCATCGACAGCTGATCCCCGCCTGGATGGGCGAGCCGTCAAACGCACGGTCTACGACGCCAATGTGATCGCGGAACGGGTTCGCGAGCTCGGCGGGGAGATCAGCGCCGCTTACCCAACAGGTCATCTACTCGTTCTTGGTCTCCTCAAGGGAAGCTTTATCTTCCTCGGAGACCTGGTCCGCCAGATAACCCGGCCGCTGCAGGTAGATTTCGTTGTCGCAGCGAGCTATGGCGACGGCACTACGTCGAGTGGAAACGTAAAGCTCATTTACGACCCGGAAACAGAACTAGAGGGAAAACACATTCTATTGGTAGAAGACATTGTAGACAGCGGGCGCACGCTCAACCGGCTCATGCAGCTGATTCGTGAGCGTAACCCCGGCTCAGTGGAGATCTGTGCATTACTGCACAAGCACATCGCCAGCGAGCTGCGCGACCCGGTGAAGTTCGTCGGATTCGATGCCCCCCACGAGTTTTTGGTGGGGTACGGTCTGGATCATGCCGAGAACTTTCGGCACCTGCCATATATCGCGAGCTTGCAGTAGATGCCACCAAATCTGCCGTCACAACCGCCGAAGAAGGATCGCGACTGGGGGAGAATGTCCAAGCAACTCTCCTTCTGGATTCTGCTCATCCTGATTCCGCTTGCGTTCATCAAGCTGACCAATCCGGCTTCCGAGCGCGCGCCCACGATCACGTACACGCAGTACGATCGCGAACTCGCGCGTGGAAACATCGCCAAAGTGACCGTGCAGGATGGCAAGTCGGTCGTCGGCGATTTCCGGCAGCCGATCTCGGTCAAAGGGACCGACGCGAAGAGGTTCAACGTCCAGCTGCCGGTATCCAACTCCGACGAAGAGCTGACCCGGCTTCGTCAAGCAAACGTGGAGATTACGGCAGAGGACGCGAAGCCCTCGGTATTCACGTATTTCTTCCAGTACCTGCCGTTCATCCTGCTTTTCGGCCTTTGGCTGTTCTTCCTCAGGCAGATGCAGGCCGGTGGTGCCAAGGCGTTCTCCTTCGGCAAGTCAAAGGCGAAGCTGCTTACGGGCGATACCCCCAAGGTCACGTTCGCCGACGTCGCTGGTGCGGATGAAGCAAAGGCGGAGCTCGAGGAGATAATCGAGTTCCTCAAGGATCCGCAAAAATTCACACGGCTCGGCGGGCGGCTGCCCAAAGGTGTGCTGCTCGTGGGTCCGCCGGGTACCGGCAAGACGCTGCTGGCACGCGCGGTTGCGGGTGAAGCGGCGCGGCCATTTTTCTCCATGTCGGGCTCCGACTTCGTCGAGATGTTCGTGGGGGTAGGCGCCAGCCGCGTACGCGATCTGTTCGAGCAGGGCAAGCAGCACGCGCCGTGCATCATCTTCATCGATGAGATCGACGCGGTCGGTCGTCACCGCGGAGCCGGACTTGGCGGCGGGCATGACGAGCGGGAGCAGACGCTCAACCAGCTACTCGTCGAGATGGACGGCTTCGAGGGGAACGATGGCGTGATCCTCATCGCGGCAACCAACAGTCACGACGTGCTCGATCCCGCGCTCCTTCGCCCCGGCCGGTTCGATAGGCAGGTGGTTGTCGACCTGCCGGATCTGCGTGGCCGTGAGGAGATTTTGAAGGTACACCTGCGCAAAGTGCCGGTAGCCGACGATGTGGATGTGACCGTGCTCGCGCGCGGAACGCCGGGTATGTCAGGCGCGGATCTGGCGAATCTGGTGAACGAATCCGCGCTGCTGGCGGCGCGGCGCAATCACGAGCGCGTGAACTACTCCGACCTCGAGGATGCCAAGGACAAGGTGATGCTTGGCGCCGAACGGAAGTCGATGGTAATGAAGGAGGAGGAGCGCCGCACCACTGCCTATCACGAGGCGGGTCACGCGGTCTGCGCGATCAAGACGCCGGGATGCGATCCGCTGCACAAGGTTACCATCGTGCCGCGTGGCCGCGCGCTGGGTCTGGCGTTCACACTGCCCACCGAGGACCGCTACTCGGTGAACCGGCAGCAGGTCGAGGCGATTCTCGTCATGACGTACGGCGGGCGTGTGGCCGAGGAGATAATCTTCGGGCACGACCGGGTGACGACGGGCGCGTCGAACGACATTCAGAAAGCGACGGTACTCGGGCGCCGTTACGTAGCGCAGTGGGGGTTGTCGGAGACGATCGGACCGGTTCTGGTAGGCGAAAACGAGCAGGAGGTGTTTCTCGGTCGCGAGCTGGGACACCGGCGCGAGGTGTCGGAAAAGACGGCGCAGCTGGTGGACGCCGAGGTTTCCCGCCTGCTCAACGAGGCGTACGAGCGGGCCCGCACCACGCTGACGGAGCATAACGACTTGCTTCACGCGATCGCCGCGGCGCTGCTCGAGCGTGAAACGCTGACGTCGGAAGACATTGCGTATCTGGTGCGGGGCGACAAGCTGCCGCCGCGCAAGCTGCCGATGCCGCCCGCGCCCGCGTCGGCGCAACCTGCACTGGCACCGCAGCCGCGTCCGGCCAAGCCACCGCTACTGGGCGGTCCGGAGCCCTCGCCGGCGTAATGCCCGCCGCCGGGGCACCCTTGGCGGCGGCACGCCCGGCGACGGCGCCGGGGTGGCGCGTCCGTGAGCGGCTGATCTCGCTCGACCGGCCGGTTCTACTCGGAGTCATCAACGTCACCCCCGACAGCTTCAGCGACGGGGGTGACTTTGTTTCGCCGGATGCGGCACTGCGCAAGACGGAAAGTTTGCTCGAGGCTGGCACGGACCTGATCGACATCGGCGGCGAATCCACCCGTCCGGGAGCCGAGCCCGTGAGCGTGGCCGACGAGCTGCGCAGAATGATTCCCGTCGTGCGAGCGGTCCGATCGCGCTTTCCGGAGACGCCTATCTCGGTGGACACGGTCAAGTCGGACGTAGCGCGCGCAGCGCTGGATGAAGGGGTGCACGCGATAAACGACGTCTCCGCAACGCGCCTCGATCCGCGAATGGCCGCCGTATGCGCGGCGGCGGGAGCAGGGCTCATCCTGATGCATTCGAGGGGCACCGTGGCCGAGATGGCCTCGTTCGCGCACGCGCACTATGCTGAAGGTGTTGTCGCGGAGGTCGTCACCGAACTGGCCGGCTGCGCCGTGTCCGCTCGCGACGCGGGAGTCGAAGCGGAGAACATCGTTCTGGATCCCGGAATCGGCTTTTCCAAGCGGAGCGACCATTCGTTGGCCGTACTCGCCGGAGTGCCGG
The DNA here is from genome assembly GCA_964584905.1 of uncultured Gemmatimonadaceae bacterium. GTDB lineage: Bacteria > Gemmatimonadota > Gemmatimonadetes > Gemmatimonadales > Gemmatimonadaceae > JALZIF01. Next base: position 28,232 of record CAZPCC010000424.1, on the reverse strand, counting down.
CGCTAGCGGCGCTAGGCTATCCGGTAATGATCGGGGTGTCACGCAAGCGGGTGATAGGCGAGATTACCGGCGTGAGCGAACCGAAGGAGCGTACGATGGGCACCGTGGGCGTGAACGTGGTGGCGCTGGCGAGCGGCGCGCGACTGTTCCGCGTACATGATGTTCGTGAGAATCGTCAGGCGCTGGATGCGGCGTGGGCGGTGTTGCGCGCCGGCGCATCACCGGCGGCGAACGGCGAATGAGCTTCCTGGATCAGTTCGGGCTCATCGAGTTCGGGTGGCGCGATGCGATCGAGATCGCCGTCGTCGCCTTCGTCATCTATCGCGTCCTTCTGCTCATCCATGGTACGCGGGCGGTGCAGATCCTGCTCGGCATCATTTTTCTCGTGTTCACATACGCGCTGGCGCTGCTGCTCAAGCTGACGATGATCACCTACATTCTGGGAATCGTCTTCACGTACGGAGCGTTCGCCGCGCTGGTCGTCTTTCAGCCCGAGTTGCGCGCGGGGCTGGCCAAGCTCGGGCAATACCAGTTCACGAGGTTCTTCCGCTCGCTCGACACGAGCCAGGTGGCCGAAGAGATCGCCGGTGCGGTCGAGCGGCTGAGCCGGTCGGGGATCGGCGGCATCATCGCCCTGGAGCGCGAAGTGGCGTTAGGCGACTACGTGCAGTCGGGAGTCGAGATGCAGGCCAAGGTATCGGCCGACCTGCTGGCGACGATCTTCACACCGTATTCGCCGCTGCACGATGGGGCGGTCCTCATCCGCGGCGACACGATCATCGGAGCCGGGTGCATTCTGCCCCTTTCGCAACAGTCGCTGACCGATCGCTCGCTCGGCACGCGCCATCGCGCAGCGCTTGGTCTGGCGGAGGAAACCGACGCCCGGGTGTTCGTCGTGTCGGAGGAGTCGAGCACCATCTCGATGGCGCACGAGGGCAAGCTTTTTCGGAACCTCACGGCCCCGCAGGTGCGAGACCTCATTGCCGGGCGGGTTCCGCGCACTACCGCGGAGCAGCCGATCGTTCAGCTTCAAGGCTAAACGCGGGCGCGACCGATGCGCTCGACTCCCGCGGCCACGGCCACCGTGGCCGGAATCGTCATGCTTGTCGTCTATTCGGCCACGCTCGCACCAGGGCTCACGTTCTGGGATTCTGGCGAGTTGATCGCCGCTGTCGAAAGTCTTGGCATCCCACACCCGCCGGGCGTGCCGCTGTACGTTCTCGCCGCACGCGCCTGGAGCGACGTGGTTCCGGTGCTCTCGCGCGCGGCGGCGATGAACCTGTTCTCGGCGGTATGCAGCGCACTCACCGTCGCGGTAGTCGCCGCGCTGCTGGTGAGATGGCTGGAGAGCCGGTGGATGGCGCTGGCCGGCGCGCTGGTTGCGGGCGCCGGCTCCACCCTGTGGCGCAGCGCTACGGAAACCGAAGTCTATGCCCCGGCCATGCTCGTCTCTCTGCTGGTGCTGTGGGCGGCGGATCACGCGGCGCGCGAGCAGGGCGCGCGGCGCATGCGGTGGATCGTCCTGGCGTGTTACCTGCTCGGCATGGCGGTTCCGCTGCATCTCGGCATTCTGGTAGTGGCGCCGGCGGCGGCGATGCGCGCGGCGTTAGGTAGGGAGCCGGGCGTTCGCTGGGACGATGCCGCGCTACTCGTCGCCGTCTCGGTTCTCGCGGTCGCGGTGGGGCGGGGGAGTATCGTCACGCTTGCGGCAGGCGCGGCTCTCCTCGCCGCGACCGGGGCAATGAGCGGGCGTGCGGGTGCCCGACTGGCGCTTGCATGCGGGGCGGCCGCGCTGGTGGCGGCAAGCGCGATAGCATTCGTACCCGTGCGAGCCGCGTTCGACCCGGCGGTCAACACCGGCTTCGCGGCCGGATGGGACAGCCTGCTAGGACTGCTTTCCCGCACGCAATACGACGTGCCGGGACTATGGCCTCGTCAGGCGCCGTTGTGGGTACAGCTGGCCAACTGGTTCGAGTACGCCGACTGGCAGTTCGCGCTGTCGCTCGGGCCCGACGTGGCGCCCACCGTGGGCCGTACGGCCTTCACGCTGCTGTTCGCTGCGCTCGGCGTCTTCGGCGCGCGCGCACACTGGCGGCGCGAGCCGCAAAGCGCGCTCGTCCTCGGCATTCTGTTCGCCTGCGCGACGGGGGGACTCGTACTCTACATGAATTTCAAGGCCGGCGCTTCGTTCGGCCACGGCATTCTGCCTGACGACATGCCGCACGAAGCGCGGGACCGGGATTACTTCTTCGTACTCGGCTTCATCGTCTGGGGCGCCTGGGCCGGCGTGGGAGCCGTCGCCTGGGCTGCGGCCCGACGGTGGCCGCCGGCACTGGCGGCGGTTGCCGTGGCGGCGCTGCCGATCGCGCTCAACTGGCCTGCCGTGACGCGCACCCGCGAGCCAATGGCATCGCTTCCGCGCACCGTGGCCGATGCAATGTTGTGGAGCGCGCCACCCAACGCCGTGGTGGTGACCGGGGGCGACAACGATTCGTTTCCGCTCTGGTACGTGCAGACCGTGCACCGCGCCCGTCCGGATGTCCGCATCGTCGTAGCGCCGCTGCTCGGCGCGGAGTGGTATCGCGCGGAGCTGGCGCGGCGGGACTCGCTGCTGCCGGCAAGGATGGTGACGGGATGGCGGGGTGAACGAGAGACGCTCGCCGCCATCGATTCGGCGGCCCAGGCGAACGGTCGCCCTTTCGGCGTGGCTCTCACGGCAAGCGAGCATCGCTGGCTGATTCCGGCGCGCGAGCGCGCGGTGCTCGGTGTGCTCCTGGTGCGCGCACCGCGGAGCACCGGGGTGTGGATTCCTGATGCCGCGGCGGTGCTCGACACCGCCGTACTGCGTCAGTACGGGCAGCGGTTTGCCGCTGTACTTGCCTCACCTGCTCCACCTCCGGCACTCGACGCGACGCCGCGGTTGATGCATGCGCTGCTGGCTTGTCCGCTGGCCATGCGAGATGCAGTGGCGGCGGGCGGTGATTCACTTGCCCCACCTTGCAGCTTCCGATAACCTACGTGCTTATGGTCTTTTCGGAGATCGTCACGCGTGTGGCGGAGGTGAGAGAACGCATTGCGCGGAGCGTGGAGCGCGGTGGATACGGGCAACAGGTGACGCTGATCGCGGTGACCAAGACCCATGGTTCCGACGCGGTGGACGCAGCGGCGCGAGCGGGGATCTCCGACGTAGGTGAAAACAAGGTGCAGGAAGCATTGTCGAAGATGCCCGGTGTAACGGAGCCGGTTCGCTGGCACCTCATCGGCCACCTGCAGCGCAACAAGGTGAAGCACGTGGATCAATTCGCGCTTGTGCACTCGGTGGACAGCGAACGGCTGGCGCGCGCGATCGATGCGCACGGGCAGGCGCGCGGCAAGCCGGTGGAAGTCCTTCTGCAGCTGAACGTGTCAGGAGAGGAGAGCAAGGGCGGAATCGTGCCTGACGAGCTGGATCGCGTCGGCCAGGCGCTGGCAGGGTTGGCCGGGCTGCGGGTGCGCGGCGTGATGACAATGGCGCCGTTCGACTCGGATGAGCGCACGCTTCGCCGCGTGTTCGCCGGCGCCCGTGGCGCGCGTTCGACGCTCGTTGCCGCCGGGCTTCCGGCAAGCGAGCTTTCGATGGGAATGTCGGGCGATTACGAGGTCGCCGTGGAAGAAGGTGCTACCATGGTGCGACTGGGAACCGTCCTGTTCGGTGCGAGGACCACATGATCGATGAACGCTTCAGCCTTACGCCTGTCGATGTGCGGACGCAGGAGTTCGGCCGCAAGCTCAGTGGATACGATCCGGCACGCGTGGAGGAGTTTCGCACACGAGTCGCCGAAGAGCTCGAGCGACTGATCCGTATCAATCACGACCTCGACAACAAGCACAAGGCCGCGATAGAGCAACTGCGGGCGTTCAGGGATCGCGACAAGGCGCTGAACGAGGCGCTTGTCTCGGCGCAGCAGCTCCGCGCTGACATGCGCGAGCAGGCCGAACGTGAGGCGCAACTCCTCATGCGTGAGGCACGCGCCGAAGGGGAGCGCATCATCGATGCTTCACGCGCCGGAGTACGGCAGGTGGAGACCGACTTGTCGGTACTGGAGAAGACGCGCCGCGCGTTCATCAGCCAGATGCGAGCCCTTGCCGAGCGGCATCTGCACGAGCTCGAGGCAATGGAATCGACGGCGGCGCCTCCGTATGTCGCTTCTTCCCCGCCCCCGCCGAGTTCGGCCGAAGCCGCCGATGACCAGAAGCGCACCCCTGCCTGGCTCAACGCCGTCGTCAAGGAGGACTGATGGCGGCGGTCGAGGAGGCGGTGGGCCACACGCGCGAGCGGGTGGCGGCGGCGGCGGCATCGGTGCGCGACCGATTTCCCAGTGTGCCTTACGCGGGAATCATACTCGGCACCGGACTCGGTGAGCTCGCCGGCGAGATCGCGGTGGAGGAGACTATTCCGTACGAGGCAATTCCGGGCTTTCCGCGCGCGACGGTTGAGTCGCATGCCGGCCGGCTGCTGTGTGGCACGTTCGGTGGGCGAACGGTGGTGGCAATGCAGGGCCGGTTCCACCGCTACGAGGGATACACACTGCAGCAGGTCACCTTCCCGGTGCGCGTGCTCAGGGCGCTTGGCGCGGGCACGCTCGTCGTTTCCAACGCGTGCGGTGGGCTGCATCCGCTGTGGTCGCCGGGCGACCTGATGCTGATCGCCGATCATCTCAATCTGCTGGGTGACAATCCGCTGGCCGGTCCTAACGACCCGGAACTCGGGCCGCGTTTTCCCGACATGTCCATGCCTTACGATGCCGGACTGCGGGCGGCGGCGCTCGATGTCGCGCGGCGGGAACGGATCACCCTGCGCGAGGGTGTCTACGCCGCCGTCCTCGGGCCGGCACTCGAGACCCGTGCCGAGTACCGCATGCTCCGCACGATGGGGGCGGATGCGGTCGGGATGTCCACTGTGCCGGAGGTGATCGTCGCCGTTCACGCAGGGATGCGCGTGCTGGGGGTTTCGATAATCACCGACCAGTGCCTGCCCGATGCGCTGGAGCCGGCTACGATCGAGAGCATCGTCGCCGTTGCGCGCGCGGCCGAGCCCAGCCTGACGACGTTGGTGCGAGGCGTACTGGAGCAGTCGTCGTGAGCGAGTCGGCGAACACGCGATTCCCGCTGCTGCCGCCTGACCGAACGCCTGACGAGCTCGAGCGCGAGATTCAAGCGCGCTGGGCCGGTGAGGGTCTGTTCGAGCGCATCGAGGCCGCGCGGCGCGGCTCGCCGGAATGGGTGTTCTACGACGGTCCGCCGACCGCGAACGGGCGCCCGGGCATCCATCACGTGTTCAGCCGCACGCTGAAGGACCTGTTCTGCCGTTACCACGTCATGCGCGGATTTCACGTCGCTCGCAAGGCGGGTTGGGATACGCACGGTCTGCCGGTCGAGATCGAGGTGGAGAAGCGGCTCGGTATCAGTGGAAAGCCCGAGATCGAGCGGATCGGGGTGGCCGAGTTCAACCGGCTGTGCCGGGAGAGCGTGTGGACGTACCAGGAAGAATGGGAAAGGCTGAGCGCGCGGATCGGTTACGATCTCGACTATCGCGAACCGTATGTCACTTACACCAACGCGTACATCGAGAGCGTTTGGTGGGCGCTCAAGACGCTCTACGATCGCGGCCTGCTCTACCGTGGCCACAAGATCCTCCCGTACTGCGTTCGCTGCGGTACATCGCTGTCGAGTCATGAGGTGGCGCAAGGGTACGAGGATGTGAAGGATCCGAGTGTGTACGTGCGGCTGCGCCTCCGGGAATCGGGAATGGGGAATGGGGAATCGGCCTCGTCCACCGATTCCCGATTCCCGATTTCCGATTCCCGATCGATTCTGGTCTGGACAACCACCCCCTGGACGCTCGTTTCCAATACCGCGCTCGCGGTGCATGGCGATCTGCCTTACCTCGAGCTGCGACGGCGGGATGGGGAGGAGGGCGGAACCGTGATTCTCGCCGAGGCGCGGGCGCAGTCGGTGCTGGGCGAAGACTTCACGGACCGGTGGGAGATCGCCGGGCGCCTGACGGGCCGCGACCTGGAGGGGATGCATTACGATCATCCGCTGGACTGGGTCGCTTTTCCGGATGGGAGCAGGCACGGCGTCATTATCGCCGAGTCGTTCGTATCCGCCGATGATGGCACCGGAGTCGTGCATCTGTCGCCCGCGTTCGGCGCCGACGACTACGCCGCCGGACAGCGCCACGGGCTCGCCTTCGTGCAGCCGGTGGACGCGCGCGGGGTATTTCCCTCCGATATGCCTCTGATCGGTGGAATGTTCGTCAAGAAGGCCGATCCGCTGATCATCGAAGAGCTGAAGCGCCGCGGCGTGCTCTGGAAGGCCGGCACCATTGAACATTCGTATCCGCACTGCTGGCGGTGCTCGACGCCACTGCTCTACTACGCGCGCGAGAGCTGGTTCGTGCGGACGACTGCCTATCGCGACCGCATGCTGGCGCGCAATGCGCGCGTGCGCTGGCAGCCTCCCGAAGTCGGCGAGGGCAGGTTCGGCGAATGGTTGAGCAACAACATCGACTGGGCGCTGTCCCGGGACCGCTACTGGGGCACACCTCTCCCGATCTGGATCTGCGAGCGCAACCCCGACCACCGCGTGGCGATCGGCAGCTACGCCGAGCTGGCGGAACGCCTCGGGCGCCCGTTAGGTGAGAATTTCGATCCACACAAGCCGTTTGTCGATGAGTTGTGGTGGGAGTGTGAAGAATGCGCTGGATCGGGAATGGGGAATCGGGAATCGGCAATCGAAGCTGCCGGAGACGACGGAGTAGCGGGCGACGAGCGAGATCTCGACCATTCCCCCCGATTCCCGATTCCCGATTCCCGATTCCCGAAGATGCGCCGCGTTCCCGAGGTCATCGATACCTGGTTCGATTCCGGTTCGATGCCCTTCGCCCAGTGGCATTATCCCTTCGAGAACCGCGAGGTGGTCGAGCGGCTTTATCCGGCCGACTTCATCTGCGAAGGGATCGATCAGACCCGCGGGTGGTTCTATTCGCTGCTGGCGATCGCTACCGGGCTCGGGGATGCGCTGCCGAACAACGAGCCGGGGAAAGAAGGAGCCGGCAGCTTCGCCGCGCCTTACGCTTCGGTGGTCGTGAACGACCTGGTCCTCGATGCCAACGGCGTCAAGATGTCCAAGCGGCTGGGCAACGCTGCCGATCCGTGGGAAGTGCTGGAGCGGCATGGCGCTGATGCGGTGCGGCTCTTTCTCGTCGCGTCCAGTCAGGTGTGGGTTCCGCGAAGATTCGACGAGGGGGCGATCAAGGAGATGTCGGGCCGCTTCCTCCTGACACTCAAGAATACGTACTCCGGGATGTTCGCGCAGTATGCGAACTTTGGCTGGGCGCCGTCGGAACGGGATCCCGCGCCCGCGGCGCGTCCGCCCCTCGATCGCTGGATTCTCTCCCGCCTGACGACTGTCGCCGCCGACGTGGATCGCCTGCTCGGTGACCTCGAGCCCACTCTCGCGGTCCGTGCAATCATGGACTTTGTCGTCGACGACGTTTCGAACTGGTACGTTCGGCTGAGCCGCGCGAGGTTTTACGAGGTGGACGATGCGGACAACCGCGCGGCGTTCGCCACGCTGTACGATGTGCTTCGCTGCGTGTCCCGGCTGCTGGCGCCCTTCGCGCCGTTCATCACGGATTGGCTGCACCGGGCGCTCACCGGTGACTCGGTCCACCTCGCGCCTTACGCGTGCGACAACACGGGGGAGGCCGATCCAGCGCTCGAGCGCTCCATGGCGCAGGTACGTGTGCTCTCTCGACTGGGACGTGCGGCGCGCGAGGAGGCCGACATCAAGGTGCGGCAGCCGCTCGCCCGGCTCGTCTGCGTGGCGCCGGGCGGTAACGAGCGGCAGCTGGCCGCCCTTGCGCCACTGCTCGCCACGGAGCTGAACGTCAAATCGGTGGAATGGGTGTCGAGTGGCGCCGATTTCGTCAGGCTCGAGGCCAAGCCCAACTTCCGCGCGCTCGGCAAACGGTTCGGCAAGCGCACCCCGCTCGCCGCGCAGGCCGTATCGGCGCTCAACGACGAGGCACTCCGGGCGCTCGAGCGTGGGGAGGAGGTAGCGATCTCGGTCGAGGGCGATTCCTTCGGTCTGCTGGCTGAGGAGCTTACGATCGTGCGTCGCGCATCGGGAGCGCTCACGGTCAAGGAGGAGCAGGGCTATTTTGCGGCGCTGGATGCGGCGTTAACGCCCGAGCTCAGGCGCGAAGGACTCGCCCGGGAGCTCGTGAGCAGGGTGCAGCGCCTGCGCAAAGAGGCCGGGTTCGCGGTCGAGGATCGCATCGTGCTTCGCGTGAGCGGCTCGCCCGAGGTAGAAGCCGTTTTGCGCCAGCACGCCGAGTATATTTCAGCCGAGGTGCTGGCCGTCGAGCTGACGTCCGGCGACATCGATCCAACGACGAGTGACGCGGTGCAGTCGGTTGACCTGGATGGTCTGCCCGCGAGCATCTCCCTATCGCGAGTACACTAGGCATGCCCTCTTCGAGCGCCAAGAAGACAACGACGAAGCCCCTGAGCAAGAAGACGCTCGCGCACTTCGAGAAGCGCCTGCTCGATGAGAGGCGGCGCGTGCTCAAGGAGCTTGGCAACTACAGCGAGACCTTCAACGCCACGCCCCAATCCGCCGACGGTGATCTGAGCTCCTACTCCTTTCACATGGCTGATCAAGGGACCGATGCGATGGAGCGCGAAAAGGCGTTCCTGTTTGCCAGCCAGGAGGGACGGTTCCTCTGGCACATTGACGAGGCACTCAGACGGCTGTACCGCTCGCCCGAGACTTTCGGCAAGTGCCACTCCTGTGGCGAGTTCATCGACTTCGACAGGCTCGATGCTCTCCCTCATGCGCGCCTGTGCTTCACGTGCAAGCAGCGCGAGGAAGATGCCAAGCAGTAAGAGGGCGCTGTTCTGGCCAATCGCACTGGTCATCGTCGTCGCAGATGTGATCACGAAGTGGGTGGCCGTTCAGGTGCTGTCGCCGGTGTACTCGTCACGCGAAGTCTTTGGCGACTGGTTCCGGTTCACCCTCGTCTACAATCGCGGCGCAGCGTTCGGCCTTCACGTGGGGCCGTACTCACGGTGGGTGTTCCTCATCCTCACCGTGGTCGCACTGTATGTGCTGGGCCGCCTGTACATCACCACGCGCGCCGGTCAGCGGCTCCGCGTCTTCGCCATCGCGCTTGTATGCGGCGGAGCGTTGGGTAATCTCATCGACCGTGTACGGCATGAGATGGGCGTAGTCGACTTCATCGACATGGGCGTCGGCGGCTGGCGCTGGCCAACCTTCAACATTGCCGACGTAGCCGTGAGCATTGGAGCGTTTCTGCTTGCCTGGGCGCTGTGGGGAGAGGAGGAGGAGACCGCAACAGCTGCAATGGAATCGGCGAGCGTACCCGCGGCGCGTTCAAGCGGCGGAAGCTGAACGTTGGAGGGCCGGGTGACTGGTTCGGCCTCCTCACGGCACGTTGTCGAGATCGAGGCGGATAGCAATGTCCGCCTCGATTCGCTTTTGGCAGCGCGGCTCGACCTGTCCCGGACCCAGGCCGCCACACTCATAGCCACCGGACACGTGCTCGTTAACGGTAGCCGCGAACGGGCGAGCTATCGGCCACGCGCAGCCGACCGGATTGAAGTGGAGATACCGGCGCCGGCCTCTCGTCCAGTAGAGGGTGAAGACATCCCACTCTCGATCGTCTACGAGGATGCGCACGTGCTCGTCGTGGACAAACCTTCGGGACTGGTCGTGCATCCGGCTCCGGGCAACTGGAGCGGCACTCTCGTCAACGCACTCAAGGGGCGTGGGGGGGAGCTGTCAACGGGAGCCGGCCCCGATCGCGAGGGGATCGTGCACCGGCTCGACAAGGAAACATCGGGGCTGTTGCTGGTCGCCAAGACCGATCGCGCGCACAGGGTTCTCGGGGCCGCCCTGGCCCACCGGAGGATTGTGCGCCGCTACGCGGCGCTCTGCTGGGGGCATCTTCGCAGCGAGCGCGAAACAGTCGAAGAACCGATTGCTCGCGATCCGCGCAACCGAAAGCGCATGGCGGTCGTCAGTACCGGAAGGGTAGCGCGGACGGACTTCGTTCGACTCGCCCGCTTCGATTCGTGTGAGCTTCTCCGGGCTCATCTGCACACCGGACGCACGCATCAGATCCGGGTCCACCTGGCATCGATCGGCCATCCAGTGGTCGGCGATGACACCTACGGTGGAGGAGGCGGGCGTCGACTGGTCGGGCTCCCGCCGCAGCGCCACTTTCTGCACGCCGCCTGGCTGTCGTTTCGCCATCCGGAATCGGGCGAATTGGTGACTCTGCGGTCACCGCTACCGGAGGATCTGCGCCGATGCCTTGCGACGGTGGCGGAGATGCCGGAATTGCTCGACGACCCGGACCCGCTCGATCGCTTTGCCTTCTACGACCGTTCCGACCCCACCCGCGACGACGGATGAAACCGTGCGTCCGCTCGTGCTCTGCCAGTTAGGCGGAAGCACGTACGCGGTCGACCTGTTGTCGATCCGCGAGATCATACCGGCTCGAGGCGCCACCCGCCTTCCAAAGTCGCCAGCGTTCGTCACCGGCCTGATGAACGTGCGCGGCACCATCGTCACGGTGCTCGACCTGTCGCGTCGCCTTGGCGGCCCGGGAGTCGGCGAAGATGCGTCGGTCATACTGGTGGAGCACGGCGGCAAGCTCGTGGGCATTGCCGTAGACGAGGTGAGCGAGGTGCTGCGCCTTCGTCCAGAGGACATTGACCCCCCGGGGTCCGAGCACAAGGCCTCCGGAGTCATCACCGGCGTGGGACATTCGGGGGACACGATCGTCATCATCCTCGACATCCACACCATCATCAAGCAGGTCATGCTTTGACCGGAGGCCACGTGTCCCAGACGGTACTCATCTGCGATGATGCCATCTTCATGCGCACCATGATCGGCGATATTCTGACCCAGTCGGGGTTCACGATCGTTGGCGAAGCGGAGACAGGCGTCCAGGCGATCGACCAATACAAGCAGCTGCAGCCGGACCTCGTCACCATGGACATCGTGATGCCCGACATGGGCGGGATCGATGCGGTGCGCGAGATCACGCGCATAGATCCGGAAGCGCGCATTCTCATGTGCAGCGCAATGGGGCAGCAGGCGCTGGTAGTTGAAGCGATCCAGGCCGGGGCACGGGACTTCGTGGTGAAGCCGTTCCAGCCGAGCCGCGTGTTGGAGGCGGTGCAGCGCGTCATTGGTTGAGCGCTCCGCCACTCCATTGGACCTCGCCCGCTACGCTGAACTGTTCCTGACCGAAAGCCGGGAGCATCTGTCGGCAATCAACCATCTACTGCTCGAGCTGGAGCGCGCGCCAACGGCGAGCGAACCGGTGACCGCCATCTTTCGCGCCGTCCACAGCATCAAGGGGATGAGCGCGACGATGGGCTATGCGGCGGTGGCGGCGTTGAGTCACGAGATGGAGACGCTGCTCGACCGAGTCAGGCAGCGGAAGCTGTCGGTGACCCCGGAGCTGCTCGATGCCTGCTTTGCCGCCGCCGACGCGCTGGACCGAACGATCGAGGAGGGAGCGCAGGCCGGACCTGACGACGCGGACGTGGTCACCGTGGTGTCGCGGCTTCGCGCGATCGGCGGAACGACGGAACCGCGAACTGCTGCTCACCGCCAGCCCGACATGGAAACGGGCGAAGCGACCGGTCAGCTGGTGCGCGTAATGCTCGAGCTGGAGACGCCGCTCAAGGGCGCGCGCGCCTTTCTGATCGTCAAGCGCGCCGGTTCGCTAGGTCACGTCCATTCGGTGGTACCGCCTGTCGAGGCGCTGCAGGAGGAGCAGTTCGACCGCGCATTCACCATGCGCATCGACACGGTGGCGGACCGGGCGACCATCGAGCGAACCATACGATCGGTTGGAAGCGTCGAGCAGGTACTGGTGGAGCCGTCGGTCGTTACGGACAACGGAGCCCCGAACGCCGTTAGCAAGGAAGGAGATGTGCCGGTTGCCCGCCGCGCGCGCCATGTGCGGATGGACCTGCGAAGGCTCGACAGCATGATGAATCTCATCGGCGAGCTCGTGATCATGCGGGGGCGGCTCACGCAGCTCACCCGCCCCGTCGAGGATCCGCCGCTGCACGACGCGATGGATCAGGCGTCGCGACTGATCGGGGAGCTGCAGGACGAGATCATGCTCAGCCGCATGGTGCCGGTGTGGCAGGTGTTCGACCGCTTTCCGCGGCTGGTACGTGATTCGGCTCGATCGTCAGGCAAGGAAGTGGAACTGATGGTCGAAGGCAAGGAGATCGAGCTCGATCGTTCGATGCTGGACGAGATCGGCGACCCGGTGATGCACCTGCTTCGAAACGCGATCGATCACGGAATCGAAACGCCGGCCGATCGAACCCGGGCCGGCAAGCCGCCTAGCGGCCGCCTGACGTTGACGGCTGCGCGCGAGAAGTCCTCGGTAGTGGTTCGCGTGTCCGACGACGGGCGCGGAATAGACCGCAGGCGTGTGCTGGAGAAGGCCATTGGGCTCGGGTTGGTGGATGACGGCAAGTCGGAACTTACCGATGAAGAGCTGATCCGCCTTATCGGCCGCCCGGGGTTCTCGACGGCCGAGCGAGTAACGGATCTGTCCGGGCGAGGTGTGGGAATCGACGTGGTTTACACCCGCGTTCGAGCACTGGGTGGCTCCGTGGAAATCAAGACGGTAGCGGGAGCAGGTACCACGGTGACAATGCGATTGCCGGTGACGCTGGCGATCGTGCGCGCGCTGCTGGCGAGGGTAGACAACGAGACCTACGCGGTACCGATCACCCATGTGCGTGAAACGGTATCGCTGGAGCGGAGGCGGGCGTTCACGGTGCGCGGAGCGGAGGTGCTGCCCCTTCGGGAGGAGGTGCTTCCGCTGATCCGCTTCCGCAAGCTGCTCGACATGCCAGCCGCGGATGAGCTGGGGATGCAGGTAATCGTGCTCGAGGCTGGTGACCGCAGGCTCGGCCTGATCGTGGATGAGTTGACGGGACAGCAGGACATAGTGGTGAAGCAGTTCGACGCCGCGCGCGGAGGCGCGGCGATTTTCAGCGGCGCGACGATTCTCCCCGACGGGTCGCCTGCGCTCATTCTCGACGTGGGCAGTCTCCTCTAGTGGGGCGCCAATGAACGACCTTCTATCCCTAAGGGACCTGCAGCTCGACGCCTTGCGCGAGGTCGCCAACATCGGCGCCGGTCACGCAGCGACCGCGCTGTCGCAGATGACGAACAACCGGATCATGATTACCGTGCCGACGATCAACATCGCGCGGCTCGAGGACATGCCGGCACAGATCACGGAAGACGAGGAGCCTATCGCCGCCGTGATGATGCACATGCTCGGCGATCTGACCGGCCGCACGCTGCTCGTTTTTCCGCAGCCGACAGCCATGCGGCTGGCCGAGCTGATGCTCCGGCGGCCATCCGGTTCGTGCGCGGAGTTCGGCGTGCTCGAGCAGTCGGCAATGAAGGAAGCGGGCAACATACTGGCCGGCGCCTACATGAACGCGCTGAGCGAGTTCATGGGGCTGATGCTGCTTCCGTCGCCACCGAGCCTGGTGGTGGACATGTCGGCGGCGATCCTGACCACCGCCTACCTCCAGTTCAGCGCGGACCGGGACCACGTATTCTCGGTCGAAACGCAATTCATGCTCAGCGATCAGGGTGAAGTGCTGCGCGGCTTCTTCGTGCTCATTCCCGACTACGCGGCGCTGCAAGCGATTCTCCGCGCTGTTCGTGTCGCCTGACGATACGCGACGTGTCCTCGCCTCCCCCCTCGGAGCGTGATCGCGCGATTCTCCGGAGCTTTGCCCGGCGAATCGATCCATCCGACGCGGGCGCCCACAGCAATCTGGGCGTCCTCTACTTCAACAAGGGGTTGCACGAGGAGTCGGTCTCGGCGTTCACACGCGCCCTCGAGCTCGATCCGAAAATGCAGGTCGCGCAGCGGAATCTGGAGATCGCCTACTTCCAGACTGGTGTCTACGCGCGGCGCCTCGCCGAGTTGCGAGAACGGCTGCGCGCGCACGCCGACGATCGTGACGCGCGTTGGGATCTGGCCCGTGCGCACGCAGCGGTGGGGGACACGCGTGAGGCGATCGCCGAGTTCACGACGCTGCTCGACCACCATCCGCTGCACCTGGGCGCCATGCTGCAGCTCGGGCTGGCGGAGAAGGCGGCGGGTGACCTGGTTTGCGCACAGAAGTGGCTGGAGCGTGCGCTCCTTCACGACCCCCGCAGCTCGCTGATACAGTTCTACATCGGCGAAGTGCTGTACAACCGGGGGCTGAACGATGACGCGCGCGACGCGCTGGCCCGCGCGATCGAGCTGTCGCCCGACTACGCCGATGCCCACTACCTGATGGGATTCGTGCTGGGCGACATGGGCCTGCACGAGGAAGCCAGATTGGCGCGCGGTCGTGCCATTGAGCTCAATCCTGCCCTCGGTCGCGCGCAGACCAACCTCTCGCTCGACGGCTATAACGCGGCGCGCTTCGGGGAAATGGTTCCCGAGCGGGAGGAACGGCGCGCGCAGGCGCTGGAAATGGATTCCGGCGGGCAGCTGGCCCATTACAATCTGGGCCTCGCCTTTCGGCAGAAAGGCTATTACGCCGAGGCGCTCCGCGAGTACCGCTCGGGCCTCGAGCGCGGCGAGGACCGCACCTTGATGCTGCAGGCGATGGCCGAGGTGCACCTGCTCACTGGCGCTTCTCGCGCCGCGCTCGAGCTGTACGACGAAGTGCTCTCGCTCGAGACCGAAAGCCCCAAGATCTGGAACGAGCGCGGAGTCGCACTCCATCAGGAGGGCCTTTTCCGTGAGGCGGGAGAGAGCTACGCCCGCGCGCTCGCGATCGATGGTGCTTACGCTCTCGCTCACAACAATCTGGGCGTCGCGCTTTCTCACGGAGGCGCGCCTGACGAGGCACTGGACGCTTTTCGCGCGGCCCTCGCAGCCAGGCCGGGATTCACCAAGGCATGGCTCAACCTGGCACTGCTGCTCTTCCGCACCGGCCGGCTCCCGCTCGGCCTCGAGGCGTATCGCCGGGTTCTCGAAACGCACCCCGACCAGCCGGTGGCGTGGAACGGGATGGGTGTCATCCTGTCCGAGCTCCGCCGGTTCGAGGAAGCCCGCAACGCATTTGGACGCGCCATCGATGCGCGACCCGAGTATGCGGAAGCGCATTACAATCTGAGCTTCACCCTGTCCAACCTCGGGGATTACCAGGGCGCACTGCGCGAGACGAAGCGCGCGCTGGAGCTCGATTCCTTCTATGTGGCGCAGAGGTTCGAGCTCGCGATCGATGTGCAGTACGAGGAAGCCGACATCGCAGTGGTACCGGACCTCGCTGGTGATCAGCGCTCACCCGACGTTGTCGAAGCATTCGAGTTCGATCCCGACGTGCTCGCCGCCGTGTTCAGCGATCTCTCGAGCGAGCCTGACGAGGCTTTGATTGAACCGCCGCCAGGCGTCGGACCCTATCAGCTCGCCGCTGACTACCTGTCCAAGGGACTGTTCGATAGCGCGGCTGCCGAAGTCAGTCGCGCGATGGCGCGTGGAGCAGACCGCGCCCAGGGTCTGACTCTGCTCGGCGAGACCTATTCCGCGCGGGGCCTGTACGGCGAAGCGCTGGAGCGTTATTCGGAGGCTCGCAACGGAGGCGGACGCACTGCGCTCTTCGGATTCGTGCGGTCGCTGGTCATGATCGGCCGCGCAGCCGAGGCGCGCCAGGGCGCAGAGGAGCTGCTGGAGGATGATGGCGAAAACGTCGAGACCCTTCTGCTCGTCGCCCGCGTCCGAATGGAGTGCGGCGAGCACGGGCAGGCGCGCGAGCTGCTGCAGCGCGCGCGCTCGAGCGCGCCGGCTCGTGCCGATGTTCTGAAGCAGCTGGGAGATCTGGCGCGCGAGGCGAGCGACATGGATGCCGCGCTGAACGCCTATCGCGATGCGGTTCGACTGGATGGCGACTTCGCGCTCGCTCGCTATGAGCTGGCCCGGCTGCTTTCAAGCGCGGGCGACGCGGACGGCGCCGAGGCGCAGTTGCTGAGCGCTCTCGAGGCGGTCCCGACGTACGTGGATGCGGTGCTCGAGCTATCCCGAATGCGCCGGCGTTTCAAGCGCGGTCGCACCGCGCTCGATCCACTCATCGAGCTGCTTGGGCGGGACCCGTACAATCTCGCGGCTTTGCTGGAGCTCGGGGAACAGCTGCTGGAGCTGCAGCGTGTCGACGATGCCGCGGTGGCATTCGATCGCCTGCTGCGCTTCGATCCGCGGAATGCAGCAGCACTCTACTACGACGGGATGGTCCATGCGCGCCGAAAGGATTTTCGAAAGGCGGTGGCGCGCTGGAGACTGGTCATTGAGATCGCGCCGGCCAGCGACTTCGCCGAGCGGGCGAGGGTAGACGCGCGCACCGCTGCGCAGCTGGGCCAGATATTCGAGTCGGTGGAGGCGGTCCATGCCCATTGAAGGACCGCTGCGTGAGCTCGGAATCCACGACGTTTTCCAGCTGCTCGATCTGAGCCGCAAGACGGGCGTTCTCGCGGTTACCTCAGCCCTGCGCGATAACCAGGGCCAGGTTTTCTTCGATCGCGGGGCAGTGACGTTCGCTGCCTTGCGCAGCAACCCGCGTCCGCTGGGTGAACTGCTCATTCGCGCTGGCAAGGTGACGCACGGCGACATCGCGCGGGCGATGGGAATTCAGCAGCGGGAAGTCGGGGCGCGGGCGCTCGGCGAGATACTGGTCGACGTCGGCGCGATCACGCGGCGCGAGCTCGAGCGCCACGTGCGCTTTCAGGTCGAGGAGATCGTCTTCGGCCTGCTGTCGTGGGCCGAGGGCTACTTCTCGTTCGAGGAGCGGTCGGTGGACAACGCGCCGGCCGAGGCGATCATCCGGATATCGACGGAGTCGCTGCTCATGGAGGCGGCACGCCGTATCGACGAATGGTCGCGCATCGAGCGGGTGGTTCCGCATGCCGGAGTCATCCCAGCGCTCGCTCCCGTCACCGGCGATCAGCCGGCGCTGCTCGACCTTCTGCCCAACGAGTGGGAGGTGCTGGCCGAGATCGACGGCTCACGCGACCTGCGGGCGATAGCGACGTACCTGGCGCGGAGCGAGTTCGACGTGGCCAAGATCACCTATGGCCTTGTGATGACCGGGGTGGTCGCCGTCCACGTGCGCGAATCGGAAATCGAGGGAAGTGTCGCGGTGGCGCCGCGAGTCCACCTCGACCGCGCGCACAACGCTCTGCGCGAAGGGGACATCGATCGTGCGGTATCGGCAGCGCGTGAGGCCGTATCGCTCGAACCGACGCTCGTCGACGCAAGGCTGGTGCTGGCGGCGGGACTCTCGCGTCTCGGGCGCCACACCGAAGCGTTGCGTGAGCTCAAGCGCGCCGCGGGCCTGGATGCGTTGAACGGGGATGTGCACCGCGAGCTGGGATACGCGGCTGCCCACTGCGGCGAGCTGGCCGAGGCAGTCGACGCCTGGGAACGCTACCTCCGGGTGATGCCGGGGGGACGCGATGCAGCACGGGTTCGCGGGGTACTCGAGACAGCCGCGCGGCTGCACGACATGCTTCTGGAGCACGAAAATGTTCGATGAAGTGAGTCAATTGAGCGAGGAGCTCGCTCGCGAGCCGGGGAGCCTCGTCTTTCTCCGATTGGGGGAGGCGTTGCGTCGCCGTGGACAGCTCGACGTGGCACTGCGTGTGTCGCTGCGCGGCCTGGAGCGTCATGCCGGTAATAGCGACGCGCATGATCTCAACGCGCGCATCTACGCCGATCTCGGCGAATTCGACCGCGCCCTCGAGTCCTGGGACGCGGTACTGCGTCTTGCGCCCCGGCATCTGGGCGCTCGAAAGGGGAAGGGATTCGTGCTGTTCAAGCAGGGACGCTGGTCCGAGGCTGAACGCGAGCTGCTCGAGGTGGCGGAGCAGGGCGGAGAAGATCCGTCCATCTCCGCCGCGCTGGCTGCCGTGCGCCATCATGCCTCCGACGTTCCGCTCCAGAATGGGGATCCGCTCATGCAGCCGGTGGCCGATCAGAAGCCGCTGTTCGCCGATGCTCTCGGCGAGGGTGAGATGACGGCGCTGCTGATCGATTCCGAGGGGCTCGTGATTGCCGGCAGCTATCCGACGGTCGAGGGCGGGGACGTGTCGCAGGAGATCGGCGCGGAGCTGCGCGGGGTGAGCGATGAAGTGCAGCGCGCGATGCGCCATTTGGCGTTAGGCAACTGGAGGTGCATCTCCTTCGAGACCGACGCGGCGACGGTTGCCATGGCGCCAGCCGGCGACGGCGGGCTGGTGCTGCTCGCCGCCGACACCGCGTTACCCCAGGGACTGGTGAGGCGCGTGCTCGAGCTGTGTGCGGCCGAGGCGCGGGTGTGGCTCGACCGGACCGTTTCGGAAGCTGGGGCATGAGCTCGCAATACGCCGCCTCGCTCGCCGCCGTTTCCCGCCACCGCGGGATAGTTGGCGCGATGGTCGTGGACGCGCAGGATGACATCATCGTCGATGCGACGGTGCGGAATGGCGTAAAGGCGAGTACGGTGGCGGCGCTGGGCGCGTCGATCTACCGGAAGGCGCGACAATCGGCCGGGGCCGCGGGGTTGGGAGACACGGCGTTCCTGCGGATGGAGGCGGAGCACGGACACATATTCGCCGCCGGACAAGGTGGGCTCGTACTCATTGCGGTGGCCGAATCGTCTGTAAACGTCGGTATCGTCCGTCTGGAGATGATTCGGGCGGCGGCGGGGCTCGCATGATCGTCACCGTCGCGGAACAGTGGGTCGAGGAGCCGCTGCGCCGGTTCGTGGACGATGCGCGCGTGCTGTTTGCGCTGCTCATCCACCCGAGCGGGCAGGTTCTGGGTCAGTTCGGCTTTACACAGTCGCTGGACGTGATGGCTGCATGCGCACTTGCGGCGGCGATCCACGCGTCAGGCACGGCTCTCGGCAAGGAAATGGACTCGGCGCCGTTCGGCGAGTTGCATCACGGCGGCACGGCACGGCAGGTCTTTCTTGCGCGCGTCGAAACGCCGCGTGGGGATCTGGTGTTGTTGAGCGCGTTCGACCGGACCACATCGCTCGGTCTGGTGCGAGTGTATTTCGAGGAGTTGCGCTCGGCTCTCGTAGCGGTGGCGCCCGCGCAGGCGAGCAGCCCTGGGCTGGCCGGCAACTTCGAGCAGGAGCTGAATCGCAGTCTGGCGGCATTGTTCGGGCGGGCCAGCCAGCAGGAAGTTTCGACAGGTTGAAGCCGATAACATAACGACGGAAGCATTGTGTCACTCGTCAACTACGCGACTCGCGAGATTACCTGCAAGATCGTCTACTACGGCCCCGGGCGGTCGGGCAAGACGACCAACTTGCAGTACATCCACGACCAGGTCCCACGGGGCCGGAAGGGGAATCTCGTGTCGTTGGCGACCCAGACCGACCGAACGCTGTTCTTCGACTTCCTGCCGATCGACCTGGGCTCCATTTCCGGGTTCACAACGCGCCTGCAGCTGTACACCGTGCCGGGCCAGGTCTATTACGCGACGACGCGGAAGCTGGTGCTGCAGGGGGCCGATGGGATCGTTTTCGTAGCCGATAGTCAGGCGCGCCAGCTGGCGGAGAACGTGGAGAGCCTTCAGGATCTCCACGCCAATCTGGCCGCGCAGGGCGTGGACACGAGCACGGTGCCGATGGTACTGCAGTACAACAAGCAGGACCTTCCGGAGGAAATGATTCTCGATGCCGAGCGGCTCGATGAAGAGCTGAACTTTCGCGGTGTCAAATCCTACACGGCCGGCGCGGTGCGCGGCGAGGGCGTGTTCGAGACACTGCGCGGGATTTCGGAGCTGGTACTGCGGCGCATGAGTGGCCATACACCGTCGGAGGTGCGGCATGTTGCCGGGCACCGCTGACAGCAGGTACAGGTTCCAGAACTATGTCGTCGGCGCGGCCAACCGTCTGGCCGTTTCGGCAGCGCGCGCGGTTGCGCAGTCGCCGGGCGCGGCCTACAACCCGCTGTTCATCTACAGCAACTCCGGGCTGGGCAAGACCCATCTGCTGCTCGCCACCGCTCAGCTGGCGACCGAGCTTTCACCAACTCTGCGCACTTCATATGTGGCGATAGGGGAGATGGTCGACGAGCTCCACGGAGCGGTCGCCGCAGGCCGCGTCGCCGAGTTCCGCGAACGGTTTCGCGACGTCGACATGCTCCTCCTTGATGACGTGCAGTTCCTCGCCGGCCGGCGCGAGACCCAGACGGAACTGCTGCGAATGTTCGACGTCCTGCGGCGCGGCGGACGCCAGCTGGTTCTCGCCAGCGACCGGCCACCGGCGGAGATCTCCGAGCTCGATGAGCATCTCCTCACACGCTTTTCGGGCGGGTTGATAGTCGACATCGACAAGCCTGACTACGAAACGCGGGTCGCGATCCTCCGTCGGAAGTGCGACGAGTTCGGCATCAACTTCGTTGCCGGTGTGACCGAGGCGGTGGCGAGAATCGGCCACGGAAACGTGCGTGAGCTGGAGGGTGCACTGACCCGGCTGATGGCGTTTCAGCAGCTTGGTGAGGGACAGGTGGTGCCGGCGACGGTGCCGAAAATCCTGGGTGGGCGCTACACACCGGCTCCCGGCATGGCGGCGATACCTGACGAGTTCAGCTCGTTCGTGTCCGATCTCGCTGCGTTCGTGAGCGAACAGGTGGACGAATCGACGCAGCGGCTCGCCGATGCAGTGGCGATGTGGTCCGAGGCCGGCTACGTGACCGACCTCCTCGAAGGCACGCCGCGAGTACAGGTGGAAGAGGCCATCACCGAATTCGAGGCCGCAGTGAAGCGCCTTCAGGAGCTCGAGGCCGCCGGCGTGGACGCCGATCCATCGCTGGCCGGAGCCGAGGTATTTCGCGATCCGTCGCGAATCTCCGAAGCCGAAAACCTGGTCTCCAGGGCCGAAGCGGTGTCGGAGCCGCCCCCCGGACCCGTGGAGGTACTTACTCGCGAGCGGTATGAAATCGCGCCGTGCAACCAGTTCGCCGTTCATGCCGGCGAGGCAGTGGTGCGCGAGCCGGGACTCCGGTACAACCCACTCGTAATCCATGGCGAAGCCGGCGTTGGAAAGTCGCATCTGCTGCACGCGATCGGAAACGGGTTGGCGAGGATTCCCGAAACGAGGGTGGCTTGCGCCAAGGCGCAGCTGTTCGTCGACGAGCTCATTGCGGCCCTCGAAGACGGAACGGTGGAGCGATGGCGCGCGCGCTGGCGCGATGTCGATGCCCTGCTGCTCGATGACGCGCAGGTGATCGCTGGCACCGAGGCCGCGCAGGTGGAGCTGTTCAATCTCTTCAACACGCTGCATAACGCGGGCAAGCAGATCGTTCTGGCATTCGATTGTTCGCCGCAGCAGCTCGAGACACTGGACGACCGGCTGCGCTCGCGGTTCGCCGGCGGACTGGTCGTCGAAATCCGCTCGCCCGACTCGACTCTCCGCCAGCGGCTGTATCGCGCGCTCCTCCAGCGTCTGGGTCATGTAGTGCCGACGGACGTGCTTTCGTACCTCGCGCGCCGCGAATCGGATGATGTCCGCGAGATAATCGTGACCGCCGATCTGCTCGCTCGTGAGGCGCAGGAGAAGGATTCGCCGATCACGCTTGGATTCGCGCGGCGACTGCTCGACGACGCGCCAATGACGCCGGCGCGCTCTGCCACGCCCATCCGATCGCGGACGGCCGCGCCTGGCGCAGCACGGCCCGCCGCCACTCCGGCAGTGATCACCACTCCAGAGACGCCGGGGCCTGCGGTACGCACGCCGTTCGTCATTAAGCCGGGGATCAAGGATGTCGACACCTTCTTCCTCGACCGCGAGAAGACCATCTGGGACTGGCCTGAACTCGGCGGCCGCGCTATCGAGGAGATGCGCTGATGGCCATCCGCGGATCGCTACTCGAGGCCAGCCTGCCCGATGTGCTGCAGCTGCTGGCAATGGGGCAGAAAACCGGTGTCCTCAGCATCGGCGACCGATCGAACTTCGGCTACATCTACTTCGATCGTGGCCGCATCTCGTACGCACGCATCGTCAATCGGCGCGACCGCCTGGGCGACATCCTCGAGAAGAGCGGAATCATCTCCACCGAACAGCTCAACGAAGCGGTGGCGGCCCAGTCGCACTCGCGGAACAAGCTGCTCGGCGAGATTCTGCTCGAGCGCGGGCTCCTGACGCAGGAGGAACTGCACCATTACGTCAGGCTGCAGATTGAAGAGGCGGTGTACTTCCTGTTCACCTGGACCCAGGGGACGTTCAGCTTCGATGTCGACGTCACGCCTGACGACCAGCCGGTGCTGGTGTCGATAACGCCGGAATCGCTGCTGCTCGAAGGAGCGAGGCGCGTCGATGAATGGAGCCTGATCGAGAAGAAGGTGCCCGGGTTCGACAGCGTCTTCGAGTTCGATCGCGCGCGCCTGACGAACAGCGGAGCCACGCTCACGCCGGACGAAGAAAGGCTGATGAGGCTCATCGACGGACGGCGCGATGTGAATGCGCTGGTCGAGGCGTCGGGGATGGGCGAGTTCGAGGTGGGCAAGGCGCTCTACGGCCTCGTCACCGCCGGATTCGCGCACCGGGCGGGGCGCAGCCGTCCTCCCGAGCACGTGATGCGCGAGCTCCGCGTCGAGGAGCACCGCAACCTCGGAGTGGCGTTCTACAAGGCGCGCATGTTCACTGAGGCCGCGCGAGAGTTCGTGCGTGTTCAGGAACTGCTCCCCGAGGATGCGCAGTCGGCCTTTTTCCTCGGTCTCATCGATCTGCGGCAGGAGCAGTGGGAATCCGCCGCCGAGCGCCTTGCCGACGCTGCCGCGCTGCCGGATGCGCGGTACGCGGTTCACCACAATCTCGCTTACGCTCTCGAGCGGCTTGACCGCCTCGATGAGGCGGCGGCTGCGCTTGCCAAAGCGTTGGCAGGCGGTGGCGCCGACGACCCACAGGTGCGCACCTCGCTAGGCGTGCTTGCCCTGAAGCGCGGCGACGTTGGCGCGGCGGAGAGCGCCTTTGCGGCAGCGCGGCCCCAGTGGGGAACGCACGCCCCATCGGCGGCCTGGTTTCATTACGCCACGCTTTCGGCCGCGCTGACCGGCGAGCTCGATCGCGCGCTGTCGATCGTCACCGACGGACTGGCTGCCTATCCTCGCGCCGCAACGCTTTACAACACGCTGGCCACCGTACAGGAGCGCCGCGGCGACGTGAAAGCAGCCACCGATGCCGCCAACCGCGGACTGCACGAAGACTCGAACCTGGCCCAGCTGCACAAGAATCTTGGCGACAGCCTGTACCGCGCCGGGCGCTACGACCAGGCCATTGCCGCGTACGAGCGGGCGCTCGCCTGCGACGAGTCGCTGGGAAGTGACGTCTATTTCAAGCTCGGTAACATCCGATACAAGCGGAGAGAGCGCGAAGAGGCGATCGCATGCTGGCAACGCGCGCTCACGCTCGATCCGGAGAACGAGCTGGTCCGGACCAACCTCGACCTCGTTCGCACTGTCGGATCGTCATGACGGGCCTCAGGTCCGCCCTGCCGGCCCCGGCGCTGCCTGACGCCGATTTCGTCGCGCTCACGCAGAAGATTTCCACCGACCGCGGTTTCCGTTGCGGTAGTTACAAGGAACGGTGCCTGCGGCGGCGGATCGCGGTTCGCATGCGGGCGAAGGGCGTGCACACCTATCGTGATTACATGCGGGTGCTCGACAGCGCCCCCGGCGAATACGAAATTCTGATCGACGCTCTCACGATCAACGTCACCAAGCTGTTTCGGAACTGGGATGTGTACGAGGCGGTCGCGAGGGCAGTGATCCCCGACGTGTGGGCCAGCCGCGTCGCGCCGCTGCGCGTGTGGAGCGCGGGCTGCGCATCGGGAGACGAGCCGTATTCCCTGGCCGCGCTCTTTCATCGACATGCGCGCGAACATCACGAGCTCCCGCGGCTTCGGACATTGGAGATCCTCGCCACCGACGTCGACCCACGGATCCTCGAAGTTGCGCGCCGGGGCAAATACGACGAGCCGGCGTTCTCCGATACCCCGCCCGAGTTCCGTGCCGCGTACTTCTCGGCGGGTGTGCCGTCGGAAGTGACGCCCGACCTGCGCTCGCTGGTCACCTTCGCCCAGCACGATCTGCTGCGCGAGGAGGCGCCGCGAAGAAATCTTCAACTGATCGTCTGCCGCAACGTGATCATCTACTTCGACCGTGAGTCGCAGGAGCGTCTTTTCGAGAGGTTCGTCGACGCGCTCGCTCCGGGCGGTTATCTCGTCCTCGGCAAGGTGGAGACGCTGCTCGGGTCGGCCCGAGCAGCGCTGACCAGCGTCGATGCCCGGTCGCGGATATTCCGCCGTCCGTGACCGAGATCCGAGTACGCGTCGCCGACTATGCCGTCGCCGCGACGCCCGAACTGATCGTCACCATCGGGCTCGGCTCCTGCGTCGCGATCACTCTGCACGACGCCGTCGCCGGCATCGGCGGTCTGGCGCATGTGCTGCTGCCTAGCGAGGCAATGTCGCGCGAGCGCGGGAATCGCGCCAAGTTCGCCGGAACGGCTGTCCCCCTGCTCATCGAGCAGATGCAGGCACTCGGCGCACGGCTGCCGCGTATGCAGGCGAAACTGGCCGGCGGAGCGGCGATGTTCGCATCCCTCATCGCATCCCCGGGATTGCAGATGGGCGAGCGAAACGTGACGGCTGCCCGCGCCGCCTTGCAGGTGGCCGGCATTCCGCTCGTCGGGCAGGATGTGGGAGGCGACTTCGGCAGATCGGTCTTTTTCAGCGTGGCCGATGGACTGATGCGAGTGCGATCCGTCCGACGTGGAGAGATCGTTGTCTAGCGCGGCGTCACCGACCGTCCTGGTGGTGGACGACAGCGCGTTCATGCGCAAGCTCATTTCGGAGCTGGTGAGCGCGTCGGGCGAGTTTCGCATCGCCGGCACCGCTCGCAACGGACGCGACGCGCTGCGAAAGATCCATGCGCTGGACCCGGACATTGTGACGCTCGATGTCGAGATGCCCGAGCTCGATGGACTCGCCACGCTCGGTTACATCATGAGTGAGACACCGCGGCCGGTGGTGATGTTGAGCGGCCTGGCGACGGGCGGGCCCGATGACCTGACGATTCGCGCCCTGGAGCTTGGTGCGGTGGATTTCGTCAGCAAGCCAGCGGGGAAGATCAGCCTGGATTTGAGTCCCGTTCGCGAAGTTCTGCTCAACGCCCTGCGCGCGTGCAGTGAAGTGAATCTGCGGGGCGTGTCCGTTCTGGCGCGTCCCCCGCAAGCGCCGGTTCCGGCGTACGAATCCGGACTTCCGATCCGAGCCAGCCGCGTGGTCGCAATCGCCTGCTCGACCGGCGGTCCGCGGGCGCTAGCCGACTTGATTCCGCGCCTTCCCTGCGGACTCGACGCCGCGGTGCTCGTCGTTCAGCACATGCCGGCGGGCTTCACCCGGAGTCTGGCCGAGCGCCTCAACGGGCAGAGCGCGATCAGGGTCGTCGAAGCCGAGGATGGGCAGGTACTCCAGAATGGCCAGGTATACATAGCGCCTGGCGGCCGCCATATGCGCGTCCGCCGTTCCGGGGGAGCCACCCGGATCGCGCTCGATGATTCACCGGCCGTGTGGGGGGTGCGTCCGGCTGCCGATCCGCTCTTCAGGTCGGTGGCCGAGGTTTTCGGGGCGGCGGCTGTGGGAGTGGTTCTTACGGGAATGGGTCGGGATGGAGCAGCGGGGCTCAGGGTCATGCGTGACGCAGGCGCCTTGGGAATCGCGCAGGACCGCACCACGTCGATCATCTTCGGCATGCCGCAGGCTGCGATCGCGTCGGGGGGAGCCGTTCGTGCCGTGCCGCTCGGCGCCATGGCCGACACCATCGTGGCATGTCTCGAGCGGTTGACGGTGGCGGGCAAGTTGTGACCCCGCCCGAGGGAGAAATGTCCTTCTCGTGCGGGCAAGCGTCCGCCCTTACAGTCGTTATCGCCCCAAAAGTCGAATGACCAGTCAGCCCAGGAAACCGCGTTCTCGTTCCCCCAAGCGCAAGAGTAAGGCAGGCACCGGTGAAAAGCCGGCTGTTCTGGCGCCTGAGGTCCAGTCCGCCGTGATGGCCCGGCATGCCGCGCCGCCCAGCGCAGCGTCCGACGTGCCTGATGAGCCGCTCGTTGTGGAGCGTGCCGAGGCGATGGCGGTGGCCCTTGCCGATCTCCCGCGCGGGAACGACGAGTCGGAGGCAGATGACCTGCTCCCCGTCGAGGAGCGGATCCGCACCATGCGTGATCTGCTCGCGCTTGGTGCCGGCGAGGTGGAACTGCTCATGTTTCGCGTAGGTGCCGAACTGTTTGCCTTCGATCTGGTGGCGGCGGAAGAGGCCGTAGAGCTGGAATCGGTACACGCGGTGCCGGACATGCCGGAAGCCATGCTTGGAGTGATCGGCCTTCGTGGCCGTCTGATTCCCGTATACTCGCCGGCCGTTACGCTGCGGGTGCCTCACGCGGCGGAAGGCGGGGTGCTGGTGCTCATGCGGTCAGGCGAGCGACGGGTCGCGCTGGTGGTGGACGACGTCGAGGATGTGATCCTGCTCGGCCGGACGATGCTCCGGCCACCTCCATCGGCCGATACCGACAGCTTGGTGCTAGGCGTGGCGTTCATCGGCAACGCGCTGGTTACGGTGGTCGATGCGCACGCGCTCATTGCAGCGTGCGCGGTACCGGTTTCCGCGGAGGCGGCATGAGTGCCCCGGCATATCAGATTGTCACTTTCCGGTTAGGCGAGGACTATTTCGCCGCCGACATATTCGCGGTCGAGCGCGTGCTCCGCCACCAGCCGCCGACGGTGGTGCCGAACATGCCGTCGTGGATCGACGGTGTACTGGAATACCAGCAACGCGTCATCCCGGTCGTGAACCTGCGTCGCCGCTTCGGACTCTCCCCCGTCAAGGTACGGCCGGAGACTCGCATCCTCGTGCTCGCCTGCGAGGGCGAGTGGATAGGCGCGGTCGTCGATGATGTGCAGGAGGTGGTGGCGATAACGGAGGCACAGCTGTCGCCGCCGCCGGCATTGTTCCGCGGCGTTGCCAGCGAATATCTGCGCGGCATCATCCGGCGCGACGATCATCTGATCGTC
The DNA here is from genome assembly GCA_964584905.1 of uncultured Gemmatimonadaceae bacterium. Taxonomy (GTDB): domain Bacteria; phylum Gemmatimonadota; class Gemmatimonadetes; order Gemmatimonadales; family Gemmatimonadaceae; genus JALZIF01. The sequence continues at coordinate 1,046 of CAZPCC010000424.1, read as the reverse complement.
TTTCTGGACGTGCAGCGGCTGTTCGCGACGGACGAGCGCAAGGCGATGCTGCAGGTCGCCGCGTCCGTACCGCATGCGTGAAGCGGCGCTGGACGCGCTTCGGCGGCGTCAGGCAGCGCTCGCTTCGCGCATTGCCGGTCCGCTCGCCGCCGCCGATCGAGCCGTGCTCCGTCTGGAGATTCTCGCCTTGTTCGAAGAGCTCGAGGCGGCCGGTGCCGGAGTGGCCGAGCTGAAGGACGAAGTGAACCGGCTCGCTGAAGCGTGGAAGGAGATGCCGGCTGCGGCGCCGAATGCCGCGCCTTCCGGACTGGGCGGTGTCGAGAACCACTCGGGGATCCACACCGACCGGCTCAACGCCTCGACGTTCGTCGAGAAGGGTTGGAGCCTCATCGCCGCCGGCGATCACGCTGGAGCCGAAGCGGCGCTGCTGCATGCCCTGGAGCTCGCGCCTGACGACCCGCAAACCGAAGCTCTGATCGGATGGGCGCAGATGCACCAGGAGAAGCTCGATGAGGCGCTGGCGAGCTTTCAAAGGGTGCTGATGCGGGACGCGAAGAATGCGATGGCCCGTGTGAACATTGGCTACATCTGCCTGAGGCGCCGGATCTTCGGAGAGGCGATCGAGCACCTGTCGCGAGCGATGCACAGCGATGACAGGAAGGCCGTGCTCTACGCGCACTTCTATCTCGGGCTGGTGTACCTTGAGCGCGAGATGTACGCCGATGCGGAAACGTTCCTGGAGAAGGCGATCGGCCTAGGGCCGAACCTGATCGAGGCGTACTACCACCTGGGACATGCGCACTGGCTGCACGGGGAGCCCGACCGGGCGCTCGAGACGTGGCGCCGCGGCGCGGGGGCCAACAGGTTCAATCAATGGGCGAAGCGGTGCGCGGACATGGTCGGCAGCGTGGAGCGCGGAGAAGCCATCTCGCGCTCGGCCTAACGCTCATCGCCTGGCTGTTGCCGGCGTACGGGGCGGCCCAGGACGAGGCGCCGCTCCGGTTCGATCAGGGCCGTTTCACCGTCGTCGCATTTCCGCGGGACGA
>CAZPCC010000423.1:0-5065 GCA_964584905.1 uncultured Gemmatimonadaceae bacterium | reverse complement strand
CTGTTGGGGGGGGGTGTGGGCGGCGGGGGGGGGGGGGTGGGGGGGGGGGGGGGGGGGGGGGGGGGGGGCCGGGTGGGGGGGGGGGGGGGGGTTGGGGGCGGGGGTCGGGGATAACGGGCGCGATGTCCATTCAAAAAAGCGGGAGCCGGCATTGCCGGCTCCCGCGTTCCGATTCCCCCCGCGACCCCCGACCCCCAACCCTCGACCCCCTTAACGCAAGTCCGGCTCGATAATCGACGCAAACGAGTTCCGGGCGCGATTCAATCGCGACTTTACCGTGCCGAGATTGCACCCCGTGATCTCGGCGATCTCCTCGTACGACTTGCCCTCGAGCTCACGCAGCACGAAAACCTGCCGGTGGTGCTCGGGAAGCTGCTGCACCGAGTTCTCCACCAGCTCGCGCAGGTGGCGCTTGCGGTACAGGTCGTCCGGCCGCATGGCCGAATCCTCGAACTGGAGGGGACGGTCTTCGTCATCCCAGTTCTTCTTGAGCGTCTGGAAGAACACGAGCGGATTCCGCGAGCGGTTCCGCAGCTCGTTCTTGGCCAGATTCGACGCGATCGTGTAGATCCACGTCGAGAACTTCTTCGACGCATCGAAGCGGTGCAGGTGCCGGTACACGCGGATGAACACCTCCTGAACGAGGTCCTCACCACGCTCGCGATCACCGATCGTCCGAACCACGAAGTTGAGGAGTCGCATCTGATAGCGTTCCACCAGCTCCTGGAACGCGCGCTCCTCGCCGCCGAGGAACATCTCCACCACTTCGGCATCGTCTGATGCGTGCAACCGTTCGCGGACGGTTGTACCCGCGTGCGGCACCGCCTGTTTGAGCGCCACGGTCGCCATGATTTCCCCCGACTGCAAAGGGTTCAATTCGTCAACGAGACAGAGTCGAGTCGTTTCGTCCTCCTTCGTTGTTCCCACTGGTAAGGAAGCACGGCACGTGCCGATCTGGGCGCTCGGCAGTGATTGTGACGTAAATTACAGTGCCTCAAGGAGTTGCGCGATTCAGCTAAAGTAGGAATATAACAGTGCCGTGTCCGAATGTCCACGATTTGATACGCCGAGGGAACAATCTGGTGGACGCCATAATCGTTTCCTAATGCCGCGGACCCCAAAGTCGTGAGCCAGGTCACTCTCCCCCGCGAAATCCGGCCGCGAACATGATTCCGAGCGCCGTTTTCCCGTCCTTGATTTCGCCGCTCTCGATCAAAGCCAGTGCCTGGGACATCGACATCGGCGCCGCCTCCACGAACTCATCCGCTTCATGGTTAGTCTCGCCCTGGCTCAGCCCAGTTGCCATGAAGATGTGAATCCGCTCGTCGCAGAACCCCGGCGTGGGAAAGAACGTCGTCAGGTGCTCGAAATGTTCCGCCGAGCATCCTGTTTCCTCACGTAGCTCGCGAATCGCGCACGCCTTGGGATCTTCCGCTCCCTCCAGCCGGCCGGCCGGTATCTCGAACAGGTAATCATCAGCCGCATAACGATACTGCCTGATGAGCAGAACCTGAGGATCGGCGCCGCGCGGGTCGCTCAGAAAGGGAACCACTGCGCTCGCGCCGGGATGCCGGAACATCTCCAGCTCGCCGATGGATCCATCAGGGAACTCGACCGTGTCATGATCGACGGAGAGGATTCTGCCGGTATAAACGCGGCGGGAAGAGAGTTGACCGGGCATCGGGAATGGGTAAGAGAGACGAACGAAGAAGGCGCCAAGTGCGAAGTGCGAAGTGCGAAGTGCGAAGTGCGAAGTTACGATGAGCTGGAGTCTAACCCCATTCGCCGCACTTTCCCTAACCGTCGCACCATTACGCGAGTCCATCCCCTTTCGCAATTTGCACTTCGCTTCAGTCCACTTCTTCCACTTCGGCCAGTCCCCCTAACGGCTCCGGATCACCGACGACCACGATCTGGATGGCGTCAGGATGGAGGTGGCGATCGGCCGCGTGAAGCACTGCCGGCAGCGTCACCGCTCGCACGTTGTCACGGTAGCTGTCGTAGAAGTCGGGTGGGAGATCGTGCACTACCAGCGTCGTCAGGGCCTGCGCGATCGCCAGGGTCGTCTCGTAGCGGATCGGGAACACGCCAGCCAGGTAGCTCACCGCCAGCGAAAGTTCGTCGCTCGAAACCTCCTCCGAGCGCATGCGCTCGATCTCGTTGAGCACCTCCCGCGCGGCCGCTACCGTCACTTCCGTCTTCACCGCCGTCGATACAACGAATGGGCCGGCCGCCCGACGCCACTCGAAGTTCGAGAACGCGCCGTAGGTGTAGCCGTGCACCTCGCGCAGATTCAGGTTGATGCGCGAGTTGAACAGGCCGCCGAGGATCGCGTTCATTACGGTGACCGGGAAATAGTCGGGATGCCTGCGCGGAATTCCGACGTGACCGATACGCAGCTCCGATTGGGGAGCATCGACCCGCCTGACGAGGTGCACCCGGCGCCGGTCGTGAGCCGGTGTGTCGATCACCTGCCGCGCCGCCGGCGCCGGTGCGGTCCAGTCGCCCAGAGTGCGCTCGGCCAGCGACACCATCGTGGCAGGGTTCACATCGCCGGCAACGATCAGCGTCGCCGCCGACGGCACCATCCTCGCCCGGTGGAACGTGGCCACGGAGTCGGGGTCCAGCACTGAAACGGTCTCCCGGCGGCCATCCTCCGGCGCTGCATAACGCGATTCCGGTACGTAGACGAAACGGCCGAACATGTCGTCGGCTAATCCACGTGGCTCGGCGTTGCGGCTCACCAGCTCGGCCAGCATCTCGCCGCGCAGCCGCATCACGTCGCGTTCGGCGAACCGCGGCGCACGCACCATTTCGGCCAGCGTCTCCACCAGCGCCGGGAGACGGGCCGACATCACCGTAGCTGTCAGCGCCGACATGTCCCAGCTGGCGCCCACATCCATCGACGCGCCCAGTTCCTCGAGCGCGATTGCCATTGCATCGGCATCACGCGATTGGGTTCCCTCGAGCAGTGCGCGAACCGCGAGCAACGCCACACCTTCGGCGCCAGGCGGTTCGGTCATCGCGCCGGCGTCGAGCACCAGCCGCACGGAGACCAGCGGCAGCTTACGCACCGGCGCGACCACCACGCGCAAACCGTTCGCCAGACGCTGGGTCACGAACTCCGGAAATCGATAGGCGCGCGGCGGACCCGGCACCGGGCGCTCGGCGAGCGTATCGGCTGGGGCGTTCATACCAGTCCCTCCGCCGCCGAGGACACAAGTGCCGAAGCCGCTTCGCCGCGTCTGGGGGTGTAGATCAATGCCGCCCGGTTGCCCGTGCCTAACCGTTCACGCGCGAACCGCGAGACGGCCGCCGCCGTCACCCCGCGATACCGGTCCACCTGTTCGTTCACCAGCCCGGGATCGCCGAAATACGTGGCGAACATCGACAGACGGTCGGCCCGGTCGCCCGCCGACTGCATCGACGACACGTACGCCGTCTCTATCAGTGCCACAGCGCGCGAAACTTCATCGTCCGTCACTCCCTCGTCGTGCATGCGCGTTGCCTCGCTCTCCACTCCGGCCACGAGAAGATCTTCGTCGACGCCTTCCAGGGCCGTCGCTTCGATCACGAGAAGATCCGCGCCCTTCGCCAGATCGAAGGTGAACGCATTTACCTCGCTCGCCACCTCCCGGTCTCGCAGGAGCGCGCGCTGCAGCCGGCTTCCCTTCCCCATGCCGAGAATCGCGCCGGCGACCGAGGCCGCGTAGTACTCGTCTGAGCCGAACGGCGGTGAACGGAAGGCCATGTACACGCGCGGTAGCATCACCTCGTCTTCCACTACCTGGCGCAGCGGCTCACCGAACGTGGGCGGCAGCTCCATCGGCGGCAATGGCGGCCGGCCGCGGCCCCGCGGAATCGGCCCGAAGTACCGCTCCACAAGCTGGCGCGCATCCGTCTCGTCGAAATCGCCGGCGATGCTCAGCACCGCGTTGTCAGGCGTGTACCAGGTCGCGAAGAACTGCTCGACATCTTCCAGGCTCGCCGCGGTCAGATCCTCTATCGAGCCGATGAGTGAGTGGTGGAAGGGGTGCTCCGGTGGATAGGCGAGCGCCGGCAGCTTCTCCCACCAGGTGCCGTACGGCTGGTTGTCCACACTCCAGCGTCGCTCGTTGATCACGACATCGCGCTGGTTGTCGAGCTTTGCCTGCGTCATGGCCGGCAGCAGCTGACCCATGCGATCGGCCTCGAGCCAGAGCGCAATCGCCAGCTGGTTCGACGGCACCGTCTCGAAGTAGTTGGTGCGATCGAGCCAGGTGGAACCGTTGAGCGTGCCGCCGGCGCGCTGCACGAGCTCGAAGTGCTCGTTGGCGCCCACGTGCGCCGAGCCCTGAAAGAGCATGTGCTCGAACAGGTGAGCGAAGCCCGTTCGCCCCGGGCGCTCATTGGCCGAGCCGACGTGATACCACAGATTGACCGCGACGATGGGCGCGGTGTGATCTTCGGAAAGGGTGACGCGCAGCCCGTTGTCGAGCTCGAACGTTTCGATTGGAATCCGCATTGACGTAAATTGCACCACACAGCCGGAACCGGGAATCCCAGGATGAAAAATCAGCGCACCTATCGTGTCACCGTCACGAAGGACTACCTCGTCTTCGCCGCGGCGCACTTCATTACCTTTGCCGGCCATCGATGCGAGCCGCTTCACGGACACAACTACCGTGTAGGGGCCGCCCTGGAGGGCGCGCTGGACCCGGATAGCTGGTACGTAGTCGATTTCTCGGTCCTCAAGTCCATTCTTCGCCGCGCCTGTGATGCCATCGACCACAAGGTGCTTCTGCCGCTGCGCAACCCACGGCTGGGAATCGAGCATCGTGGCAAGAGCGTGCACATCGCGCTCGACGGCGAGCCGAAGTACGTATTCCCCGTGGAAGATTGCGTCATGCTCGAGATTCCGAACACGACCGTCGAGATGCTCGCCGAGTACCTCGCCCGGGAGGTTCTCGCCGGCCTCGACGAGGCTGGCGCCGGCCGCCTGACGATGATCGAGTTGGAGGTCGAGGAGAGCTTCGGCCAGTCGGCTACTTTCATTCAGAGTATTGGGGGGTCGGGGGTCGGGGGT